>JAYVEA010000001.1:0-7490 GCA_043749085.1 Chitinophagales bacterium
TGGATAAGTAAATGGGAGCATAAGCCTGATGTAATTCATGTGCATGATCATCATACTGCATTAATTCCTTTTATGATGCAAAGTTGTTTTGCATACAGAAATCTTTCATCTTTACCAACTGTTCTTACTATTCATAATGCAGAATACCAGGGGCAAATGGACTGGAATAATTCACGTTACCTGCCTGATTGGGATAAATGGAAATGGGGTTTGCTGGATTGGAATAAAACGCTTAATCCGCTGGCTGCAGGAATCAGGTGTGCCGCAAAAGTTACAACGGTTAGCCCCGGTTATTTAAATGAGATCAGGTATAATGCCAACGGATTGGAAATGTTATTTGAATATGAAAGAGGAAAATGCGTGGGAATTTTAAATGGTATTGATGAAGAAATTTGGGATCCGGCAACCGATAAGTATATTGAAACACAGTACAGTGTTGAGGATGAAGATACCGGTAAAGCTGCTAATAAAAAAATACTCTGTGATGGATTTGGTTTGGATGAAAAAAAACCACTTATAATTTTTATTGGAAGATTGGTTGCAGAGAAAGCGGCGGATCTTTTACCCCAGGCAATTGCTGATTCAATATATTATATAAATGGTGAAATGAATTTTTTAATTTTAGGCAGCGGTGATCCTGATGTAGAAGATCAATTGAGGCAAATGAATGGTAAGTTTATGGGATTTTATAATTCGCAGATAGGGTATAATGAAAAGCTTGCGCATCAAATGTACGCAGGCGCCGATTTTTTATTAATGCCGAGCAGGGTAGAGCCTTGCGGCTTAAATCAAATGTATGCGATGCGTTACGGAACGATACCGATCGTAAGAAGAACAGGCGGATTAAATGATACGGTAAAAGATTTTGGAGATGAAAATGGTTATGGCATATGCTTTACTGAGGCTAGTGTAGGAGACATTACTAATTCCGTGTACCGAGCCGTTCAATTATCTAAACAAAAAAAGCGCACAGCGGAGATAAAAAAACAAATTATGCAAATAGATTTTAGCTGGGAAAACAGCGCCGGAAGATATATTGAAGTTTATCAAACACTTTAAAACTTTATTTTATGACAATAAGTGAATCAATGATATCAGTAATTCTTGGCGGAGGCGCAGGCAGCAGGTTATATCCTTTAACAGCTGCAAGAAGCAAACCTGCCGTGCCTATTGCAGGTAAATACAGGTTGGTGGATATACCAATTTCTAACTGCATTAATTCCGGTATTAACCGAATGTTTGTATTAACGCAATATAATTCTGCTTCGCTTAACAGGCATATTAAAAATACGTATCAATTCAGTTTATTCAGCAGTGGCTTTGTTGATATTCTGGCTGCAGAACAAACACCGGATAACCCAACATGGTTCCAGGGAACGGCAGATGCAGTACGGCAATCGATAAGGCATATTGAAAGGTACGAATTTGAATATGTGCTTATTTTATCAGGCGACCAATTATATCAAATGGATTTTGGAGAAATGTTTGAAAGCCATGTAAAAAATAATGCTGATATAACCATAGCTACTATTCCTGTTACTGACAGGGAAGCTCCTGAGTTTGGAATTCTTAAATCAAATGATGAAAATATTATTACTTCTTTTATTGAGAAACCCAAAAAGGATATACTGCCTAAGTGGGAAAGCGATACAGGCAAGGAGATGAAAGATACAGGTAGAATTTATCTTGCTTCTATGGGTATTTATATTTTTAAACGGGAAATATTACTTGGTCTTTTGCAGAAAGAGCATAAAGATGCAACGGATTTTGGCAAAGAAATTATTCCGGATTCAATAAATAAATATAAAGTAGCCAGTTTTCAATACGACGGTTACTGGACGGACATTGGAAATATTTATTCATTTTATGAAGCTAATCTTGCACTCACTCTGGATATTCCCCCATTTAATTTATTCAGCAATACCAAAACAGTTTACAGCCGTCCAAGAATGCTGCCTCCTGCAAAAATAAGCGGTGCTACTTTTGAAAGGGCGCTCATAGCAGAAGGTTGTATCATTCATGCGTCAGTAATTGAAGGAAGTGTAATCGGGATAAGAACAAGAATAGGTACAGGCACTACAATCATCAACAGTTATATTATGGGGAGTGACTATTTTGAAACGTTGGAAGAATTAAAAGTTGATCTGGAAAACAGCCTGCCAAAAGTAGGTATTGGAGACAGATGTTATATTGAAAATGCGATTATTGATAAGCACTGCCGGATAGGAAATGATGTAAAAATAAAAGGAGGCAAGCATTTACCCGATAGTGATGATAAATTATACACCGTAAAAGACGGAATTGTTGTAGTTAAGAAAAATGCGGTAGTGCCCGATGGCTTTGAAATTGGTTAATTCATTAATAAAAAAGAGTATATCAAAAAATACGAAGACATACATTTTGTAGACAGCACCAAACCTGTTTGGAATTATTCTTTATTTAATGAAGAAGACATAACCAATTATCAAAGAGGTTCTCATTATTCGCTATACAATAAATTTGGATCACATGCGGCTAATGTTTTAAATACGGATGGATTTTATTTTTCTGTTTGGGCGCCAAATGCAACAGCAGTAAGCGTTATAGGAGACTTTAATAATTGGGATAACAATGCTCATCCATTATTTGTTCGTTTGGAAAGATCAGGAATATGGGAAGGGTTTATCCCAAATATTCCTAAAGGATCAAACTATAAATATCATATAAAGGGTTTTCAGGGAGTTACTTTATTTAAAGGAGACCCTTATGCAAACTATTGGGAGCAGCGCCCAAAAACAGCATCAAAAACATGGCAGTTTGATTATGGCTGGAAAGATGAACAGTGGATGAAAAAGAGAAAGAAAAATAATTCTCTCAAATCTCCCTGGAGCATTTATGAGGTGCACCTCGCAAGCTGGATGAGGCCAAATAAAAATGACGAAGAAACATATCATACTTATAAATCAATTTCTGAACGTTTGGTTCCTTATGTAAAAGAAATGGGATTTACGCATGTAGAATTAATGCCTGTAATGGAACACCCTTATGATGGAAGTTGGGGATACCAGGGCGCCGGATATTTTGCAGCAACATCAAGATTTGGAACGCCTGAAGATTTTATGGAAATGATCGATGCTTTTCATAATGAAGATATTGGTGTTGTTCTTGATTGGGTGCCTTCCCATTTTCCTTATGATGCCCATGGCTTATTCATGTTTGATGGCACACATACATATGAATATGCTGATATGCGCAAAGGGTTCCACCAGGATTGGAACTCATATATTTTTAATTATGACAGGGGAGAGGTAAAATCTTTTCTTATCAGCAGCGCAAGGTTTTGGTTTGATAAATTTCATATTGATGGTATTCGGGTTGATGCAGTAAATTCTATTTTGCGTTTGGATTATTCACGAAAGGAAGGAGAATGGGAACCAAATAAATTTGGAGGAAATGGTAACCTTGAAGCCATTGCTTTTATAAAAGAATTTAATGAAACTGTTTATCGAGATTTTCCTGATGTGCAAACTATTGCCGAAGAAGCTTCTGACTGGCCGGATGTTTCAAAGCCAACTCATTCCGGCGGTTTAGGATTTGGAATGAAATGGATGATGGGCTGGATGCATGATACCTTGAATTATTTTAAGATGGATCCTTTATTCAGGAAAGATCACCAGGATAAATTCACTTTCAGCATGATGTATTTCTATGATGAAAACTTTATGCTGCCACTAAGCCACGATGAAATTGTGCATGGCAAATCTCCGATGCTTTATAAAATGCCCGGAGATGAATGGCAAAAATTTGCAAACCTACGTCTTCTCTATACTTATATGTACACACATCCCGGAGGTAAATTGCTTTTTATGGGTAATGAGTTTGGCCAAACATCGGAATGGAATTATAAGAGCGAGCTTGACTGGCAATTATTACAATTTGAACCTCATAAAAAATTACAGGAATGTGTAAAAGATCTTAATCATTTATACAAAGATGAGCCTGCTTTGTATGAGCATCAATTTGACCCGAAAGGCTTTGAATGGATTGACCTTAATCACAGGAATGAAAGTGTTATTTGTTATAGAAGAAAAGGTAAAAGAAGCAATAATGATATGCTTATAATTTTAAATATGACACCAGTCGTGCATAATAACTGGAAGGTGTATGCAAAAGGCAAGCCTCACTGGAAAGAAATTTATAATAGTGACGATAAAAAATATTGGGGAACTGGAGATGTTTTAAACCCTTCTCCACAGGTTACATTAGTTGATAAAAAAGAGAGGATTTTTGAAATAAATATCCACCTTCCGGCGTTAGGAGGAGTGATACTTAAATAGTTTTTAATAAATCCTCAATTACCACTATGAAAAGCTTCTTACTAATGCTTATTACCCTGTTTACAGTTACCCAACTATTTTCCCAGGCTGATAGCGCCAAATTCTACTTTAAAAAAGGTACTGACGAACAAACTGCAAAACGTTATTTAGTTGCTGCCAAAAATTTTGATAAAGCCATACAGTTTGATCCAAAATATGTAGACGCCTACATTGGGAATGGAAGGGTTAATCTCTCTATGAGAAGAGTTGATGCAGCACAAACTAATTTTGAAAAAGCGTACCGGTTACAGCCCGATAACCAGGAAGCTATAAATGAATTGGCTTCTCTTTACATTAATAACAGGCAGTTTCAACAAGCCAGTGATCTTGCTCAAAAATGTAAAAATTGTCCGGGGGTTGAAAGGATACTTGCCATGAGCAGTTATAAAATGGAAGATTATTCTAAGGCAATTACGAGTCTTGAAAAATATTTAGCTAAAAAATCAAATGATGCCGAAGCCACTTATACCTTAGGGAGGTGTTATCTTGAAGTAGAGGATTTTAAAAGTGCCATCAGGCAATATCAAAAGGCGCTTGTTTTAGATCCTACAAAAAATGTATGGATGTACGAACTTGCTTTACAATTGTATAATTCCAATGATTATGCAAATGCTAAAAAATATTTTTTAATGGCAGCCGACGCAGGCTATCCCAGATCAAATGATTTTTTAGAGAATCTTGGATTTGCATATATAAATACAGGCGATATTGATAACGGAATAAAAAATCTGTCTGTTGTATTAAGCAGAAAGCCAAATAATAAAGAATTACTGAACGATATAGCACAGGCATTATACTCCGCAAAACATTATGATGAAGCACTTGGCTATTATCAAAAATTATTGGAGCTGAATGCAAGGGACGCTAACTCATTATATATGGCTGGAATCACATTTCAAAAAATGGGTCAGAAAGATAAAGGAATTGCAATGTGTGATGAGGCAATTAAACTTGATCCTGCTTTAGCTAAGAACAGGCAAAAGAAAGGTGACCAGTTTGGATTATAATCCAGCGTGAAACGTGAAACGACAAACGTCAGATAAAATTTTTCTTCGTTTCACATCTCACATCTCACGTTTTTCACAGCACACACCATTTTCCTTCATCATCTTTTGCATAAGATAATCCATTGCTCATTTCGTGGATTTCTCTTCCTTTTTTATCAACAAAATTTTTTATCTCTTAAACTCTTATGCCATTGTTCTCTCTTGTGAGATATACAACAAGTGCATGTAATGTAGGCTGAATATCATGCAGCCATTGCTCATCACTTTCTTTTACAAATGCCTGGCTCATAATTAATGTTTAAGTAACCTATAAGAAAAAAACGTGCCTCATTATTCACCTTAGATAAATTAATTCATCATAAGTACATTCACGCTGCGCTGCAAAAGATTAAAGGCAATCTCTGCCATAAGATTCTCCTTATCAAGTGTGGGATTTACTTCAGCAATTTCAAAGCAACAAACTTTCCTGTTCTGCATAAATTTACTCACAAGGTCCTCAGCTTCTCTTTGCTTTAACCCGTTGCTAACGGGTGTACCGGTTCCCATGGAAATAGAAGAATCCAAACAATCAACATCAAGACTTATATAAATATCAGTACAATCACTCAAATATCGCAGCACAGACCTCACAACATTTTCTGCGCCTTTCCTGCGAACTTCATTAGTGGTTACGATCTTCATATCATATTTCTCAATTAGAAACCTTTCTTCTTTTTCATAATCTCTTAAAGAAATAAATACAACATCTTCAGGTAGAATCTTAGGATAAATTTTTCCAAATCGCTTTAACTGGTCCCATTGTTTTTGTGTTTTTTCATCAAGATCATGCACTTTATTTTCTTTATTGTCTTCGCCAATAGCAACTGAGAGCGGCATCCCGTGCATATTTCCTGAAGGAGTTGTATAAGGTGTATGCAGGTCTGCATGTGCATCCATCCATATAACACCTAGTTTACTTTTAGGCCTTGCATCTTTTATCCCTGCAATAACGCCTCCTGAATTGCTATGATCACCACTGATAACTATAGGAAAAAAATTATTTTTTATCGCATCGTTTATTGCCTTGCTCACTCTGTCATACATAATGAGTACACCTTGTATTCGTTTTGCATAAGGCGATTCTATAGGCTCAAATAACAGTTTATTTTCTGTTTCTACTTTTTCACTTGGAAAATGAACAAAGAAGTTGCTCATAAAATCCAGCGCAGCAATTTTAATTGCCTCAATACCCAAACTTGCGCCCCGGGTACCGGCACCTATTTCACCTGGAATTTCTATCAGCTTGATATTCTTCATAAAAGATTTTTAACCTGAACAATGATGGTAAATACGCAAATAAGCAGGTTCTAAAGTAAATGGGTAAGCCTTATAGAGAACACAAAATTATCAAATTCATTTTGATTATGCTAATACTCAACTCAAGCATGTTTTTATTCTATTAACCACTTTTTCCTATAAATCCTGGTTAAAACAATCCCTGTGAAAAAGCTGTGTATAACTAAGAAGGCATACTTCAGACTTCCAAATATTTCTTTCTAACTTAACCAATATATTTGCCACCCCTATAAAATAAATCTGAATCAGTGAGATTAAAGAGCTTAGAGATCAAAGGTTTTAAAAGTTTTGCCGATAAAACAACAATAAATTTTGATGAAGGAATAACCGGTGTCATCGGCCCCAATGGTTGCGGTAAAAGTAATATTGTTGACAGCATCCGTTGGGTAATTGGTGAGCAAAAGATCAGCCAGTTAAGAAGTGAGAACCTGGAAAGTCTTGTGTTCAATGGCTCTAAGAACCGCAGTGCCAGCGGGCTTGCAGAAGTAAGCCTTACTTTTGAGAATACACGTAATCTTCTCCCCACAGAATTTAATACAGTAACGATAACCCGTAAATTTTATAAAAGCGGGGAAAGTGAATATCGCCTGAATGATGTTAGTTGCCGCCTGAAAGACATCCATAATTTATTTCTTGACACAGGAATTAGTACGGACAGCTATGCAATTATTGAACTCGGAATGGTTGATGACATCATCAGGGACAAAGAGAATAGCCGCCGCAAAATGCTTGAACAGGCCGCCGGAATTACCATTTATAAAACAAGAAAGAAAGAAGCCAAATTAAAATTAGA
>JAYVEA010000002.1:0-20697 GCA_043749085.1 Chitinophagales bacterium
GTTGTTTTGTTTCAGGATGTATCATCGCCACTAAACTATTTGTAGTTCCAAGGTCAATACCCACGATTATTTCTTCTTTTTGTAAACTTCCTGTTGCTATGTTTATGCCTATCTTACTCACTGATTTTTTTATTCAAAAGTAACAAATAAAAAAGGCTGCCTGATCAGGCAGCCTTTTGATTAAAAATAACTTTCAGTTTAGTATTTAGTGGAATTTAAAAGATACATTTTACCGTAACCTTTTGTAAAATATTTATCGGTATTATCATCAGTGTCTTTAAACTTATCAAGTGATTTACCATTTAAATTGGTAAGAACTCTATATAAATAAACACCATTTGCCAGTTTCTGTCCATACATGTCTGTTCCATTCCATTTAAAGTCAGTAATATTTCTGCCAATATGTACAGGCCCTAATTCATTACTGGTTATCTCTCTTACGATCTTACCGGTGACCGTAAGAATCTGTATTCTCATATTTTGCGGCGGTTGTGTACCTGTAACAGTAAATACAAATGCTGTTGAAGTTGTAAAAGGATTGGGATAATTCAGCAGGTTTGAAATCATCGGCTTGTTTATCACCCTGAAAATAACATGGTATTCCACTTCACCGGCCCTGTTACCAGATGCATCTTTGCCTGTAACTATTAGTTCATATTGCTCATCTTCACCTTTTAATAAAGGTGCAAAATCAATGGTGGCTGTATTATCTCCATTGGAAAGATTTGCAGGCGTGAATTTCAATGTATCATTATCAAATTTGTAGTTTTTTAATGTACCATCCGGCAAACGGATCTGCACTTTCATCAATGATGTATCATTAAGAGCAAGAAATTTATTTTCATCTTTTAACTTGATGAGGATATGCGGTCTTGCGGAAACAATATCCCGGTTTAATATATGCACACCATCAAAAGTAACATCGAGCAAAGGATTTATATTATCACCCTTCACAAAGAAATTGCGATATAAAAAATTATTAAAGTGATACTGCTCCGGCTGATTATTATCCGGATTGAAATCTACATATAAAGTATTTAAGCCTGTTAAATTACGGGTATCAATTTGATATTTTAATAATATGGTATCGCCTGAAATAAGTGGTTTTTGTTTAGGTAGTATAATAGGATGAGAAATATTATTATTATCAATTACTGTTACTTTAATACTTAAACTATCAAAAGCTGTAGGACTGATATTTTTAAAAGCAATCCCAAAGTTTAGATTATTACCTAATTCAAGAGTATCCTTTGTTGTAAAAAATAAATTAGGAGCCACTGCACCTTCCGGGGCGGGATCATAATTTACTCTCCAGTAGCTTAATTGATAAGGAGTAAGTGTTACGCTGTCCATATTGCGCATTTTCAATTTAACAAAGGGGTATTTAACCGCATCGATAAAACTTATGTCTACATCCTGTGTATTTTTATTTACTCTTAAAAGAGGAGTTTCAATATCATTGTTATTAACCCCGATAATATCCACAGTAGGATTATCTAATGAGTTAGCTTCTTCGCTTGTACCCCTCCAGTGCATTTGCTTCCATGCCTTGGCAGGACCAAATTTTGGTGAGGTAATAATACCCAGCGTATCAAGGGTTGTATAACCAGAAGTGAGCTCAATTTTATCTAATATTCCTTCTGATAGAATCCATTTAGGGGTGAATGCAGGAATATTTTTTTGATACATGAATATAAATGCTCTTGGACGGTTAAAAGAATCTACTTCGGCAAAGCCCTGAGATTTTAAACGATGATAAAGTGAATTACCGCTTCCAAAGAATGCCGTATCTGCCAGCCAATCTGAAGCATACGTATTGCTTAACGGATCTGTGCCTGATACATTTTTAATAACTACAACAGCGCTATCAGGAAGCATATCAAGGAAAGCTATCGCTTTTCTTCGCTTTTCTCTATCCAGTATATTATATTGAAAGTTAGCCAATCTATCAAATCCGCAAACCGGATCACTGCCATATAATCCTTCTGTACCTCCTGCTTTATTCAGCCAGGGTTTCAGACTGATATGATCAAGAACGTTTATAACTATGTTGCTTATTCCGCAAACACTTCGGGCAATATCACTTCCATTTATTATTAAGGCAAAGTCTGCCGCGGTAGTAGCTGCTGTAGGGAATACGCCATCGAATGTACGAATGGTATTTACCACCGAAGCATACTTCCATTTTCTATTTGCCGTAAGGCTTATATCAATTGTATCTGATTTTAAATGCTGGTAGTAATGCGATTGATTTGCACCGGGAATACTATTGTTTAAATAAATAAATGAAAATGTATTCCAATGATAAGCCCCTGATGCCGGTACAACTGCCACCCTCCAATAATAAACAGTACTATCACTATAATTAAATGCGGGATCAAACTCAAGTATACCTCCGCCTGCTGTAATATTTTTAGTTACTTTTTGAGTAGAATTAAATTGCTCAGTAGTATCAATTTCCATTACATATTGCTTTAACGGGCTGAAAGGATTGGCCGTGGAAGCATAAAGCTTTTGATCTTTTACATTAATGATAGCAAAATTATACGGGTAAGAAGGTCTTGCTTCATCTTCAAAAATGAAAAAATCTTTAGATATGGTATTGTTGCTCTCTGATATCTCATCAACTTTATTATCTGCATCAATTGTAACAACAAGTTTATTTAAACCCTTATCACGGGTTGCAATTATGGGTATGGTAAGGGTTAAAGAATCAGCATAATAAAAAGCTTTTATTTTTTTACGGTAAATTACTAGGCTTCTTGCCGAGGGATAAACCTGCTTAACTTCTAAAACAATAGAATCGTTTATGGCCTTGCCTATGTTAAGCATATTAATAGTAACAGTGTAATTATTTTCTGCAACAGAAATAAATGATGGAGAAATTTTTACCATCGGGTCTTCTATTACATAATCAGGTTTTGGGTGCGGGTTAATTTTTAAAGCCGGATCTCCATGTAAATTCATTTCTTCAAGATGCATTCTTGTAAAAAAATCGAGTGCAGGATTAGCGCCACCCAAATTCTTAATTACATTCTGTATAATAACTCCCGCACTGCTTCCATAACTTTTTGCGGCAGTTTGATTATAAAATTCAGTTTGATAATTATTCAGGAATGGTGGTATACCCAAATGAGAACTTGCCAAAAACGCAATACTGCCCCGCTGGTTTGCCAGCACATATTTTTCCGAAAGGGTCATTCTGCCCTGTAAACGCAAGGTATCTACACTATAATTATTTCCTGCTGTGCAGCCGCTTACATTAAAGAAAGGATACTTTCCGGCATTGTTATATGATTCAGGACTGTTTAAATTAAATTCCAACGTATTGGCCGAAGAGTGACCAAAATAACTGATTATACTTACACCGCTATTAATTAATTCTTCAATCCGCTGGCTTGCAATTAGCTGCACAGCAGCAGTTGATGATTTAGAAAACGTTTCAACGCTGGCACCAAATGAAGTATCCTGGATTATCCGCTTATAATTATTCATATATAATGTAAAAAGATCACTTTCGAAATTATCCTTTCCTCCAATTATATGTGCTATCTTTTTCATCCAGCCTTTATCTGCTACCGTTTGCGAAGTAGAAGCCTGGGCCTGCTCATATTGCTTCATCTTTACAAGATAATTTTCAATTTCACTTCCCGTAACTACTGATAATCTGCCGATAGGAATATCGGGTACCATGCTATTATATGGGGATGCAAGCCGGATATCTGAAGCAGGATAGCCAAAGGTGGGTACAAGATTCATCCTATCCCCACTTGGGCTATTTTTTATATACTGGTAATCAAAATAATTAGTCCCTTTACCAATAAGAAAAACGAATTTGGGCGTTTGCGTAAAATTGATTTTTGCAAACTGTAGAAAATCTTTAATTGATGCCGGGTGATTTTTTATCCCATATCCAAATTGATCGTTCAGTTGATCTATATCGTAAACTTTAGCAGTAAAGCTGCCTCCAGGCCCTGAGCTTCTATAGGCTTTATACTGATCAACAAAATTTTGCCCGGCTCCATTATTATATAAACCTGGATGACTGATTATTAAATAATTCCCCTGGTTAGATGCAACTGAATAGTTAACAAAGTTGCGCTGGTTAATATTTGTAACACTGTTTACATTAGCTGGATCCTCACTTACTAAAATAAATTTTCGAAGTGTTACTGAAGAAGCAGGTAACAAAAACTTTACCTTTCCTGTTGTTGAAATATCACCTGTATACCTGTTACCACTGGTAAGGTCTAACAGAACCGGCGCTGTACTACCATTATTAAAATTATCTATCACTAAATTAGTGCCTGTTGTTGTTGCAGGTAATTCAAAATAAAAACTCTTACTATTATTAAAATTAAATTTACTGGCATAAGTAAGCTCCATGAATGAAACAGCCATATGGTCCCCGGCATTTGCTGAAGTATTTTCAACAGATACAAGTACATTATCGGGATTAGATAATATCGATGAAGGTATATTACTGGCCTGTTTTTTTACATAATCAAAATAATCCATCACTGTATCTAAAATAACAGTTGAGCCAAACTTAACTTTTATATTTCTGCTGTTTAATGCATTACCGGTTGCAGCAATACGAAAAGATACCGGAGGACCGCCGGGATAAACATTTAAATTGTCAATTAATTGGAATAAGGCATAGCCTGCACCGGGGCCTATATCATTGCTTGTCCATCCTTCACCCATATCATAGGATGAGGAGTAAACATATTCACCTACTACTGCTGCATAACCCGGATTTATTTTATTATTATAATAAAGACCCCTGGTATTCATGAAATAAGGCTCGGTGGGTAATGTGGTGCCTGCAACATTATTCACAGCATTGGTATACCTTAAATTATTTCCGGAAGTATTTACAGTTAAAAAATAAGATGCTGTATCAGTTACAAGGCTCCAGTGATCAGACATCTGGTAATCGGTATTTAAATAAAGCTTCGTATCTTTTTTACCATCATTCATTTCTCCCCAAAACTCTATATAGCCGGATGATCCCAGGGGGCCGCTAACAGTCGTTGTATAAAGCCTTACCTCTTCGCCATTTCTCCATAATTGAAATTGATCGGCAGAGGTATTGCCTAAACCAATAGAAGATAATGTGGATTGAGAAATTCTATATAAGCCTGTTGCTCCAACTTTAAACTTATAATAAGTTTTGGTATAATCGATCCAACTGTTATTTGTTTGGCAATAGCCGGCTATCGAAATAAAAATGAATATAGGAAGTAATAGTTTTTTCATAATGTCTAAAAAAAATTTAATCTTTTTCTTTTCTATTCAGATCAAATCTCAATGAAAAAATATGTGAGTATAAAGGATTTGACTGGTTAGCAAGATTTGAAAATGCGTAATCGATACTTATATTTTTTACTTTGAACCCTGCACCAAGACTCGGCTGATAAATCCACACTTTCTTTTGATTGGTTGTGTCGCCATCAGAAAGCGCCTTTTGAAAATTGGTGATACCTGCTCTTATAAAAAAAACATTGTTTATTGCTGCTTCAAGCCCTAAATGAGGATCTACACTAACCGTATTTCCACTAAGAACCGTATTCCTTTTACCATCAAAGGTTACATCAAAGTCTGCTTCAGCAAGTAAACTAAAGGAATGTCCGAACACAAAATTATATCCATTTCCAATGGTTATCCGGGGAGAAGTTAGTTCAGTTGACTTTATAGGAATATCATTTTTTGTGAGATATAAAACTTCCTTTTCCTGTTCAGTAAAGCTGAACGTCCATGCGTTAAAAGTTGTGGTAATATCTTTTGCTACTACCCCAAAGCTCCAGTTATTTTTTTGCATCCTGAACCCTGCATCAAGACCAAAACCAAATGCTTTTGCAAAGTGGCCTACTTTACGATAGATAACTTTTGCATTAGCACCAAAGCTCATTTTATAATCATCCTCATCTTTTATCTTTTGAGCAAATGAAAATAAAAAGGCATAGTCAGCTGAGGAGAATGTTTGAATATTATTGTAGTTTATGCTTCCATCAGGTTCCACCAAAAACAATGTATTAGGAATATCATCTACAGCAAAACGTAAAATTGATAAGCCAAGCGTTCGTTTGTTATCACTTATAGGAATTGCAACACTTCCATAATCGTATTTAGCAATGTTTGAGAAATAACTGGCATGCATAAAATTAAGCGAAGTGTTTTCAACGCCTGTCAATCCTGCCGGGTTCCAATAACCTGCTGTACCATCCTTAGCTGAGGCAACTTGTGCGCTGCCCATAGAAAGTCCCCTGGCTCCCGCACCAATATTTAAAAACTCGTTAGAATACTTTCTAAACTGGGAAAATACTGACGAAGGCAATATCAGTAAGCATATTATCCTTGCAGCGTAAGTTAGTTTCATAGATGGAATATCAGTGAGTAATAGATTCAGTGTGAGCTAAAAACGGTTTATAAACATATATATTGCACTTAAAATCTATTTTAAAAGAGGCTATTACGCAATAAAAGGCTGCATCAAACCCGGCATTTGTTATTAAGTGTTTTACGATCAAACTATTTCGTAAGCATTCACATATAAAGCCAATGATTGCATGACCGGAATTTTTACAAGTATTAATGTTAGCTAAATGTAAGATGGGGTAGGTATTTGGGGTAGACAAACTTAAGGAGAAATGGTGAGAATTAGTGGTTTTATACAGTAATTTTGGCGCAATTCAGCCCCTATCCCCAAAGTGAGATTAAATCATAATAAATGAAAAATCTAATTGAAGAATTAAAATGGCGCGGACTTATCCAGGATATTATGCCCGGCACCGAAGAGCAGTTGAATAAGGAAATGACGATCGGTTATGTCGGGTTCGATCCCACTGCTGACAGCCTCCATATTGGTAACCTTGTACCTATAATGCTTCTATCATTTTTGCAAAGATGTGGACATAAACCTATTGCACTTATTGGCGGTGCAACAGGCATGGTTGGAGATCCCTCAGGTAAAAGTGAGGAAAGAAACCTTTTGAGCGAAGATATTCTCCAACACAATCTCTCCTGCGTAAAAAAACAGCTGGAAAAATTTTTAAACTTTGATGCAGCCACATCCAATGCCGCAGAAATGGTGAATAATTACGACTGGTTTAAAGATTTTACATTTCTTGATTTTATAAGAGATGTAGGCAAACACATTTCAATAAATTATATGCTGGCGAAAGACAGTGTAAAGAAACGTGTGGATGGCGAAACAGGAATGAGCTTTACCGAATTCACTTATCAACTGGTACAGGGATATGATTTTTACTGGCTATATAAAAACAAAAATTGCAAACTGCAAATGGGCGGTAGTGACCAGTGGGGAAATATTGTTACCGGCACGGAACTGATAAGAAGAAAAAGTGGCGGTGAGGCGTTTGCATTAACCTGTCCATTAATGACAAAAGCTGATGGAGGAAAATTTGGTAAAACAGAAAAAGGAAATGTATGGCTGGATGCAAAGAAAACATCACCATACCAATTCTATCAATTTTGGCTGAATGCCGCCGATGAAGATGCAGAAAGATATTTAAAAACGTTTACTTTTTTAACCAAAGAGGAAATAGATGCTTTAAAAGACCAACACAAGGGAAATGAGCACCTGCGGCTGTTACAGCAAAAGCTGGCAGAAGAGGTTACGACTTTTGTTCACTCAAAAAAAGAATATGATTTTGCTGTGCAGGCATCACAAATTTTATTCAGTAATGAAACAGCAGAAATTTTAAAACAACTGAATGAAGAAGAATTATTACAGGTGATGGAAGGTGTGCCAAAAGTTGAAATTAAAAAACAAAATCTGGATGCAGGTGTAGATATTATCTCGTTTTTAACCGATGCAAAAATTTTCACCAGCAAAGGCGAAGCAAAAAAAATGATACAGGGTGGTGGAGTAAGTATTAATAAATTAAAAGTTGAAAATGCGGAATTTAAAGTAGATAGTACTCAATTATTAAATGAAAAATATTTGCTGGTGCAAAAAGGAAAGAAGAATTACTGGCTGGTAAAGACGGTCTGATTTCCAAAAGGATTTTTACATTACATACACTCCAAAAAAACTATGGCAATTACTAAGAATGACTGCACGCTTTTATTTTATTCAAAAAAACTCAATGTTTCATTTAAGGAAACTTTAATGATAGGCCGGTTGAATTTATATGCATCAAAAGAAGACATAGCTACTGCAATACAAAAATATAAAACTCATGAAAAAGAAATAGAGAATGTAAATTTTAAAGATGAATACGCTGAGCCGTTATTTGAAATTTTAGGGGCAGAAAAAACAGACAGCATCGATTATTCCTCATACGAAAATGCATCAATCATTCATGATCTGAATCTACCTGTGCCTGATGAGTTGAAAAATAACTATACAGCCGTTGTTGACGGAGGTACAATTGAACATATTTTTAATTTTCCCGTGGCTATTAAAAACTGTATGAATGTGCTAAAGGTAGGTGGACATTATATAGGCATCGCTCCGGCTAATAATCAAATGGGACATGGTTTCTACCAATTCAGCCCCGAACTTTACTTTAGAGTATTTTCAGAGGATAATGGATTTAAAATTAAAAAAATGCTGATAAACGTCAGCACCAAGAAAAGTACCAACTGGTACGAAGTAGCAGATCCAAAAGAGGTAAATAACCGGGTAATGCTGGTTAATAACTTTCCCATTTCATTAATGATAATCGCTGAAAAAATTGCTGAAAAAGAAGTATTTAAAATAATACCCCAACAAATGGATTATACTAATACATGGAATGCCTATAACTCAATAAAAGAAAATAAAATCCAGGGTAATGAAAGCAGGATTAAATTTTTATATAGGAAACTATTGCCCAAAAGAGCAAAAATAATATTGAGAAACATTTACAATATCATTTTTGTAGAAAAAATTAAGGACGACTTTATCGGGGAGTTCAATCCCGATCATTTTATTAAGACAGAAATATAATTCCCCATAACGAAACGTTAGCTTACAAGTGTTCAAACATTTGATCCGGAAATCGTTAATCTATTATCATCTACAGTAAATTTCGCATAAAATAAAAGTGTGATTGCACTCTTACCTGGGCTTATTCAGCAGGGTATCTTTGTATTAGAAGTTGATTGATGTAATAACATTGATCTTAGTTTTGACTTGAATTTTATATGATAATAATTGTTGTTTAATATCTAAATCCACCGAAAAACCAATTAAAAATCCAGTATCAGTCAACTTCTTTTTTTTATCCAGTTCCTAAGAAGATCCTAACCCCCGCAAAGTTATTAGTCCCGAAAGATTCAGGACTTTTTTCTTTCATTCACATCGTCTTCTTTCTTTCCAGATATTTTTCCCTGATGATCTCGTACACAGGTTTATCCTGCACTTTACTTTCCAGCCACGAAATAATATCCAGGTAAACAAATGCACGTGTTTCAAACCGGCTCTTTTCAAACTGTTTTATTTTTTCCAACAGCTTTTTAAATTCCGGCCTTAATTCCTGGGGTGATAAATGAAATGATTTGCGTAAAAATTTAAACATCTCTTCTTCAACTAAACTTAAATTTTCCATCTTGGCCATAAACCTGTAAACAGATTTGATGAGGTATTCCATGAGGTCATAATTCCCCAATTCATAATGCGCTATAAGATGTAATAATCTTGAATAACACTGCAGATCATTTCTTAGATCAACCTTCCAGTTGATGATCTTATTTAAATAATTTATAGTGTTGCCGTGATCGCCTGAGCCAAAATAAAGTGATGCAATTTTATAATAGAATACAAGTATACGATGCCGGTCAAGGTGAAGCTGGAACTCTTTTAATTTGTCTGTGATTACGGGAACTAAATTTAGTCCTTCTGCAAATGTTCCATCCAAAAAATGTTGATTGATCTTGGCAATGTATAAATAAACAAAAACCTGTATGCGGTTATTATCACTTTGCTTTACAATATCTGAGTCTGCAAACTTTTCAAACTGTTCCAGCCATAATTCAAATTTTGAATAGTTGCGTAAAGTAAAATGTGCATTCAATAAATTATGAACTCCTTTTATATAACTGGCAGTTTCAATTTCTATCATTAAAGGTTCCTGCAAAAAAAGATCTACCCAGCGCTGAGTATACCTGTAATACAATAAAAAATCCTGTCTTAAAAATGCATACCAGCTATAGCTTTGATACAGGTAAAGCCTTTCATAAAATCCATCAGACAAATTCAGATCCTCTGATAAATAATTTTGAAAATAATTTTCAATCTCCTGTTCATCCTTCTCATTTCTTGCGTGGCCATTATTAATATACCAGCTGTATAATTGTAAAGAAAGATTAGAGAGTTTTGTTATCCTGAATAAATGCTCATTTACATTATCTGATTCTGTGATCAATTGATCAGCCCTGTCTTTCATACTTCTTGTTATGTGCAGGCTTTCAATTTTTTTCTCTAAGAATAATACCTCCACAAGAAGGCTTATCTGGTTATGTGCCTTTGCAGTTTCTTTTATTTTATCCAGCACTTTCAGGCTTTGCAGGTAAAGCCCTTTGTTGTAAAGTATTCTTGCATTATCCAGTTGCTCATGCAACTGAATGTCGATGTTTTTATTATCCAGTAATCTCAGACTTGCCAATACCTGCCTGTACAAATGTGCTTTGATATTTGACAGTTGTTGCTTTTTTATAGAAGTGGTTTTCTTCATTAATATCTCTTCATCATATTCCTTCATTGCGTCCAAAGCATCAAAAAGCTGTATGATCTTTAGATCTTCATTAGAAGAATTTCTTTTTACATAAAGCTTAAAATTTCGTTTTTCCTGCTTTTGAAGAGAGTGGATCAATTGAAACAGCGCATCTGTCGACCGGTTGGGCATCGTAATTAATTTTAACTTAAATACTGTATTAGTAAGGGTTTCAGTTGTTTTACATTGTTTAACTGGTGTAAATCTACCTATATATTGATTAGATATTTTTTACTTTATCATATATTTTTATAGCAGCTATATAACTGGATCACAATACCGTTACCAAATTATTTCCGGCTTAAAAAATCAATCATTCTTATGGCTACAAATAAAGTCTTCATTTTTGATACTACCCTCCGCGACGGGGAACAGGTTCCGGGCTGTAAGTTAAATACAAATGAGAAAATCGAACTCGCATTGGAGCTGGAAGATCTTGGTGTAGATATTATTGAAGCTGGTTTTCCAATTTCAAGTCCCGGCGATTTTGAATCCGTAACAGAGATATCGAAGATCATTAAAAAGGCAACTGTTTGTGCATTAACAAGAGCAGTTAAAAAAGATATTGAAGTTGCAGCTGATGCTTTACGTTTTGCAAAACATCCACGCATTCATACAGGTATAGGCACCTCTGATTATCACATAAAATCAAAATTTAATTCTAACCAGAAAGATATTTTAGCCAGAGCAATCGAGTGCGTAAAATGGGCAAGAAAGTATGTTGATAATGTTGAATTTTATGCCGAAGATGCAGGAAGAACAGATAATGTATATTTAGCCACAGTAATAGAGGCAGTGATCAAGGCAGGCGCTACAACAGTTAACATACCTGATACTACAGGATATTGTCTTCCTCATCAGTACGGAGAAAAAATTGCTTTTCTCAAAAATAATGTGCCAAATATTGATAAGGCGATCATTTCCTGTCATTGTCATAATGATCTTGGTTTGGCTACAGCAAATTCTATTGAAGGTGTTGTAAATGGTGCCCGCCAGATAGAATGTACTATCAATGGTTTGGGAGAAAGAGCCGGCAACACTTCTCTTGAAGAAGTGGTTATGATAATTAAGCAGCATAAACACCTGGGACTTCATACAGATGTTAATTCTAAAAAATTAAATCCTATGAGCAGGCTGGTGGCTGATATAATGCGTATGCCTGTACAACCCAACAAAGCCATTGTAGGCGCAAATGCATTTTCGCATTCTTCAGGTATTCACCAGGATGGATTTTTAAAAGATAAGCTCACTTACGAAATAATAGATCCTGAAGAAGTAGGTGCAGAAGAAAGCAAAATTGTTTTAACAGCAAGAAGTGGCCGAAGTGCTCTTGCATTTCGTTTTAAAAAATTAGGATTTCAATTTAACCGCAATGATATTGATGCATTGTACGAAGAATTTTTAAAGATTGCAGACATACATAAAGAAGTAAAAGAAGATAACCTGTTACAACTGGCTAAACAATACAAGTCAGAAACAAGCATAGCATAATATATTTTTTAGATCTTGAATATGGAAGAGAACAATAAAATATTTGATTCTTCGAAAGCCCCCTCCACCGGAGGGGATTTAGGGGAGGCCAAGACCCTCTTTGAAAAAATATGGGAAAAGCACCTGGTAAAAACAATACCGGGTGGGCCGGATGTTATTTATATTGATAAACATTTTATTCATGAAGTTACCAGTCCGCAGGCATTTGCCGGAGTTGAGAAAAGAGGTTTTAAAATTTTCAGGCCAAAACAAATTGTTGCCACAGCAGATCATAATGTTCCTACTATTAATCAGCATTTGCCAATCAAGGATATGCTATCAAGATTACAGGTAGATCAGTTAATAGAGAATTGCAATAAACATGGAATAGAATTATATGGTTTAGGTCATCCTTTCCAGGGAATAGTTCATGTGATTGGCCCCGAGTTAGGGATCACTCAACCGGGAATGACAATTGTTTGTGGTGACAGCCATACATCTACCCATGGCGCGTTTGGCTCAATTGCTTTTGGCATTGGTACCAGTGAAGTTGAAATGGTTTTTGCATCACAATGTGTTTTGCAAAGCAGGCCAAAAGTAATGCGCATTAATATTAATGGAGAATTAAACAAAGGTGTTGTTTCGAAAGATATTATTCTTTACATCATTTCAAAAATAACAACAAGTGGTGCTACAGGATATTTTGTAGAATATGCAGGATCAGCTATCAGAGGCCTTTCTATGGAATCAAGAATGACCATTTGTAACATGAGTATTGAAATGGGTGCAAGAGGTGGAATGATTGCGCCGGATGAAACAACATTCAATTATATAAAAGGCAGAAAATTTGCACCTGCAGGAGAAGGCTGGGAGAAAAAATTAAATGAATGGAAACAACTGTACACGGATGATGATGCAGTTTTTGATAAAGAAATAAATATTAATGCTGCGGATATTGAGCCAATGATCACTTACGGAACTAATCCCGGGTTAGGCATTGCCATAAACGGATTGATACCAACTGCAGAAAGTATTCCTGATGAAGGTGAAAGAAAAAATATTATTAAAGCGCTTGAATATATGGGCTTGCAGCAAGGCAAAGCCTTATTGGGGATGCCTGTTCAAAATATATTTATTGGTAGCTGTACTAATTCAAGAATCGAAGACCTGAGATTAGTGGCCGGTGTTGTAAAAGGTAAAAAGAAAAATGAGCATGTGAAAGTGATGATCGTACCAGGCTCTCAGCAGGTTGCTGAACAAATAAAAAAAGAAGGCCTTGATAAAATATTTATTGAAGCAGGTTTTGAGGTAAGGCAGGCTGGATGCAGCGCCTGTTTAGGAATGAATGAAGATAAAATTCCGGCTGGTGAATATTGTATCTCAACCAGCAATAGAAATTTTGAAGGAAGACAGGGAGCAGGCGCAAGAACTTTGTTGGCAAGCCCATTAACGGCAGCAGCAGCCGCTATTACAGGCGTTGTAACCGATATAAGAACGTTATTAAATTAATCATGGAACCAATTAAAATAATACATAGCACCTTTGTTTCCTTGCCATTTGAAAACGTGGATACCGACCAGATAATTCCTGCACGTTTTTTAAAAGCTACAACAAGAGAAGGCTTTGGAAAAAATCTTTTTCGTGATTGGCGCTATGAGGATAATGATGAAACAAAACCTAAAAAAGATTTTGTTTTGAACCAACCCGAATTTGCTGGAAAAATTTTAGTTGCCGGAAAAAATTTTGGCTGCGGCTCTTCAAGAGAGCATGCTGCATGGGCAATCCTTGATTATGGATTTACAGTAGTTGTATCAAGTTTCTTCGCAGATATTTTTAAAGGAAATTCTTTAAACAATGGTCTTCTGCCTGTACAGGTAAGTGATGAGTTTCTTCAAAAAATTTTTGCACAGGATAATAGATCTGCATTAACAGTTGACCTGGAAAATCAAAAAATTATTATTGACAACACTGGTGAATATGAAATATTTGACATCAACAGTTATAAAAAGAATTGCCTCCTTAATGGTTATGATGATATTGATTTTTTAGTGAGCATAAAAGATGATATTGAAACCTATGAAAAACGATTTGCATAAAAAATAATCATGAAAAAGCATATTGCAGTTATACCCGGAGATGGAATTGGTCCTGAAGTAACACAACAATCTATTAATGTATTAAATGCTTTAGCAGAAGAATTTGGCCATGAGTTTAATTACACTTATTGTTTAATGGGCGCAGTCGCTATAGATAAAACAGGAAATCCTTTGCCAGACGAAACGATAGAGGTTTGCCTAAACAATGATGCCATTTTATTTGGAGCCATCGGCCATCCAAAATATGATAATGATCCAACGGCTAAAGTAAGGCCTGAGCAGGGTTTGCTAAAAATAAGAAAAACACTTCAGTTATTTGCGAACATTCGTCCTGTAAATACATACCAGGCATTGCATCATTTGTCACCATTAAAAAGTAAACAGCTTGAAGATGTTGATTTTGTTATTTTCCGTGAGTTAACCGGCGGCATTTATTTCGGTAAAAAAGAGTTGACAGAAGATGGAACAAAAGCAAGTGATGAATGTGTATATACAAAGGAAGAGATTGAAAGAGTGGCGCATCTTGCATTTCAGTTTGCGCAAAAACCCGGACGAAGAAAAAAATTAACGCTGGTTGATAAAGCAAATGTTTTAGAAACATCAAGGCTTTGGAGAAAAGTAGTACAGGAAATTTCAAAAGAATATAGCGATGTAAAGGTGGACTACATGTTTGTAGACAATGCAGCCATGCAGATCATCCTTAATCCAAAACAATTTGATGTTATTCTTACTGAAAATATGTTTGGTGATATAATTAGTGATGAGGCAAGCGTATTAAGTGGCTCATTGGGTTTATTACCTTCCGCATCAGTTGGTAAAGGGGCAGTATTGTTTGAGCCTATCCATGGCTCTTATCCCCAGGCTGCAGGAAAAGATATTGCAAATCCCATTGGCTCTATCTTATCCGCTGCAATGATGCTTGAATATTTTGGATTAAAAGACGAAGCAGATCTGGTAAGAGAAGCAGTTGAGTGGACATTGATCAATGGCTTTGTTACAAAAGATATTGATTCCATAAATTATTACTTTACTTCTACCATTGGGGAATTGATATGTGATCATATTATTGGCAGAGTTCACGGGGCAATCAACAAAAAAAATATTGAATTAAGAAAATCCACTATTATATAACAGGTGCATTATGTATTACAATGAAGACACGATAATTTATTTAAACGGCGAGTTTGTAAAAGCCTCTGAAGCAAAAGCAGATTTGTTCGGACAATCTTTACATTATGGCTATGGTGTATTTGAAGGTATTCGTTCGTATAAAACAATAAATAATAAAACAAAGATCTTTAAAGCTGAAGAACATTTTCAACGTCTTCAAAAATCTGCCGCTTCATTAAACATGCCATATCAGTGGACAGCAGAAGAATTGATAGAAGCCACTTATGTTCTTTTAGAAAGAAATAATTTACAGGATGCATACATCAGGCCATTAATTTTTGCACCCCCAAATATGAGTTTTACGCAAAACACAAAATCATTTATAGCCATTGAAGTTTGGCAAATGCAACCTTTCCTTGGTGAGAAATTATTGAAGGTAATGATATCATCTTTTCAGCGTCCCAATCCAAAAGCCTTTAAGATTGAGGCTAAAGCAACCGGCCATTATGTAAACTCTATTCTTGCAAGTCAGGAGGCAAAAGCAAATGGATTTGATGAGGCATTATTACTTGACATGAATAATTTTATTGCAGAAGCCCCCGGCGCAAATATTTTTATCGAAAAAAATAATGTTTTATACACTCCCCAAATGGGAAACATTTTACCGGGTATTACAAGAGCAACTGTAATTGAAATTTTAAATGATCTGGGTATAGAAGTAATTGAAAAAGAAATTACTACTGAAGAAATATTTCAGGCTGACTCTGCTTTCTTTTGTGGAACTGCTGCCGAAATTATAGGCATTGAGTCTATCAATAAAACAAAATTTACTAAAAGTTGGGAAGCTACGCTAGGCGCAAAAATTCAAAAAGTTTATAAAGAATTAGTTATAGGAAAAAATTATATTGCCGAGCTAAAAACAGCATGAGCGAATTAAATAAATACAGCAAAACAATTACACAGGATGTAACACAACCTGCAGCGCAGGCAATGCTGTATGGCATTGGATTAACAGATGATGATCTTAAAAAAGCGCAGGTAGGAATTGTTAGCATGGGATACGAAGGCAATACCTGCAATATGCATTTGAACGAATTGGCAAAGGTGGTAAAACAGGGTGTTTTGGATAATGAATTAGTTGGATTGATCTTTAATACAATTGGCGTTAGTGATGGTATGAGTAATGGCACTGATGGCATGCGATATTCATTGGTTAGCCGCGATATAATTGCTGATTCGATCGAAGCGGTTTGCGGTGCACAATATTATGATGCATTGATTGCTGTACCCGGGTGCGATAAAAATATGCCCGGCTCATTGATAGCAATGGGAAGATTAAATCGTCCGGCAATAATGGTGTATGGTGGTACCATTGCACCAGGCCATTATAAAGGACAGGATCTAAATATTGTTTCTGCTTTTGAAGCGCTGGGGCAAAAAATCGCAGGCCAATTAAGTGAAGAAGATTTTAAAGGAATAGTTCAGAATTCATGTCCGGGTGCGGGTGCATGCGGCGGTATGTATACAGCAAACACTATGTCAAGCGCAATTGAGGCTCTGGGTATGAGTTTACCATATTCATCTTCAAACCCGGCCTTAAGTGAAGATAAAAAGAATGAATGTCATGCCGCAGGAAAAGCGATTCGTTTGTTATTGGAAAAAGATATCAAGCCATCTGATATAATGACAAGAAAAGCATTTGAGAATGCAGTGACAGTGATAATGGCTTTAGGTGGAAGCACCAATGCTGTATTACATTTGATAGCTATGGCAAAAAGTGTTGATGTGGTTTTTACACAGGATGATTTTCAAACTATCAGTAATAAAGTTCCTGTATTAGCTGATCTGAAACCGAGTGGAAAATATTTGATGGAAGACCTCCATAACATTGGCGGGGTACCTGCAGTAATGAAATATTTGTTGCAAAAAAAGTTACTTCATGGAGATTGTTTAACGGTGACCGGCAAAACTATTGCGGAGAATTTACAGGATGTTCCTGATCTTAATTTCGAAACACAAAAAATAATTTTACCCGTTGAAAATGCTGTGAAGTCAACCGGACATTTACAAATTTTATATGGCAATCTCGCCGAAGGCGGAAGTGTTGCAAAGATCACAGGAAAGGAAGGAGAAAAATTTACAGGACCTGCAAGAGTATTTGACGGCGAATATGAATTAATAAACGGCATAAATTCAGGAAAAATAAAACATGGCGATGTAATAGTTATAAGATATGTGGGGCCAAAAGGTGGACCAGGTATGCAGGAAATGTTGAAACCAACTTCTGCAATAATTGGAGCAGGGCTGGGAAAATCAGTTGCATTAATAACCGATGGAAGATTTAGTGGTGGCACGCATGGTTTTGTTGTAGGCCATATTACGCCTGAAGCTTTTGATGGAGGATTGATAGCATTTGTAAAAGATGATGATATTATCGAACTGGATACAGTAGGTCATAAAATGACATTGCAAATAAGTGATGATGAAATTGAGCAAAGAAAAAAAACTTGGAAACAACCTGCCTTAAAGGCAACCAAAGGAGTTTTATTTAAATATGCAAAAAGTGTTGCCACTGCCGCAGAAGGTTGTGTAACCGATGAAAACTAATTTGATATAATAAGAATATTTAAAAATATTTTATGTCAGTGATACAAAATATTACAGAGTTGAAAAAAGAAAAAGAAACCGCACAGTTTCCTCTTAATGGCGCTAAGGAAGTTTCAGAAATTTCCGGTTCTGATGCATTAATTCTTTCTCTTTTGGCAGAAGGCGTAGAAACTATTTTTGGTTATCCGGGTGGTGCGATCATGCCAATTTATGATGCATTATTTGGTTATGCTGACCAGGTAAAACATATTCTTGTTCGTCATGAACAAGGCGCAATACATGCTGCACAAGGGTTTGCACGGGTAACGGGGAAAGTGGGAGTAGCATTTGCAACTTCTGGTCCAGGAGCTACAAATCTTATAACAGGTTTGGCTGATGCAATGATTGATAGCACTCCTGTAGTTTGTATCACAGGGCAGGTGGCTTCTCATTTATTAGGTACCGATGCTTTCCAGGAAATTGATGTAATGAATATAACTGTGCCGGTTACAAAATGGAACATACAGGTTACAAGAGCTGAGGATATGTCCAGGGCAGTTGCAAAAGCATTTTATATTGCAAGAAGCGGAAGGCCGGGACCTGTACTGATCGACATTACTAAAGATGCACAGTTTGCAAAAACAAAATTCAGTTACCAGCCGTGCAGGTCAATATCAACATATCATCCTATACCAACTATTGATATTACAAAAATTGAAGAAGCTGCATTGCTTATCAACGCAGCAAAAAAACCATATATTCTTGCAGGCCAGGGAGTAATTCTTGCAGATGCAACAAAAGAACTTATTGCATTTGCGGAGAAAGGAAATATTCCGGTAGCCTCTACCCTGCTGGGCTTATCAGGCTTCCCTCATGATCATCCTTTGTATGTTGGCTATCTCGGCATGCATGGCAATTACGGACCGAATAAAAATACCAATGAATGTGATCTTTTGATCGGAGTAGGTATGCGATTTGATGATCGGGTAACAGGTGATGTATCCAAATATGCAAAGCAGGCAAAAGTTATCCATATAGAAATAGATAAAGCCGAAATAAATAAAATTATTAAAGCTGATGTGGCCATCCATGCAAATGCAAAAGAAGCGCTGCCATTACTAACTGAAAAAGTTCAGTCAGCTGATCATGCTTCATGGCTACAGGTTTTTAAAGATGATATGGAGAAAGAACATGAATTGATCATCAGCAAAAATTGTTTGAATGCTGAAGGTGAAATTAAAATGGCTGAAGTGATCTTTTTATTAGATGAGATAACAAAAGGCGATGCTGTGATAGTAACCGATGTAGGACAACACCAAATGGTCACTTCACGGTATTTTCATTATAAACATCCCAAAACAAATGTTACTTCAGGCGGTTTAGGAACTATGGGCTTTGCGCTGCCCGCCGCAATGGGCGCAAAGATGGGTACACCCCATAAACAGGTGGTTGCAATAATCGGTGATGGGGGTTTTCAAATGACATTGCAGGAATTAGGTACTATTGCACAATATAATATCCCGGTAAAAATAATTGTGCTGAACAATGAATTTTTAGGAATGGTAAGACAATGGCAGCAATTATTTTTTGAAGGCCGTTATTCATTTACTGAAATGAGTAATCCTGATTTTGTAAAACTGAATGAGGCCTACGGAATAAAAGCAAGAAAAGTAATTGACAGGAATGAATTGCGGGATGTACTGAAAGAAATGCTGGAATTTGATGGTCCCTATTTCTTAGAAGTGAAAGTAGAAAAAGAAGAAAATGTTTTCCCGATGATACCAACAGGTGCTGCAGTTTGTGATATGGTGTTAGAACTTAAAAAATAAATTTTATGACACAAGATTTCACGTTAGATGTTTTTTCTGATAATGGTTTTAATATCCTGAACCGTATGATAAATATTTGTAACAGGAGAAGGGTACGCATCAAAAGTTTAAATGCTTTTGAATTTGAAGAAGACCCCCGTAGGGGCGCTGCATGCTTTGTTTTACATACAACATTTGAAATGGCTTACAAAGTACAGCAGCAAATAGAAAAGCTTATAGAAGTTGAGAAAACAACGCTTGAAGAAGCTAAGGATACTTCTTATAAAGTTGAAAAAACAGCATACGATCAAAAAAAATTAATCAGGAGTTTATAAAAATCTCAATCACTTAAAATAATAAATTATGGCAACATTAAATTTTGGAGGAACTCAGGAAAACGTTGTAACACGTGAAGAGTTCCCATTGTCAAAAGCGCAACAGGTACTTAAAGATGAGGTGGTAGCAGTTATTGGTTATGGTGTGCAGGGCCCCGGGCAGGCATTGAATCAAAAAGAAAATGGCATCAATGTAATTATTGGTCAGCGTAAAAATTCCAAAAGCTGGGATAAAGCAGTTCGTGATGGTTTTGTAGAAGGCAAAACTTTATTTGATATTGAAGAGGCATTACAAAAAGGCACAATTATTTGTTACCTGTTGAGTGATGCCGCACAGATCGCTTTATGGCCCACTGTAAAAAAACATTTAACACCCGGCAAGGCATTATACTTTTCTCACGGATTTGGAATAACGTATAATGACCAGACAGGAATTGTACCTCCTAAAGATGTAGATGTATTTTTAGTAGCGCCAAAAGGTTCGGGTACTTCTTTACGCAGAATGTTTTTACAGGGCCGTGGATTGAACAGCAGCTATGCAATTTTCCAGGATGCGACAGGAAGAGCT
>JAYVEA010000003.1:0-7424 GCA_043749085.1 Chitinophagales bacterium
ATGCCTTCTGTTCCTGCACACAGCACATTTCGTCTTTTACATAAAAACGGGAGTTACATATGGGTTGAAGGAACGGTAAATAACATGCTGAATGATGAAAATGTAAAAGCTTTTGTTTTAAATTACCATGATATAACAGAAAGAAAAAAAGCCGAGAAAAGTACACGTAAAAGTGAAAAGCATTTTCGCTCATTGATAGAAAATGCACATGATATTATTTCACTTTCGGATGAAAATGGTATTCGTTTTTATATCAGTCCTGCAATAGAAAGAATTACTGATTATTCAGTACAGGAAACTATAAACCAGCCTGTTTTTGACATAGTTCATCCCGATGATATTGCACAAACTAAAAAATTACGCGATGAGTTTATGAGAGATCCGGGAATGCTCAAGCCAATATCTTTCCGCTTTTTACGCAAACATGGCGGCTACGTTTGGATGGAAGGCACAATTGTAAATTTACTGCATGATGAAAATGTAAAAGCAGTTGTAGGTAATTTTCATGATGTTACTGAAAAAAAAATAAACGAAGAAAAAATCCGGATAACTAATGAGCGTTTTGAAATGGTAAGCAAAGCTACTAATGATGCCGTATGGGATTGGAATTTGGAAACAGATGGAATTTACTGGAACGAGGAAATAAAATCAATGTTTAATTATTGCGCCGATGATATACCCACAGGTACCGAATGGAAAATTCATATTCACCCCGAAGACTTTAAACGCGTTACCAAAAAACTTATCTACCATATAAAAAATAAAATTCAAAAATGGCAGGATGAATACCGCTTTCGTAGTGAAGATGGTAGTTATAAGTATGTATTTAACAGGGGTTTTATTTTATTCAACAATGATAACAAGCCCTACAGGATAATAGGGGCCATGCAGGATGTAACAGAGATAAATAAGTTACAAAAATCTTTAAACGATGAAAGAATATTAAAACAAAAAGAACTTACAAGTGCTACTATAGAAGGACAGGAAAAAGAACGTAATGAAATTGGCAGAGAGCTGCACGATAATATTAACCAGTTAATTACTGCAACAAAATTATACCTTGATGTTGCAGCAACGCAACCTTCCATGACAGATGAGATGATCAAACGTTCTTCAGAAAATTTAACCTTATGTATGGAAGAGATACGAAGGCTTTCCAGTGCGCTGGTTCCACCTTCCATAGGGCTCAACAGCTTTTCAGAAATTATACAGGATCTTATAGAGCCTGTAAAATTAGCTACAAAAATTAAAGTTGAGTATGACGTTAAGGATGTAAATAATAATATCCTAACTACTGATCAGCAGTTGAATGTCTATCGTGTTATCCAGGTGCATCTTAATAATATTCTTAAACATTCTAAGGCAACCAATGTATTCATTACCGTAAAATATGTAAATGGTTACATTGAGATAAGCATAAAGGATGACGGACAGGGATTTGATCTAAATGCTAAGCGTAAAGGAATAGGATTTAAAAATATTCAAAGCAGGGCAGAGCTGTTAAATGGAAAAATGAATGTAATATCCAAAACCGGCAAAGGCTGTTTGCTGGAAGTAAATTTTCCGGCAAATAATACAGCTACGTGATAGAATAATAATCTTTATCATTTTTAGAAGTTTAAACGTAGAATTAATTCGACAGGAGCTTTCAATTAATTTTTTATAAACTTTGGTAAAGATTTTAAGTTATATTTTAAACTAATTTTAATTATCGTAATGAAAAGATTTTTACTTATAGATGATCATGCAATTGTTAGGTCAGGAATAAAATTCTGGCTTTCTGCTGAATACAATCCTTCAGAAATTGATGAGGCTGAAAATGGGAAGGAAGCAACCCAAAAAATTAATAATAATGATTATGATTTGCTACTGCTGGACATACACATGCCCGATACAAATAGTTTTGATCTTCTTAAATATATAATGAGCACTAAGCCAAATTCAAAAGTATTGATTTTTTCTATGAACTCAGAAGGCATGTATGCAAAAAGATTTTTAAGGGCTGGTGCAGTAGGCTTTGTATCTAAAGATGCGCCAATAGAAGAACTTAAAAAAGCAATTAACCTCACGCTTAACAACAAAAAATATTATAGTAAAAAATTTATAGATACAATATTAAATGAGAAAGCCGGCGAAGAAAACAACAACCCATTCCTCAAGCTTTCAGGTCGTGAATTTGAAATAACAAGTTTGTTACTTGAGGGTAAATCAGTAACTGAAATATCACAGATATTAACCATACATAACTCCACAACCGGTACCTATAAAGCACGGATTTTTGAAAAACTCAACATAGAAAATGTTTTTCAGCTTAATAAGCTTGCTGTTCTATATGATATTAAAAGCGAGAATTAAAATATTAAATAATAGAACTACGAAGACATATTATAACTGTCACAGAAGCCTCTCTTTAAATAATTTTTTAAAGTTTTATTCCTTCTCCTTTGTATCTATCCAAATGGTAACCGGCCCATCATTAATCAGCTGCACTTTCATATCCGCACCAAATTCTCCTGTATGTATAATTTTGCCAAAGTCGTTTGCTAATTGAATAATAAATTGTTCATACATAGGTATTGCAATTTCTGCCTTGCTTGCTTTTATGTATGATGGACGATTTCCTTTTTTGGTTGAGGCGTGTAAAGTAAATTGACTTACTGCCAAAATATCTCCACCAATATCCTTTACAGAAATGTTAGGTACTTTATTCTCATCATCAAAAATTCGCAGGTTAACTACCTTGTTGCTTAGCCATTTACTATCTTCAATGGTGTCTGCATCTTCAATTCCAACAAACACAAGCAAACCATTTTTAATTTCAGATTTTATTTTATTATCTATCATCACACTTGCCTGTAAAACCCTTTGTATAACTGCTCTCATAAAATTAATTGTTTAAAAATAATGCCTGCAGCTGAGCTGTTACAGTACTACCATTTTTTTTCTGTGACAGCAAATTTATTTTATCCTCAAAATGTGCAAAAAATCCAAAAACCAATGCCCGTATAGCTAAAAATTTTTTGCACATCTCTTTTCCACAGGTGGGGATATTTACAAGTTTGTTTGTTCAGATAGAAAAAATATTTTCGTTCTCCACTGTTTGCCAAAACTAACTATTAACCCTTAAATAATTTTAATCTTATGTCAACCAAAAAGCAGTCTGAAAAAGGACTTCAGTTCCCCCGCCACTTTACTAAAGAAGGAACTTCACCGTATGATATGTTTGAATATGATTACCGCACTTCGGTAATTAAAAATACTTCCGGTGAAATTGTTTTTCAAATGGACAATGTAGAAGTACCAAAACAATGGAGCCAGATTGCCACAGATATTCTGGCGCAAAAATATTTTCGTAAAGCAGGTGTGCCTCAGCCAGACGGTACAACAGGCAGAGAAGGTTCAGCAAAACAGGTTGCACATCGCATGGCACATTGCTGGCGTGTTTGGGGCGAGCGTTACAATTATTTTGCATCAAAAGAAGATGCACAGGTTTTTTATGAAGAATTAATATATGGTATTTTAAACCAGGCATGTGTTCCTAATTCTCCTCAATGGTTTAATACCGGGTTGCATGAAGTGTATGGTATAAAAGGAAAGCCACAGGGACATTATTTTGTTGATCAAAATGATGGTCAATTAAAAAAATCCACATCAGCATATGAGCGTCCTCAGCCGCATGCCTGTTTTATATTAAGTGTGGAGGATGATCTTGTAAATGAAGGTGGTATTATGGACTTATGGGTTAGAGAAGCAAGAATATTTAAATACGGTAGCGGTGTAGGAACAAACTTCTCCAGCATACGTGGTGAAGGGGAAAAGCTTAGCGGTGGCGGTACGTCCAGCGGGTTGATGAGTTTTTTAAAGATTGGTGACAGGGCAGCAGGAGCAATAAAAAGTGGCGGAACTACAAGGCGGGCTGCTAAAATGGTTTGTCTTGATCTTGATCATCCTGAAATTGAAACTTTCGTGAACTGGAAAGTGGAAGAAGAAAAGAAAGTAGCTGCATTAATTGCTGCAGGCTACCCCAGCGATTATGAAGGAGAAGCGTACAAAACAGTAAGCGGTCAAAACAGTAATAATTCTGTAAGAATACCTAATGAGTTTTTTCATGCCCTGGAAGCAGATGGCGATTGGGAATTGAAAGCAAGAAGCGATGGAAGAACAATGAAAAAAATAAAAGCAAAAGGTTTATGGGATAAAATTACCAATGCTGCATGGAATTGTGCTGACCCCGGAACTCAATATAATACAACGATCAACGAGTGGCATACCTGTCCCGAAGGCGGGCAGATAAGAGCATCTAATCCCTGCAGCGAGTATATGTTCCTGGATAATACTGCATGTAATCTTGCCTCAGTTAATCTTCGCAAATTTTTTAATGAAGATGATAACACTATTGATGTTGCAGGCTTTGAATATACAGTAAGATTATGGACAACAGTATTGGAGATCTCAGTTTTGATGGCACAATTTCCCAGTAAAGAAGTTGCACAACTTTCTTATGATTACAGAACGCTGGGTTTGGGTTATGCAAATCTTGGTAGTATGTTAATGGTTAGCGGCATTGCCTATGATAGCGAAGATGCCCGTGGAATTGCAGGAGCAATAACAGCGATCATGACTGGTGTTGCGTATAAAACTTCTGCAGAGCTGGCTGAACATTTAGGAACCTTTAGCAAGTATGAAGAGAATAAAATACATATGCTTCGTGTTATGCGCAATCATCGTGCAGCCGCTTATGATGCGATGGATGCATATGATGGAATAGAAATAAAACCACAGGGTATCAATGCAAAATATTGTCCTGATTATCTATTGAAGGCCGCAACAAAGGCATGGGATGATGCAGTTATGATGGGAGAAAAATTTGGGTACCGCAATGCACAAACAACTGTGATTGCGCCAACAGGAACAATTGGATTAGTGATGGATTGTGATACAACTGGTGTTGAGCCTGACTTTGCTTTAGTTAAGTTCAAAAAACTTAGTGGCGGGGGATATTTTAAAATTATCAATCAAAGTGTACCTCAGGCTTTACGCAATTTAAAATACAGTGAAAAACAAATTGACCGCATTGTTAATTATGCGAAAGGCCATGCGTCATTAAAAAATTCTCCGCATATTAATTATCAAACTTTAACTGATAAAGGATTTCTTCCTGAAGAAATAAAAAAATTGGAAGATTGTCTTGCATCTGCTTTTGATATTGCTTTTGTATTTAATTTTTTCAACCTAGGTGAAGAATGTTTGCAGCGTTTAGGATTTACAAAAGAACAATATCAGGATTTTGAATGGAATTTTTTAGAGGCGTTGGGATTTACAGAAGAACAGATTGAAGAAGCGAATGAATACATCTGTGGAACAATGACCGTAGAAGGCGCACCATATTTAAAAGAAGAACATTTATCCGTTTTTGATTGTGCAAATAAATGCGGGCAAAAAGGAGAAAGGTTTATTCATTTTACAGGACATATAAGAATGATGGGAGCAGCACAACCTTTTATCAGCGGAGCAATTTCAAAAACTATTAACCTGCCCAATGAAGCAACCATAGAAGAAATTGCAGAAGCTTACAAGCTAAGCTGGCAACTGGGATTAAAAGCATGTGCATTGTATCGCGACGGATCTAAATTATCACAACCATTAAGCAATAAGAGTGATAAAAAGAAAAAACAAACTGACAATGAGCATCTGGCAACAGGTAATGAATCAAGAATAGTTGATATGAGTACACTCACTGTTGAAGATCTTTTGGAAGAAGTAAATAAAAGAGTACAGAGCAGTGCAGATACAGCTTTAAAACGCCAGTTGGCAATGATAGTGGAGCGCAGAGCATTACCTGCAAAACGAAGAGGGTTTACTCAAAAAGCAAAAATAAACGGACAGGCATTATTCTTAAGAACAGGCGAATATAATGATGGCACATTAGGAGAGATTTTTATTGACATGGCTAAGGAAGGCGCTACCATGCGTAGTATGCTTAACTGTTTTGCAATTGCAATTTCTATTGGCTTACAATACGGCGTTCCTTTGGAAGAGTTTGTTGAAAAATTTGTGTTCACACGTTTTGAACCATCCGGTATGGTTGATCATCCAAATATTAAAACAACCACTTCCATTATTGATTTTATGTTCCGTTCATTAGCGTATGAATATTTAGGAAGAAATGATCTTGTTCATGTATTGGACAAACCTGAAATTTTAAATACCGGTAAGGAGGATTGGGACGAAGCAACACCAACCATTGGTGACAGGATTCACGAGCTAAGTGAAGTAAGAGTGATCGGAGTTTCTTCTAATGGTAATGTACAGGCACCACAGGTAAAAGCGCACAGGATGGAATCAATAAAAAAGGTACACAATGAAATGGATGCTGTAAACTCTGCTGCCAAAAGCATGCAAAGCGATGCTCCTGCATGCAATACCTGTGGCCATATAACAATCCGAAGCGGTACTTGTTATAAATGTTTGAATTGCGGCAACAGTATGGGTTGCAGTTAAAATTATAAGGTTTTGGTTTCAATAAGGAAGAGAGCCATCTGAAAAGATGGCTTTTCTTATGCAACTATTTTACTTTAATAAATAACTGTAAAAGAGTAATAGTGTTCTTAATAAATTCTTTTTAGTTTTATTACTTAAATATTAATTCTCCTATAATTAAATTCTATGAAAACTTTTTTATTTATTTTATTTTTTTCATTCTTCCTGTTATCAACTCATGCACAAACCAATCTTCCAAAGGATGCGAAAATAGAAGGCTCTATTGTTGATATGAGAAGCAAACAATCACAGAACAATGAGCTGATCATTTTTAAAAGCCAGAAAAATGGAAATGAATACCAGGTGATAAGTGATTCAGTAGGAAAATTTAGTACCCGGTTACCTGCAGGAGATAAGTATGAGATATTTATAATGGGATTTAAAGATTCAACCAGCTATAATATTCTTGATATCCCTGCTCTTAAGCCAAATGCCTTTTATAAAAATTCATTTACGGTAAATCTTGAGTTTGATCCTCCAAAAACATTTGTGCTTGATAATGTTGAATTTGATTTTGGAAAAGCAACATACGTCCTGCATCTTATAAAACTTTAAATGAGTTAGCAGATTACCTCCAGCGCAAATCAGATGATAAAATAGAAATTGGAGGACATACAGATAATATTGGCAGTGAGGCAAAAAACCAAATGCTTTCTTTGGAAAGGGCAAAGTCAATTGTAACATATCTCATCTCTAAGGGAATTGATCCTTCAAGATTAACATCCAAAGGTTATGGCTCAATGCAACCGATAGAAGAAAATAATACCGAAGCAGGAAGACAAAAGAACAGGAGGTCTGAGGTGAAAATATTGGAATAATGTTCAATATATTCATGAGCTATCTTTTATTCCTTCCTTTATCTTTGCTGACATGACATCTTCTTT
>JAYVEA010000004.1:0-7420 GCA_043749085.1 Chitinophagales bacterium
GGAGAATTGTATGTAAAAAGCCTTCACATTGCTGAATATAGCTTTGGTACAATTCATAACCATCAGCCCATGCAGGAAAGAAAACTACTGCTCCAAAAAAAAGAGCTGAGAAAACTTGAGAATAAAATAAAAGAGAAAGGATATACAATCATTCCTTTAAAGATATTTATCAGTGAAAAAGGGTTTGCAAAAATGGAAATTGGTTTAGGTAAAGGGAAAAAGATATTTGACAAAAGAGAAACTATTAAAGCAAGAGAAACAGACAGAGATGTGAAGAGGAAGTATGGAATTTAAACTTCATTTTACATTCCAGTTTTGCAGTTCTTTAAATGCATTAAATATTTCCCTGCATTTTTTAGTATAAATGATATTTTTTGTTGTGTCCCAATGATAAAAGGCAAGAATGTTTTGCTTTTGCGGCACTGTAATATTTTTAAACTTATTGTCTTTTAGTTTTACCAGCCATGTGTCATACGTTTCATTTGCAAGGCTATATTCGCAAAAGGAGGTTGGCTTACCGGTATCAAAATCAATATCTTTTAAATTAAATCCTTGCTGTTTAAGTTGATCTATGTTAGCCGAATAATGTTGCAGGATAGAATCAAAGCTTTGATTAAAATATTTTTCAGACAAGGCAGTTGGTATTTTAAATCTAAGAGCACGTAATGGCCCAACTTTGGGTAAAACCCGGATAAGAAAAGATAATATAGTTGGAAAAAACCCCGGTTGCTTATAACCTGATCCATATTGCTTATTATACTCTTTTTGGCGCATTTTAAGTCTGAATTTTTTACTTGTTTCTGTAGAATCTTTTTTTAATATATCAGTTCTTCTTGAAGCCCATGCAGATTTTGTTATAGCAGGAAATATATTTGCAACTGTCCAGCGGAATGTTTCAACACCTAATGAAAAATGGTTTTTAAAAACGTCGTTAATATTAAGTCCATAGGTTTCAAAAAAGGCTTTTGCCAATACAGCGGTATCTACTTTAAAACCAATTAGATCTTTGTAAGCCTGCGAGGCATAATTCCCTTTTGCAATTTGCAGAACATCAAAACCAAATTCCATTCTCATGTGCGAAATTTTATCGTCTGCATAAGTTATTTTACTTCCGTATTTTTTTCGAAGTTTTGGATAAACAATTGGTACACTTATGTTGGTAGCTAATGGATGCCCGTAGTTATCTGCATTGTAATGGGATAAAAACCCCAATGCAAAGGCATACTGATTGATATTGTCAGCGTCTTTAAGTAATGCATTAACCATATCCCCACTGCGTACATAGTGAACAAGGTTTGTAAATAAAGGGCTGCCAAAAGGATAAAATCCCATATCAGGTGCTATTGCGCCGCCATATGCGTAAGCGTGTGCTTCCTGTTGTTCTTTTACAGTTGATGAAGGATACTTTGCTTTTAATAATTTTAAAATCGATTTTTCCCAAAGCGCATCAATAATTGCTTCATGAGTTAGTACACCAAACCCGTTAACATAAAGAGGCAGAATGAAAATTAAAGTTCCTAACCAAAATTTATTTGTAAGAAATTTTTTCATTGATAGAAAAGCTTTTATGTATTTACAAAATAATTTTTCGGAATTAGCACTCACTCAAACTCAAAGGAACATTCACTGCTAATCCGCCATCGGCAGTTTCTTTGTATTTGCTGTGCATGTCCATTGCTGTATCCCACATGGTTTTTATAACCCCGTCAAGACTAACTTTCGCATAATCCGGTGCGCTTTGTAATGCAAGCTGGCTGGCAGTTATAGCTTTTATAGCGCCCATTGTATTTCTTTCAATACAGGGGATTTGTACAAGACCTTGTATTGGATCGCATGTCATTCCGAGGTGATGTTCCATTGCAATTTCAGCAGCCATTAAAGCCTGTCGTTGTGTGCCGCCCATACATTCAGTTAGTGCAGCAGCAGCCATTGAGGAAGACACCCCGATCTCTGCCTGGCATCCACCCATTGCAGCAGATATGGTGGCTCCTTTTTTAAAAATGCTTCCAACTTCAGCTGCTGTTAATAAAAATTGTACGATCTTTTCTTCTTTGTTTCCATCACAAAAAATTACAAAGTATTGCAGTACTGCAGGTATCACACCGGCAGCTCCATTTGTCGGTGCAGTAACCACTCTGCCGAAGGCTGCATTTTCTTCATTAACTGCTAATGCAAAACAGCTTACCCAATCCAAAATATATTTAAAATCATTTCCTCCTGCTTTTATCAACGTTATCCATGAATCATAATCTGTATAAGGCGTTTCTTTTAATAATTTTTTATTTAAAGCTGCGGCCCTTCTTTTTACGTTCAATCCGCCGGGTAAAATACCTTCAGTTTTACATCCACGATACATACAATCTTTCATTACCTGCCAGATAGAAAGTAACTTTATTTTAGTTTCGGTTTCACTTCGCCATGCATTTTCATTTTCCAGTACCACTTCACTAATATTCAACCCTGTTTTCATACACCAATGCGAAAGATCATCAGCATCATTTATGGGAAAAGGAAGGATTATTTCAGGTGGTGCAGATCCATCAGCCCATTGGGTTTTATCATTACTGATAATTTCTTTAGTCACAAAACCTCCACCGATTGAATAGTACGTCTCAGCTATGTGTTCTCCATTTTTTAATGCTGCTAAAAAAGTTAATGCATTGGGATGATATGGAAGTGTTTCACTAAAAAGAAATTCAATGTCTTCATTGGGATCAAAATCAATTTCATGTTTTCCGGCAAGCAATATTTTTTTCATTGCTTTAATGTCATTGATCTTTGCAGTGATATTATTTACATCAAATGTTACAGGATCATCTCCGCTTAAACCGAGTTGTACAGCAATATCAGTTCCATGTCCTATCCCTGTTTTTGCCAAAGAGCCATATAGCAAAACTTCAAGGGTTTGTACTTCTGACAAAATATTTTTATTCTGAAGAGATTTAAGAAACATTTCCGCAGCCCGCCATGGCCCTAATGTATGACTGCTGGAAGGGCCAATGCCAATTTTAAACATATCAAAAACGGATATCGCTTCGTGGCTCATTGCTATACAAAGTTACAGGAAAGCAATTAGCAAGTAGAGAAGAACAAGGAAGTATAGCTTTAAGAAACACTTACAAGCTCAATATCAAAAATTAAAATTGAATTAGCGGGAATAACAACTACATTATTCTTGTCTTTAACATCAACATTGCCATATCCTAAAGATGGTGGTATATACAAAGTTATTTTTCCACCTGAGCTTATTAAGGGCATACCCTTTTGCCAACCTGCAATTACCTGTCCCAATTGAAATGAAGCGGATGAAGTTGTGCCCGCAGTAGTGGGATCAAAGTAGGTACCATTGGTTAATCTTCCGGCATAATTTACTGTAACAACTGAACATAGATTAACAATCGCTTTCCCGGTTCCCCTCTGTGTTACCTTATAATAAAATCCTGCCGGGTGTTTTTGTGCGCCTGTTATACCGGCTGTTAAATAAGTTTCTACATTAGCAGTTTCACTTGCAGGCGCTGTAATGGTTGAATCATTATAATTACATGTTTCATCTTTTTTAGTACACGACATGTATAAAGCGGAAAGAATGATAATACCTAAAAGAATGTTTTTCATTTTGTAAAAATTGTTCGGCAAAATACGAGATTAAAAACTACAAATTGTTTGGCTCAGTTTTACTTTGCTTAAACTTTAACTCTTTATAACGCTGTTCATTTTCTTCCCATTTAAACTTCATACGAAACAGAGCAAAAAAAACTGCAATACCTAAAACAGTAATTAAAATTACCGTGATCTGGGAACCGGAAATAAATACCATGCTTTTATACCAATCGTGAAACAGCACACTTAACAAAACAGGAAATGCAAAAACAAGTCCAAGCGGCAAACCAATTGCGAGTTGGTATAAGCCTTTCTTTTCCCTATCCCTGTTGGCTTCCCAATAATTAATAAAAAGTTGTTCCTGGTCGGTTATCATATTACAAAAATACATTCATTCTATTTTAGTCATTGGATCATTAAGTCAATAGTCATTCACATTTTATAATTTGACTTAATAACTATTGACCTAATGACAACTTACACTATTGAATTTTGATTAATTGCGTAAGAATAGGTAGGTTTGTCAACCTTAAATATTTAACTTTGAAAATTGAGCAGGTCCTCGTACAGCAACTATACAGCAACAAAAAAATTACATTACAGGGTATCGGCAGTTTTAGTTTGGATAGTTCTGTTTCTTTACCCGTAGATTCTGAGAAAGGAATGGTAATTCCTGAAAATGCTATTTCATTTAATTATAATCCAAAAGAGGGTGAAGATGAGGCATTGATTGATGCAATCGTTAAACATACAAAAAAAATAAAGCCGCTTGCTTCAGCAGATCTGGATTCTTTTTTAATGTTAGGAAGACAATTCCTGAACATTGGAAAGCCTTTTACTATTGAAGGTTTAGGAACATTGGATAAAGCGCAAACAGGAGAATTAGTTTTTATTCCAGGCCAGTTTATCACACCAAAAATTGAAGCGCCCAAAGCATTAAAAGAAAATGAAAATGAAGAGAAGTCAGGTTTATTTCCTGATTATGATTCAGAAGTAAATAGCAGTGGAAGAAGAACCTTTTGGATAATTTTTACTATTGTATTATTAGGAGCAGCTGCATGGGCGGCATACTATTTCTTTTATAAAAAAACCGATCAGGACGTAGTTATTGATACCCGGCAGGAACAAAGGAATACAGATTCTTTAGCTGTAAAAAAAGATATAGTAACAACACCTGAACCACCAACTGATGGGTATACTTTTAAAGTAGTATTTAAGGAGACAAAAGACAAACAGGAAGCATTAAAAACCTTTAATAAATACAAAGAATACGGGCACAAGGTTATCATGTATACAATTGATTCAGTTAAATATAAAATAGCCGAACCTTTTACGCTCCCGCTTTCAGATACAACCCATATAAAGGATTCGCTTAATAAATATTTTTACCTGGGTAAAGCACATGTGGAAAAATAGTTCTTACATAATAGCAAAGGGTTATCAAAATTATCGTCTCTCTTTCTTATTAAATACAATAGCTGAGCAATTAATCTTTTCAGGAACCCATCGATTTCATAGTTATAAATTTTATTGTTTTAAAAAAGATCCCCGCTATTTTCATAACGGGGATCTATTATTGTGAGGAGTAAATCCTCGGAATAATTATTAATAACCCATGTCGCCCATTCCGCCGCCGCCCATTGGAGGATGGTTACCACCTTCATCTTTTTTAGGCTTGTCAGAAATAACGCATTCTGTTGTAAGCAACATACCTGCAATTGATGCTGCATTTTCAAGAGCAATTCTTGCAACTTTAGTTGGATCAATTACACCTGCTGCAAACAGATTTTCATAAACTTCTGTACGTGCATTAAAACCAAAATCATCTTTGCCCTCTTTTATTTTTTGAACAACAATGCTGCCTTCAATACCACTGTTGATCACTATTTGGCGAAGAGGTTCTTCAACTGCTCTTCTTACGATCTGAACACCGGTAGTCTCATCATCATTTTCTCCCTTAAGACCTTCAAGACTTTCAATTGCCCGAACATAAGCAACACCACCACCTGGTATAATTCCTTCTTCAACAGCAGCTCTTGTTGCATGCAATGCATCATCAACCCTGTCTTTCTTTTCTTTCATTTCAACCTCAGTAGCGGCGCCTATATATAATACTGCAACACCACCGCTTAACTTAGCCAAACGCTCCTGTAATTTTTCTTTATCGTAATCAGATGTTGTTGTTTCTATCTGAGCTTTTATTTGATTTACCCTTGCAGTAATGTCTTTCTTTTCTCCTTTACCCCCAACAACAGTCGTATTGTCTTTATCAATAGTTACTGCAGACGCCTCACCTAAATACGTAAGATCGGCATTCTCTAATTTGTAACCCTGTTCTTCACTGATAACAATACCTTTTGTAAGCACTGCAATATCCTGAAGCATTTCTTTTCTGCGGTCACCAAAGCCAGGGGCCTTTACTGCAGCCACTTTCAAGGTACCACGCAATTTATTTACAACAAGTGTTGCCAATGCTTCGCCATCAAGATCTTCAGCAATAATTAATAACGGACGGCTGCTTTGAGCAACCTTTTCAAGAATATGAAGAATATCTTTCATTGAAGATATCTTCTTATCATAAATCAAAATGTAGGGATTCTGCAACTCAACTTCCATTTTTTCGCTGTTAGTTACAAAGTATGGAGAGATATAACCCCTGTCGAACTGCATACCTTCGACAACTTCTACAGTTGTATCAGTGCCTTTTGCTTCTTCAACAGTTATAACACCTTCTTTGCCTACTTTTTGCATTGCTTCTGCGATCAATTTTCCAATTGTTGCATCATTATTTGCAGAAATAGAAGCAACCTGCTCTATCTTTTCATTATTATCGCCAACAGATTGAGATTGCTTTTTAAGATGCTCAACAACAGCTATTACTGCTTTGTCGATACCACGTTTAAGATCCATTGGGTTTGCACCTGCAGCCACATTTTTTAAACCTTCGCCGATAATGGATTGGGCAAGAACGGTTGCAGTGGTTGTACCATCACCTGCAATATCAGCAGTTTTGCTGGCAACTTCTTTTACCATTTGTGCGCCGATATTTTCAATAGGATCTTCCAGTTCAATTTCTTTGGCCACAGTAACACCATCTTTAGTTATAGCGGGTGCGCCAAATTTTTTCTCAATTACAACATTGCGTCCTTTAGGGCCAAGTGTTACTTTAACTGCGTTTGCAAGTGTATCAACACCCTTCTTCATTTTATTTCGGGCATCAATTTCAAAAAATATTTGTTTTGACATATTATTTCTGATTATTTTTTTTTACAATGATTAGTTTACTTTCATTAAAATATCTGAAGCTCTCATGATCAGGTAATCTTCACCGTCAAGATTAATTTCAGTTCCACCATACTTACCATACATAACTGTATCGCCTGCTTTTATGTTTAATGGAATTAAATTACCGGTTTGTTCTGCGTATTTTCCTTTACCTACAGCGATAACGGTTCCTTTTTGTGGTTTTTCTTTAGCAGTATCCGGGATAATGATACCACCTGCAGTTTTTTCTTCAGCTGCATTTTGTTTTACAAGAACTCTGTCATCAAAGAGTTCAAAATTTTGTTTAGCCATAATTTATTAGTTTATTTTTTTAATTGGGATGCAAATGTACACGAATTTTTATACCAAATGGGTTTAATCAGATTAGATGGCAGGTTTAGTTGTGAGTTGTCAGTTGCCGGTTGTCAGTCTACGACAATTTTTCATCCCGGTTGATTATCATTTGAAAGCTATATTTGCAGCATTAAAGTTCTTTAGATGATAAGCAGAAGAAATATAAGGGTAAAGGTTATGCAAACACTGTACTCTGTTGAAT
>JAYVEA010000005.1:0-20492 GCA_043749085.1 Chitinophagales bacterium
CATTAAGCCATTTGAGTTTACCATTGATAGGTTTAGGTGAAGTTTATTATAAAGGCATAAAATACCCATCACAGGAAATACTGAATAGGTTTGACTGGAAGCCCATTGAATTACAAAGCAAGGAAGGCCTGGCATTGATCAATGGAACGCAATTCATGAGTGCGTATGGATTGCATAGCCTTATTAATTGTGAAAGATTGATCACATGGGCGGATATAATTTCTGCAATTTCTTTTGAAGCATTTGATGGTGTTGATGATTGCTTTAATGAAAAGATACATGCCATACGTTCTCACAAAGGGCAAGTTGATACTGCAAAAAAATTAAGAGAACTATTAAAGGGCAGTGAGATCGTCTCACAAAAAAAATCACAGGTACAGGATCCGTATTCTTTTCGTTGCATACCGCAGGTGCATGGTGCTACCAAAGATTCATTTGATTATGTACTGAATGTATTTTTAAAAGAAGCAAATTCTGTAACTGATAATCCAAATATTTTTCCTGATGATGATCTGATTTTAAGTGGAGGAAATTTTCATGGTCAGCCATTAGCTGTAACACTCGATTTTCTTTCTATTGCAATGGCAGAATTAGGAAGCATTTCGGAAAGAAGAACTTATCAATTATTAAGCGGACAAAGAGGGCTTCCGCTTTTCCTTGTTAAAAATCCCGGACTGAATTCAGGATTAATGATACCGCAATACACTGCTGCAGGTATTGTTAGCGAGAACAAACAACTGTGCACACCTGCATCTGTAGATTCAATGTCATCCAGCAACAACCAGGAAGATCATGTAAGCATGGGTGCCAATGCCGCAACAAAATGTTTACGTGTGGTGCAAAATGTAGAAAAAGTTTTGGCAATTGAATTACTCACAGCAGTGCAGGCATTGGAATATCGAAGACCATTACGATCTTCTCCTGCAATAGAAAAAATTGTTTCAGCATTCAGAGAAAAAGTTTCATTCAATAATGCAGACCGGGTGTTGAGAGATGATATGATGAAGGCGGTGGAATTTTTGTCTGAACCTTTTGTCTGAACCATGATTTGGGTAGATTAACAGATTATAGGATTATGATATTGAGTGATGATTAAAACTTATTCTTAAATCTTTTTAATCATTTAATCTCCCCAAATCATGGTTCAGACAATCTTATTTATCTCCACCACACTCTCCAGCGCCAGCTTATACATTGTCTCCAACGATCTTTCACGCTGCTCAGCGCTCATACCTTCATGCGTAGGAATAATATCGGAGATAGTTACAATGGTTGCCGCCATCTTGCTTAAATATTTTGCATTTGAAAATAATGCAAAGGCTTCCATCTCAACTGCAGAACAATTATTATCTGCAGCAATTTTTGGAATAGCAGGATCATGCCTGTAAAAAACATCACTGGAATGAATACAACTTTTGATCACAGAAATATTTAATGCTTCAGCAGTTGCATTAATTATTTCGTAAGCCTTACCCTGGTGATCAACATTATCCTCATCAAAATTAAAAGCACATTTTGCATACGTTGATTCACTGTAGGCTCTGTCAACATTTATTACATCATATACTTTTAAGTCAGTTGTATAGCCGCCTGCAGTGCCTATACGGATAATGCAGTCAACATTGTATTCATTATATAATTCATAAGAATAGATTCCGATTGAGGGGCATCCCATTCCACTGGCACCAACTGTTACTCTAGTTCCTTTGTAAATTCCGGTAAAATAAAAAGCACTGCGTGTTGTACTTACCAGTTTTATATCTTCTAAATAAAATTCGGCAATATGCTTTGCCCGTAAAGGGTCACCGGCAATCAAAACTATTTTTGCAATTTCTCCTTCCTTAGCGCTTATATGAATACTCATTCGTGGTTTCTTTTAATGAAGATATTTATTTTAGGCCTCAACACCTAACCCTGCCTACCGGCAGGCAGGCTCCTCTCCTCATAGAGAGGAGGCAGCACTTTAAAATACACCTCAACTTCATCTCTTCCATTTCATCAACATAAAAATGTTCAACAATCGAAGTACGCCACCCCAACCGGCACAACCCTCTCCTGCAAAGGCTGGATACAGGAAGCCGCATTACGAATGATTCTCAACAATCTCAACCCGAAGTAGCAGAAAAGCATGAAGAACTTATTAATTTGGTGTTATTAGGCATGCTGACGCTGGCTATACCACTGCACAGCAAATAGCTAAAGACAATGATTTAGATATAGTTGATAGATTAAGCAATGCTTATCCGGCGGAAGTCCCGACTTATTTGGGGCCGATGCCGGTTATGATGTTGCAAAAGATTTTTCGAGAAAGTTTGGTTTAGATTTGGAGGAGAGGTTGAAGGCAAAATGAAAAACGTAAAATGCAAAAAAACTTGTGTCTTAAAAAAAATAAGTAAATTACATTAAACACTTTTGTATGCCAGCTACAATAAATAAAAACAAAAAAATAAAAGCCCGGCCAAAGGGTGCAGCGGTCTTTAAACAAATGCTTGACGATAAAAAAACCATAAGCAAACATTTGCAAAGCGGTGGCACATTTAAAGAGTTAAGAAAAAAAGGGTATCGTTTTGCAACCGTATAAGTTTATTACAGTAAAAGATAATTATTACGAATTTACAAATGCATCAGGCACTAAATATGCCTGTTATTTTTGTCGTATGCAGAATATTTTAAGGAGTATAAAGAAATAGCCAATAATATTTATGCTTTTAATATTGATGTGCTTCAAAAAGGAACTACATCCACGATAGATCCACGCATTGGCAGTACAATTGTTCAAATAATTAAAACATTTTTAAACGGACTTACCAATGCTGTAGTATATGTTTGCGATGCCAGTGACAATAAAGAATTACTGCGCAAACGAAAATTTGATACATGGTTTAGAGAGTATGATGATGGCACTATCATTAAAATTGATGGACACATTTCCATAGAGGATTTTAATATTTATAATGCCATTCTTATACACAAGGACAATCCTAAAAAGAACAGGTTTATTGAGGCGTTTAATGATTTAAATAATGCGGATGAAAAATAGAAAAGAGGCTTGGTGTTATCCGCCATGCGGATGCAGGCTATGATGTTGCGAAAGATTTTTCCAGGAAGTTTGGTTTGGATTTGGAGGAAAGGTTGAATGCAAAATGAAAAAGGCTCTGCGAATGCAAAATGTAGAATGTAAAAAGCAAAAGCTGGTGTTCTTAATTTTTCATTTTTAATTTTTTAAAGGGGCTGTCAACTTTTATAACTTCTCTCAACTTCAGTTCCTGCTGTACGCTGCTACTCCGCAACAAAACCTTTGCACAAAATCTTCAACGTGGTATTCGCTTCCATCAGGCAGCCGGTGAACATCAGTAGCAAAATCAACACATCCTGCTAACGAATATTTATCAACAATTTGTTGAAAACTTAGTCAATAAAAACTTTGTTCATCAGGGCAACAATCTTTATTTTTGACAAATTATGTCAAAATAGAATCGTTCAAAAATGGATAGCTTTGGCGAAACAATAAGAAAACTAAGAGAAGAAAAAGAATTGCCTTTACGGACAGTTGCCGCATTTCTTGATATTGACCAGGCAATTCTCAGCAAAATTGAACGCGGGCAACGTAAGCCGACACGGGAACAAGTGGTGAAACTGGCAGAATATTTTAAAGTAAAGGAAAACGAGTTGTTGATTGCATGGCTTAGTGACAAATTGGTTTATGAAGTGGAGGACGAAGACATTGCTTTAAAGGCACTACAAGTTGCCGAAGAAAAGGTAAAGTATATCACAAAAAACAAAAGAGCGAAATGAGATTTATTGGGAATAAAGAATTAATAACTTCTGAAATCAGAGAGCTGTTACACCAAAAAGGGTTGATGAATAAAAAACGTAGTCTATTTGATGAAGTAACAAATAAACGACTCACTTTTTTTGATGCTTTTTGTGGGACAGGAGCAGTCGCAGATTTTTTAAAGGATTCATTCAACATTGTTGCCAACGACATGCTCAGTTGGTGCGTAATTTACACAAAAGGTAGAGTCTGTGGTAAGGATTGCAATTTTGAAAATTTGGGCTTTGACCCATTCGAATATTTTAACTCAAGCAGCAAGACTGTAAAAGGATTTTTTTATAAAAATTATTCACCAGCTGCATCCAAGAGAATGTATTTTTCTCCTGAGAATGCAGGACGAATTGACTATTTCAGAACCACAATAGAAAAGTGGAAACAGTCAAATCTTATTAATGAAAATGAATATGCACATCTGTTAGCCAGTTTAATAGAATCCGTATCAGTAGTTTCAAATACTGCTGGCGTTTACGGAGCATTTTTAAAACATTGGGATTCAAGAGCAACTAAAAACATAGAATTTAAAAAAGTATCTTTTAACGCTTCGCTCAGCAAGGAAGCTGTTTTTTTGAACTCCAAGATAGAAGATGTGGTTGCAGAAGTTAATTGTGATATTTTATATCTTGACCCACCATACACTCAAAACCAATATGGAACACAATATCACTTACTTGAAACTCTTGTTTTGTATGACAATCCAAGTGTAAGTACCATCACGGGTTCTCGTAGCACAACTCCAATGCGGTCTGACTGGTCAAAAGAATACAAATCACATATTCATTTTGATAAAGTATTAGCTAAAACCAAAGCTAAGTATATCATATTTAGTTACAGTCAAGATGGTTTTATGTCAAAGAGTTTTATTGAAGCATGCCTTAAAAGATATGGAAAGCCCGATACTTACATTTGCAAAAAAATTTCCTACAGAAAATACACCAATTTCAAATCCAAAGAAAATAACGACCATTTTGAATACCTTTTCTTTATTGAAAGAAAAAATGAAAGTGCAATTGAGTATGAATCGCCATTGAATTACATAGGCAGCAAAGCCAAAATGATTTCTCACATAAAAAAAAGTTTACCCAATAAGTTCAGTTCTTTTGTTGATGCTTGCGGCGGAGGGTTCAATGTTGGAATCAACATTAATGCAGACAGAATCATTTATAATGACATCAATCATTTTGTAAGTAACCTTGTAGCATCTTTCAAAATCAACGACACATACCAATATATTCTATACCTTAAGAAAGTAATTAAAAAGTTTGGACTAGAAGCGAAGAACGCAAAAAGTTATTTGAAAGTCAGAGAGTATTACAACTCATTTCCTCTTGACAAACGAGATCCTAAACTTTTGTATGCGGTAATTCTTTACGGATTCAATCAGCAAATTCGATTCAACGGAAACCACGACTTCAACAACCCAGTTGGTATGAGATGGTTCAACGACAAGGTACTTGAAAAGATGATTAGCTTTTCAAGAGTAATTAAAGAGAAGAATATTATTTTTGAAAGCAAGGATTATCTAGAACTTTTTTGTGAAATTGATAAAAATACGTTCACATATCTAGACCCTCCTTATATGCTGACAAATGGTTCATACAATGACGGCAAAAGAGGTTTTCATGGTTGGAACAAAGGCATAGAAAAAAAACTTTTTAATTTCGCCAGCAAATTAAATGATGATGGCAAGTCATTCATGATTTCTTATGTCTTGGAACATAAAGGGCAATTTAACGGACAATTTGATTCATGGATAAGAAAAGGTGCACATAATCTCATTCACGTAGAACCAATTCTTGGAAATAACAGGAAAGAAATATTTATAACGAATTACAATAAGGATGTCAATAGCAAAGCCACACTTTATTATAAAGAACAAATTCCAGAAGCGGTCTGAAAAATACAGGGACATCCTAACAAGAAGCATCTTGAAAGATGTTTGTCAAAGGATAACTGGTAGAACAGATTTTACTGTTGATTTTGATGATACTGGCTATAACAAAGGTCGTTTAGCAACATTGGAATATCGTGGCTCAATAAGTTATATTTCATTTTCAGAATTTGAAATAAAAGGTAGAAATTCTTTCTTTCAAAGTTTTCCGAGTGCATTCGTGAGATACTACCAAGAAACTAACCGCAACAAACAAATCTATTTTTATCTTTTGCAACCGGATGGAAATATTGAGACTGCCTATTTCATTTTTATGTATCGGTTAATGAAAACAGCGGGCACACTATTCTTAAATGAATCTGACTATTTAGTTACTGCAATTAGCCCATTTAATTCATTACCAGATATTATTGCTCAAAGAGATTTGAACAGAGGAAAAAATAAAGGCAATGCTTCAACATATATTACGATTGATGAAAATAATATCTCCCAAATTTTTGGAAAAACATACGGGGCTAGTAAATATGAAACAGGCTTATTATGCCTTGCTATTCATAAAATAACAAAAAATTCTATTGAAGTTTATGAAATAAAAGAGGGTGGACTTAAAAAACTCCCTGCATCAATAAGAGAAATAATAATTTCTCTTGGTGCAACTGTTATTACTTCCGATTTAGTTCTTCAGCAAGACCGAGAAGAATTTGAAAAAAATGACAGCCTTCGATCACCTACTTACATCTATAATCTTTTGGAAAAACTCGGCGACAAGAAATGTTCTTTATGTGATTGTGAAATTCCACAAATAATTCAAGGTGCTCACGTTTGGCCAGTTGCCACTATAAAAAAATTGAACAATATTAATCTTGACACGAAAATTGAGCATGCTATTAATGGAGATAACGGATTGTGGCTTTGCAACAATCATCACAAATTGTTTGACATAAACATTTTGTATATAGCATCAGATGGTCGTTTAAAGCAAAAGCGAAAAATTGAGATAAATCATGAAGACTATATAAGAGACATTACAATAAACAGACAACTTCCTACCGATATTTTAACACCAACATTTATCGATTATCTTAATAAAAGAAATAGAAATTTAAACGCCAGGGAATTTAGTTTTGTTGTATAAAGTAAGCTTGGCGACAGCGTTCGCTTGTGCCTTATAAACAACACTTCAAACATTATAAACCAAAGCATCCGATATCAATTCATTTTGCAGAGTTATAAAACTGGTAACTATAATCTTAAATAATTGTAATTCTTTTTCGTAGGTAACAGCAACTTTCATTAAGCCAGCTTATTTGGGCTGCTTTGCGAAACATTGTAAATTTAAAGTTCGCAAAGTAGCGGGTTAGCGGTCATTGTAAAAACACAGTAATAAACTATAGATAACAAAAAAAATGAACCATATGAGAAAAATAATTTCATTTATGCACATATCGCTTGACGGTTTTGTAGCAGGACCGAACGGAGAAATGAACTGGATTAAAGTTGATGAAGAAATTTTTGATCACGTGGGTAAGCGGATAAGCGAAACGGACACTGCATTATACGGTCGGGTAACTTATCAGATGATGGAAAATTATTGGCCTGCCGCAGGAGACAATCCGAAAGCGAGCAAGCACGATATTGAACATTCAAAGTGGCATAACAAAGCTCAAAAACTTGTTTTATCAAAAACACTGAAAGAAGCGGATTTGACGAACACAACAATTATTAGCGATAACCTTTCGGACAGCATAAATGAAATAAAACAACTGGCAGGCAGCGAGATCTTGCTTTTTGGTAGCCCCACAGCAACACATTCACTTATTCAACAGAACTTAATTGACGGCTACTGGCTATTTGTTAATCCAATTATTCTTGGACGAGGCATTCCATTGTTTGCAGACATCAAAGACAAAATAAAACTAAATCTATTGACTACCCGACAATTTACTTGCGGGGTAACTGAACTGAATTACACAATGGACAGGCAATAATTTTCACCCAAAAAGCAATTTTATGAATCCGAAAAAAATATGGGCAAATTTAGCCGTAAGTGATCTGGACCGAACAACTAAATTTTATACTGAATTAGGATTTAAATCAAATGGTAACTCTAAAGAACTGACAAGTTTTTTGTTGGTGATGACGATTTTGTGATACACTTTTTTTCAAAAGACATAATCGAAACCAACATGAAAGTAAAATTTGCAGACACCAAAAACGCAATCGAAGTTATGTTCACTCTCTCTGCTGAAAGCAAAGACCAGGTGGACAAATGGGCGAAAGAAGTTGAGAAAGCAGGCGGAACAATTCGTTCCAGGCCGGAAGAATTTGGTGAAGGATATTACGGTTTCGTTTTTGCAGACCCTGATGGGCATACGTTTAATGTATTTTATATGTAAGATGTTTAGCAAGGACAGATAAGCATTATTACCGGGCAGCTTTCAAGTGACATATTCTAAAATCATGAAGAATATTCTCTCCGCTGCCGTGTCTCCCTAAGAGCCTTGTGTGTTGCGGGACACGGCTGAAGTTTAGCTAATCGTCGCCGTGTCCTGCTATTCTCTAAGCCATGAGAAGAGACACGGCTAAGGATAAGTATCTTAAAATAATAAAAGTATTGCGGTCGCAGTCTGTGACTAGGGACTTATAAACTACAAATGAAAACAGAAAGCCTTGAGTTACAAACTCAGGACAGCAGCAGGGGTTAATGGAAATATAGCTTTGCTATAAACTTTACGGCATGATTTTTATATCAGAAATGAAAAATTAATTATGAAGCAGGTAGCAGTTATAATGGTATTAATACTTGCAGGAATTGTAATATTAAATACTACCAAACCTAAAGATGTTAGGCATACAATAGAGAAAGAAGAAGGTGCTGGAGATTTAATAGGACAAGAAGCCCTCAAACATTTATAAATTTTTACCCTTACAGGTGTCAACAACATTATGAAAGCCGCCGTCTTGTGTGTCAGCGGGTCTTCAACAAGTTTTTCGTCCCGGCGGAGTATTCATACCGGGCAATATTTATAGCCATGAGACCCCGATGAATAATGCTCTTGCAATATCGGGGTCGCTACCAATTAGATTAGCTCATAATTAGCAGCAGTATTCCATAAAGTACTAAAAGGGCTCCTGAAATGTAAGATACCCACTTTGTTCCTGAAAGAAATTTTTCCAGCAATGCAAATGCGGCAATTATTGCAATCCATAGGAGGTTCATAATGCCTGATACAAATAGCGGGATCATTAAAATCCAGCAACATCCAATGCAATACAATCCGTTTTTTATTCCCATCAGCAATGCACCATATTTTCCTTCTTTCCAATGCTGAGAAATAAAATTGATAGGTGTTTGGCAATGATACAGACACTTATGTTTTAATGAGGTAAATTGGAATACTCCGGCTGCAATTAAAATACCTGCTCCAAGAATTTTGTTTGTGGTTTCCATTTCAGGATTAAGCAATGATAAATGCTGTAACAACCATTGCAGTAATGTGGCAGAAAAGCTGAATACCATCCAAATTAAAAAGTAGCCACTTAATAAATAAACTGTATTAACAAAAGGATTTTGAGTTTGTTTGCGTTGCCTGTTAACCATAGCAAAGATTAATACCAATGGCGTTACTGAAGGCATCATCATTGCTATCATCATAACAAACCACATCACAAAAAGCAAAATAAAATCAGTTAATGTCCACTGTGCAGACATAGGCATTGCAAAAAACAATGCATTCATATTCATGGGATACATCTGCCTGTACAAATAAATAATATACAACCACGAGAGCAGGCAAATTATTAAAAGACCGCTTATAATAATGATGCGGTCTCGTTTTAAAACATTTTCATCAGGATGATTCATCTTATGCTACACAGCCTTCGTTAGTATAGGTAGATATACTGGTGGTACCATGTCTCTTCTCATATTTCATATTAAAACCTTCAGCATTCCATTGCCAATCAGCATTTGCTACCTGTCCCCGTTTATAATTTATTCCACCGGGCAGTACTACCTCACCTTTAAAATTAGCGCCTGTTTTTTCGTTCACAATATGCTGCAATCTTGCTTCGCCTGCTCCTTCTACAGTAAACCATGCATTATATGGTTCAAAATGGAAGCCTATGTTTGTTACTTCTGTATCAAGAACGGTTTTGAAAGTGCTGGGAAAAATAGTAAATACACCTCCGCCATGTTTACCGCTGATTATTTCTTCAATCGCCTTCACTTGCTCAGTAGTTGCTTTTTTATCTACATAAAGTTTACCAACTCCTTCTCCCATATGAATTGCTTTGGGCCACCACAGCCCCCAGGCAAAAGTTACACCATCAAGAGATATTTCTCCGAAGTTTCCTTTACTCACATGATAACCTATCAAGGCTTCACAATTATCATAAGTAGGTAATGCATTAAAGTTACAAGGGCAACCATAGTCGCAATTGCAGCTTAAAATTTGTTGGGCTTCCATTTGCCATTGGGGAGATGAATTGTCTGACATAAAGAAAGTTTTATTTATGAAGATAATATTTTTTTCAGATAGAAGTTAATAGCTCATTATTTTACTTGCACTCCCGGCGAAGTTTGCAACTTTGTGCCTCAGCGGGGTTCCTCCGCTGCCGTGTTTCCCTAAGAGCCTTGTGTGTTGCGGGACACGGCTGAAGTATAGCTAATCGTCGCCGTGTTCTGCTCTTCTCAAGGATAGGAGTAGAGACACGGCTAAGGATAAATTGGTTTGTGGTTATAGTTTAATTCAGCTACCGTACATCGTTTTGCTATCCTTAGTATTTTAAATAATAAAAATACTGCTTATTTCACTCCTGTGCGTGGCGGAACACGACTAAAGTATAGCCAATCCTCGCCGTGTGCTGCTATGCTCTAAGCTATAAGTAGAGACGACTAATAATAAATATCAGGAATATGATTATTTAAACCCTACCTTACTTAGCAAATCTTTAAACGCCGGATCGTTGTACAATGAGTTTAACAATGGTTCTACTTTCAGCCAAAATATTTCTACTTCATGATCCGTGTAAGCCTTTTCCAACCATTGAATAGCCTGTTTTGTCCTTCCAATTGTGGTATAAATCATAGCCAGATGAAAAGCAGGACTACCAACCGGCGACTTATTACTCAGGAATTGTAAACTGTCTATAATTTTTTCGGCTTCATTTATCCGGCCTGTATGAAAATAAGAGATGGCAAGCCAGGCCTGATACCTTGGAATTTTGCGATCATTTGGAATGATCTCAAAGTATTTGTTTAAATTATCAATGACCTGCCGGTATTTACCTAAATAAATAAATAGGTATGCTTTAGTCCAAAGCACATCAGGATGTTTTAAAAGTAACCATGCCGAATCTAAAATAACCAGGCCTTTTTCAGGTTGGTTCACATAGATATAACTTAAAGCTAAACTTGTCCAATTTGTTATATCCTTTTTATCGCGATTACGATTTTTAAAAGCAAAATCCAATGCTTCAAAAGATCTGCCGTCTGCATTTAGAAAATCAACATAGTTTTCTACCCAAAGGAAACCTGAGGGATTCAATTGGAAAAATTTTCCCCATTCCTTTTTAGCCGCTTTAAAATCCCATTCAAACCATAAATTAACTTCCGCCATATAACTATGAGCTGAAGAAAGATTACTGTCAAGTTGAATTGACTTTTTTAATAAGGGAAGTGCACTGTCCAATACTTGTTTTGCATTTAAGTCTCCGAAGAAAATTCCTCTTGTTAACCAATATAATGCCTTGTCGGCATACGCAGGGGCAAAGCTTGAATCTAATTGTATAACTTTTTCCAGTAGTTCTTTCCATACTTTATCAAACTTATTATTTAATGCTCTCTCTTTAGACAGAAGATAAAAATTATAGGCGTTAGCATTTTCTGTAGGTATATATTCAATTCTGCTTTTGGTCTCCGGATCAATTTTAACTTTTAAAGCAGCAGCTATTTGTTGTGCAATATCACTTTGAATAATGAACACATCTTTGAATTCCCTGTCATAAGTTTCTGCCCATAAATGTTGATCAGTTTTACCATTTATTAGCTGAACAATTATTCTTATGTGGTCACCTTCCTTTTGTACGCTGCCTTCAAGCAAATTCCCAACATCTAATTCATTCGCAATTTCTTTGCTTGTTTTTTTGCTGTCTTTATACGCCATTGAAGATGTTCGAGAGATAACATTTAGACCACCGATCTTGTACAATTGATTTTGTATCTCATCCATCATTCCTTCTGCAAAATATTCCTGCTGTGAATCTTTGCTCAGGTTTATAAAAGGAAGCACCGCAATAGACTTTTCAACAGGTTTATCAGAAATAATAATTTGTGAAGTTGCAGATTCCGACTTGTACATGAACTGGTAGTACAAAACAATTGCAATAAGAAATAATATAAGACTGAATATAATTGCAAATAAAATCTTTGGCAATTTTTTTCCCGGTTTAGAAGTAGCCTCTGATTGTGTAATATCTGGTAATTCGTCAATAGTTTTGGATCTTCTGGCTTTTTTTGTTGGTTCAAGATGAAATTCAAATGCCCATGAAATTACCAGCACTATAGGCAAGCCAACCAGTACAAGTGTAACCACTAATGAAAAAGACCAGTGTGGTGCTCCCATTCCCACAATTACCAGATGAACAAATTCCATTACTGCCAGTGCGCTACCCAAGTACACAAGAGATATTTCTAAATAGCGCCGTTTTCTCAGTTTCTCAAAAAAAGAAAGTTCTGGTTTACGGGATGCCATATATGAAATTACCTATAATTTAAAAAAAATTACCACATTATATCATGTATAAAACTGCGGACTGTAAAATAAATAAATTTCCCCCCATTTATGGCCATTCATCACTTGCTGCAGCAACATTGATAAAAATTGAAGGTGCCAATCACGGATTCGATGCCGGTAAGCCTGATAAGGAAATGCTGGTAGCTTTTACAAATGAATGGATAGAACAATTGATCAATCGAAAATCTTCGTAAAGTATATTCATTGAAAATTTATAGGCCGCCTCTTATTATTTTTTAAGACGCTGGTAAATCTCTACGCTTTTACTACCGTCTTTATTATTTATTGTTTGTGTATATTCATCAGCGCCATTCATTTCAATGTCAATATCAAAATCATGTCCTCTTACCTGATAAAAAGTTGATGCTATCATAGATTCTATTAATTTGTTGTTACTGTTCATTACAAATTTCCCGAATCCCATTGCTGTATGTATTTTGTTTTTATAGTCTGCATATGTCTGGCCCCAGATAATATGCCCGGCATAATACATTTTAAATTGAGTTAACTTATTTACAGTAGTATCTTTCCCGTTTACATAATATGATTTTATTTGTTTCCATGCACCATCTAACGGAGATGTAGTTGCTGTTCCTATTGATTCATATTCTTCAGTAAGTTTAATATGTTGCCCCTGTGACTGCATATCCGGAATAATTTGTTTATATCCTTTGCCGGTTTTCTCAATCAATAATTTAAATGTGCCGGGATTTTCATTCTTAGTTGTATCAGATGCGTTATAGATAACATTTTCTAAAACTGTATCCTTATCGGCGCTGTAAGAAGCGATGCCAAAACTACCTACAGAATCCGAAGAATTAACATTAGCATACATCATATAAGCATCTGTAAAAATTTTCATTTGCTGTAATGATGTATTGGTGGTATCTGTGCTATCACTTTTTACATTTTGCCAAAGCATTTTATATGCTCCGGGCATAGCGACATTTTCTTTTTTATCAGGAGTGTTGCAACCGATGATAATCAATAAAGCTGTTACAATTAAATTTTTCATTTCGTTTTTTTTAAGAATGAAGAATTAATAACAATGTTTTTCCGGTTGCAACCAGATACCTAAATATACATTAACTATTGCTTTGCAGGCATAGTTTTTATTTCTTAATAAGTGCAAGTATGAGGTGTGGGTACAGCCAGGCTTCCTGAGGCACGAACTACATTGCAAAGTTTCGGTTTGTGAGCATGCAAGCCGTGGCACAATGCATTGAGTATGCCTGTCGAAGAAAGATTTCTTTTCCCTGCATGGTTACCCCCAGACTTCCCTACCTAAAAATTCTTCTCAATAATTATTATCTTCATAGCTGCACAACTATTATTTAACCCCAAAATATTTTTATGAGAATGATCTGCAAAAGTTTTTCATGCTTCCTCTTTTTTGTAAGTACACTGCTAACAGCCCATGCACAGAATAATGATGGAAGGATCCGCATTATTATGGTTGGTGCTCATCCTGATGACTGCGACCATAAGGCGGGCGGTACAGCTATCCTTTTCGCGAAAATGGGATATGCAGTAAAATTTGTTTCTGTAACAAATGGTGATGCCGGTCACCAGACAATGAAAGGAAAAGAATTGGCTAAACGAAGATTTGCAGAAGCACAGGAGGCCGGAAAAAGATTTGGTGTAACCTATGATGTTTTAGATAATCATGATGGACAATTAATGCCTTCACTGGAAGTAAGATCCCAGATCATTAAAAAGGTACGTGAATGGAACGCAGATATAGTAATTGCACCGCGACCGAATGATTACCACCCTGATCATCGTTATACCGGAGTACTCGTTCAGGATGCGGCTTACATGGTGGCTGTTCCTGCTATTCTTACCGGAACACCTGCCTTAAAAAAGAACCCTGTATTTTTATATTTCCAGGATGGGTTTCAGCGGCCAAATCCTTTCCGGCCCGATATTGCTATAGATATAACAAATGTATTTGCACAAAAAGTTCATGCACTTGATGCGCATGAATCGCAGATGTATGAATGGTTGCCATGGATAGGACATTATGCTGAGAAAGTTCCTAAAAATAAAAATGATCGTGAAAAATGGCTTGCTCAAACAAGAGCTGTAACAATTACTCCCGCAGTAAGAACCACACTAGAAAAATGGTATGGAAAAGATAAAGCGTTACAGGTGCAACATGCAGAGGCATTCGAGATTTGTGAATATGGTGTACAACCAAATGATGAAGAGGTAAAGAGGTTATTCCCGATGTTGGGAAAGTAAAATTGTAAGAATTATTTTTCTTCCCGCACTAATAGTTTGCAACAGTAACTTCTTAAAACAACAGATTTACTTCAAGAATTACTGCCTTGGTTAATGTTCGAACGAACATATTTCTAATTTTCAGTTTATGAGGACACAAACCCAGGCGATAGATTTAACCCGAACTTATGTACTTTTAAATATTGTAAACAATTAAAATTATTTATCATGGTAAAGTACGCAATAGTTGCCCGTGTAGAGGCTAAGCCCGGTAAAGAAGAAGCTGTTGAACAATTTTTAAAGTCTGCATTGCCATTGGCAGAAGATGAGAAGGATACAGTTTCATGGTATGCTCTTAAAATGGGTCCATCTACATTCGGTATTTTTGATACATTCAATGATGAGGCAGGGCGTGAAGCACATTTGAACGGGAAAATTGCAGCGGCATTAATGCAGCATGCTGATGAACTTTTATCAAAACCACCGGTAATTGAAAAAGTTGAATTGCTTGCAGTAAAAGCATAATTTTTTTTTCTTCTATTCCTGGTAATTTAAAATAATAACGTACTTCTGTTCGTAGTCTGCGGCTGCGAATTCATAAACTATAATAAACTGTATCAACATTTATTGATAGCTTAGATATAAAATATATTTATTTAGTATGAGCGAAATTTCCGATACAATTCAGGAGTCAGTAAGTCACGCAGGCGAAAATAAGATCAATTCCATGGTGGCTATTTGGGTTGCATTAACGGCCACCTTTATGGCTCTTTGCAATATTAAAGACGGTAACATTGTTCAGGCAATGTCTCAGGCGCAGGCGCATGCAATTGATGCCTGGTCTTACTTCCAGGCAAAAAGCACGAAACAATCCATTGCCGAAAACACGGTTGAACTGCTGAAAATGCAAAAAAATCCTGACAGCCAAAATGTAATAAAAAAATATGAAGACAAAATTGCCAATTATGAAAAAGAAAAAAATAAAATAAAGTCCCAGGCAGAAGGGTTTCAAAAAGAATATGATGACATTAATGTTTTTGATGACCAGTTTGATATGACCGAAGCTTTTCTTTCAATTGCAATTGCCATGTTTGGTATTACAGCGCTTACACAAAAAAAATGGCTTTTATATTTTGCTTGCTCTATAAGTATTATAGGAATTATTTTAGGGTTGACTGCGTTTATGAAAATTCCTTTACACTCGGACTTTATATCAAAATTATTAGGCTAATATTTACTCTTGGGTTCGCTCACATTAATGGTCTTTCAGCGAGGACATACTTTACAGAAAAATTTTATAGATATTTCAAATACCTTTATTTGTAAAAGCCAAACCCCATAAATGAAAGTTATTATTGCTTCCGATCATGCCGGATTTGATTATAAAAATATATTGCTAAAAGATATTCAGCAACAAGGCTATGAAGTAACCGATATAGGAACCTTCAGCAAACAACCAGATGATTATCCTGATCGTGCTGCTGAAATTGCAAATGCTATTCTTGATAAAAAAGGAAACAGAGGAATTATTATTTGCGGTAGTGGGGTTGGGGTTAGTGTTGCTGCCAATAAATTTAAAGGCATTCGTGCAGGTGTTTGTCATGATGCTTATTCAGCGCATCAATGTGTGGAGCATGATAATGTGAATGTGCTATGCCTTGGTGAACGTGTTATAGGTATTGAATTAGCACGGGAAATTATTTTTACTTTTCTTAAAGCAGAATTTACACATGCTCCCCGTCATCAACAAAGATTGAGTAAGATAAGTGACATAGAAAATAAAAATATGAAATAGGCAAGCACCTGTTGTAACTTTCCAACGGCAAGTCTAACAATAATATTTACACGTATATGAGACAAATAAAAAAATGTTTCGTCTCATTCTAACTATTATCCTTTTTATTCTTTCATTGGTAAATTTTTTCCCGGTACCCAGTAAAGAAACATGGTATGCAGGTATTGCTGTTCCTGAATTTCCCTGGATTTTTATTTTGATCAGTATCCTGTTATTGGTGTGGAGCTTTTTTGCAATAAAGTTGAGAATACCATGTATTATCATTGGTACTGTTACATTTATTATCTTATGCTCGCCAATTGTAAGAGCGTATATGATCGGCAGTGATCTTGAGCAAAGACTTGAAACATCTTTTGATATAAGAAGTGCCGATATGAAAGGTTTCCACCAGCCAAAGCCCTTTAGTTTTTTCCAAATGTTTACTGGTAATGGTGCTAAAACAATTCCTTTTAAAACTTATCATTTTGCCATACATGATGGTGTTGATCTTACTTTAAATTTTTCGCCTTCTGCAATACCTGGTATACGGCCATGTTTAATTGTAGTGCATGGCGGCTCGTGGAAGAGAGGTGATAACAGTGAGATAGCTGCGGTAAATAATTATTTTGCAAATGCAGGTTACCAGGTTGCAACAGTTAATTACAGGCTTGCGCCAAAATTTCACAGCCCGGCTCCGCAGGAAGATGTGCACGCTGCTTTTACATGGCTGCGGAGTAATGCAAACGAATTAAAGATAGATACCAATAATTTTTTGTTGATGGGAAGATCAGCAGGTGCACAGATCGTTTTAACAATGGCTTACACAGGTAACGAGAAGGGTGTGAAAGGCGTAGCTGCATTTTACGGGCCTAATGATATGCTATGGTCATATGATCATCCTACAAAAATGCCTGTCATGGATTCAAGAATGGTACAGCGTGATTTTTTAGGAGGCACTCCTGAAGAAGTTCCGGAAAGGTATATCGCAGAATCGCCGCTGCTGCATGTTACATCGCAAACTGTTCCTACACTTTTGGTGCATGGAAAAAATGATGCACATGTTTATTATGAACAAAGTGCGAGACTGGCAAAAAAACTGGATGAATATAAAGTGAAAAATTTGCTGATGACATTACCCTGGGCCACACATGGATGTGAGTATAATTTAAACGGCCCTGCAGGTCAATTATCAATATATTCAGAAGAAAGATTTTTTTATTCTGTAACACAAAAGAGGAAATAATAGTTCCTGATCCTTAATATTCTTAAAATATTAAAACCAAAACAAATACAATTCCGTAATTCATTTTAAACGTGTTCATCAACAAACAATATTTCTTTAAAATGACAACTTTACAAAAGGCCGGTGATCAGGAAAACCCTGGCGAAATCCATGATCTCACTTCGGCAACATTACCCAGGCGTTCATTTTTTAAATTTGCAGGAGCAGGTGCATTAGGAATTGGACTCACTTCTTCAGGTTGCAAAATCCACTCAAAAATTGCGGGTGGCCTGAGCCTGGGAAAAGGCGATTTTTCTGTACTTAATTATGCCTATGCACTCGAACAGCTGGAAGGAGCTTTTTATGAACAGGTTACTTCCAATTTTTATTCAGGCGCTACTGACTTTGAGAAGGATCTGCTTACAGATATTTCGCATGATGAGATCGCTCACCGGGAATGGTTCAGAGAAGTATTATTTCTCAAAAAACTTCCAAAGCTGGAATTTGATTTTTCATCAATAAACTTTACCGACCGGACAAGTGTTTTAAACGCCGCCAAAGATTTTGAGGACACAGGTGTATCGGCATATAATGGTGCAGGAAAATTGTTGGACCTCGGTATATTTTTAACCCATGCAGGAAAGATCGTTTCCGTGGAAGCCCGCCATGCCGCGACTATCCGTAACCTTATCAGCTATGGTGATTTTGCAGGCGACGACGTAATTAATTCAAACGGCCTCGATGTGGTACAAACACCCGAAGAAGTTATAAGGCATACTGACAAATACTTTGTAACAAAGATTAATGTAACCAAAATGCCCACCTCTTAATTATTATCATTATGAATTTTTCAAACATATTAAAAGAAATAGAAAACGTTGACGAAGAAATTTACGAACGTGTAGATGAGCGTCGCAATGTTGTTAAAAATTTTTTACGCTTCGGCTCAAAGCTCGCTTTAGTAAGTGCGCCGGTTGCATTAGGCGGTTTGTTTACCAAAGCATATGGCAAAGTACCAGCGAGAATTTTAGACGTGCTGAATTTTGCACTTACGCTCGAACATTTAGAATACAGGTTTTATGAAACTGCCATGAGCACACCGAACCTTATTCCTGCAAAAGATAAGATCAACATAATCCGCGACCATGAAAAAGAACATGTAAAATTTTTGCAGGATACCATTACGCAGTCAGGCGGTACACCGGTAGAGGAGGGGAAATATGATTTTACTGCTAAAGGCACCTTTCCAAATGTATTTACGGATTATAAAGAATTTCTGAGCGTTGCCCAGGCCTTCGAGGATACAGGAGTTGGAGCATACAAAGGACAGGCAAGTAAAATAAAAAAATCAAATGCAATATTAGAAGCTGCATTACGCATTCATTCTGCAGAGGCACGCCATGCTGCTCATATCCGCTTTGTTCGACTTAAGTCAGGATACGATGCCAACGTAAGACCCTGGATAATTGGTAACGATCATACTAAGGGAACTCCTGTAGCTCCTATTTATAAGCATGAGTCAAAGCATCGCCAGGTGGTATTGTTTAACATTAACCACATCGGTGGTTACAAAACGGGAAATGCAGGAACATCAAGTTTTGATGAGCCATTACATAAAGAAGAGGTGTTGAAGATTGTAAGTCCTTTTATGGCAGTATAGGTGAATGATATTAATAATTGTTTTTCTCACTTAAAGCTTACCTCTGTTGCTTAAAGCATTTGCAACCATTCTTTCTACACCTGGGATTTTCAGAATCTCTTTTTTGCAGAAATAAAAGCAGCATTGAAATTGATCTATGAACGAATGAAGATAGTGGTAGAATCCAGCAGTGCAGTGCCTTTTGCAGCCTTATTAAAAAATAAGGAGAAGTTAGCGGGAAAGAAAACCGGTATCATTCTTACAGGCGGAAATGTAGACCTGGTAAAATTCAGCAAATGGTTTAAATAATTTTTATCATACTAACGTTCTTTCATCTATAAAAACTCTTTAATCAGTGAAGTGATAATTTCCTGAACCAACTTCAATCAAAATATAATTTCCTTCTTTGCCAATAATTATTTCCTTAACACTGGAAAGTTTTTTACCGCTTTCCATAATGTTTTCAGCACTGCCTGAAGGAATATAAATGCTGGCGGTTGTATTGGCAGGTATTTTAACATCCATTGTAAGATGTCCATTTTCTTTCTTCCAATGACAACTAACTTTTCCATAAGGGGTATCATAATCTGCATTCGCATAAGTAAGATCGCCACCGGGATGAGGTTTAATAATTATTTTTTTATAGCCGGCTTCTTCCTCATACGTGTCAATACCAGTAATTACTCGATACATCCAATCTCCAATAGCACCATAGGCATAATGATTAAATGAATTCATTCCCGGAGTTTGAAAAGTGCTGTCGGGTTTTTGTCCATCCCATCTTTCCCAGATAGTTGTGGCGCCCATTTTAACCGGGTATAACCATGATGGATATGTTTGTTGTAACAAAAGTTTATAGGCAACAGCATTATAACCAAATCTTGTAAGTACATGACATAAGTAGGGAGTACCTAAAAATCCCGTAGTAAGATGATCATTATAATCTTTGATATTTGCAACCAATTTTTTTGCCGCCCCTGCTCTTAATTCTTCCGGAAGCATATCAAAATTAAGAGCAAGCACATAAGCCGTTTGTGTACCTGAAACCAAACGCCCATTAATAGTGACATACTCTTTTAAAAATGCATCTTTTATGTTTCGCTGTAAAATTGTG
>JAYVEA010000006.1:0-7338 GCA_043749085.1 Chitinophagales bacterium
TTTGAGATCATGGCCAGGCAGCCGGTTATACATAAAATTGGTGAAGCATGATAGCCACATCTTTTATAGTAGCTTTTATTGTTTTATTTATTCATGCAACATTTTGGGAAGGAATGATCTTCTCATTTATTTCTGAGAAACTTAAAAATTTACCCGAATACATAAAGAAGCCTTTGTATGATTGCCCGATATGTCAATCGCCATGGTGGGGATCATTAATAATTTTTGTCGGTAATACTGCAGGTGTTTGGCAAGTAGATAATTTAGTTAAATGGGTTTTTATTTTATTCTCAGCCGGAGGGCTTAATACAATTTTTATTTACATAATAAATCAGGGTAAAATAATTTCCAAAACATTGGATGAATATGAATGCGATTGTACAAAAAAAGAAGATAAAGATATTAACCGGAAAGAAAGAATAAAACGGGTTGGAGAAAAATACAAACGGAAATGATTGACGAACTATTTATATATGACAGGGATAAAGGCCTTTTCAAAGAAATATTGAAGCAGTCAACCGTATTGGCAGGCCGTTACCATGTATCACCTAACTATGGCCACGATCTGAACACAAGCAATCTTGAGCAGTACATAAAGGATCCTGCATCGGGGTTGAGTGATGTAAAACAAAAGTATCCCTGTTGTGTATGTATAGCTCCAAAAAGTTCTTTTATTACCATCAACGGCGCCCGGTGGGAGCGTTTTTATTTCCCTCTTTTCTTTTTATGCAAATCATTTGTAACAGGTACCGGCCAAATTAAAACGCCTGACAGAGATACCAATACCAGCGCTCATCATGTGTGGCAGGACTGGAAGGATATGAAAGAAGTGGCAGCTAATTTTTTGGAATTGCTTAAAACGGTTATCAAAACAAAAGCCACAGTAGCCACGGAAGTTGTGGCTGCAGTTCCATTAAAAAGTATTTTAAATGTAGATTTTGAAAATGCAACTGTAAGAAGACTGGCCCGTTTTAATAATGACCAGGTGACAGGAGTGGAAGTAACATTTATGGTTATGCTATCATCCGGAAGTTGTGTGCTTACTGATTATAATAATGCGGCTATTACTGCGATCACAATACCGGCGCTCAGTATTCATGAATTACATAAACACTGATGGAAGCAAAAGATTGGATAGAAAAAATACCTGAGGATTACAGGAAGTATGCCCGGGAATATGCACACATGAAATGTGAGGAGCAAAAGAAGATGTGCTTAAAAGAATGGGAGAAACAGGATGTTGATCACAAAGATGTAGCAATTAAAAATGCACCCGAACCAACCTATGAATAATTATGGATCTGTATTTAGAAATGGCAAAAAGGATTCCTGAAAATCTCAGGAAAATAATTATAGAAGAGAAGTTCATTGAGAAAGCAATAAATACTGATATTACCGGAACGCCTATGGAATATTTATTTGATGTGTATCAGGAATTTTTAGATGCAATTGGCGAACATGATGGCTGGAACTGTTTTAGATGCCGTGAGCATATTTTAAATGACTGGAGGAAGATGGAGAAATATTTAATACAAATACAAAACAACTAAAAACAATAACAATGAAAGATTTAAAAATTATGCCGTATATAATAATCGCGGCCTTCTTCTTTTGCCTGTTTTATTTCGGGTGGAACAGTATTGTATCAGGATCATCAGCTGAGCATATTGGAGCAATTATTTCAGCGATCGTATTTATTTTTTGTGTGCTAAAGATAATCGCCTTTAATAAACCGGGCACAACAATCAGCGACAGTAAAGCCACTGTTTATGCAATGGCAGGTGTAGCCGGCCTTATAGTGATGATCTGTTTTTTATTACAGGTATTTTAAACCATAGCAGATGCTATATACTATTTTAAAGGGATGGCATTTTGCTTTGCCGCCATTTCCTCTTATTTCGTGGAATAAAAATGTATACCGGTGGAAGGTATTGTTTAATAGTTCATGTGTATATGATGCCGGCGCTGATCAGGAGGATATTAACAAACTCTGTGGAATTAATTATGGGGGAGTGCATAACAACAGTGCCCGTTTTGGGTGGCGATATAATAAGGAGGAAAATAAGATCGAGCTGCTTGCCTATTGCTATGATTCCGGAGAAAGATTAAACACCATTGAAAATGAAAAGTCAATTGGCTTTCTTGAGCTGAACAGGGAGTATATGATCAGGATGATAGTTGGATTGAATGCATATTTTTTCTGCATCAATGGTTATCCTTCTCTTGTTCAAATAAAGGAACATAAAAATAATAAACTTGGATTTTATTGCAGGCCATTCTTCGGAGGTAATAAGTCTGCGCCTCACACCATGCAAATAAAACTTAAAAGAAGTAAAAATGCCTAAAGCAAAGGTTTACAATTTTAATGATAACAGTATTCAACAGGTATGGATATTTTGTCCGGGTTGTAAAACACATCATGCATTCACAACTAAGGATTCTGTTTTTATTCCCTGGACATGGAATGGGGATGTAGAAAAACCAACTTTAACTCCATCGATGTTAGTTAATCAGGGTTATCCTGAAAGCAGGTGTTATTCATTTGTTACCGATGGTAAGATTCAATTTCTGGATGATTGTTTCCATGAATTAAAAAACCAAACTGTTGATCTGCCGGATATAGAAAGTAAGTAAATAAATTATGGAATATACAAATAAAATTCCCTTATCTATACTAATGAAGTGTGATTGGCAATATCAGATTCGCCACACTAAAACTGATGCATTTAAAATTGGACAAACGGTTTTCATTACAAGCGGCGCTCAAATCGAATGGGCTGTTGAAGACGTTAAAGAAAAGGAAATAATAATTTCTCGATTTATTAAAAAAAATCTTAAACAAAGAATAAGTATTATTCCAGAAGCTATATTACAATTTAAGCATGCAGCACTTCAAATATATAAAGAGAAGTTTAAAATCTGCCTTAACTAATGCCAATCATCTCCATCATATCACAACCGGCAACAAACAGTTTAAATGCTGCCTACCGTCCTGTAATCTTCCAGGTACGGGCAAGCCGCACAGATAATACTGCCATACCTCCGGTAGTATATTGTGATATTTATTTTAATGGGACCTTTTATAAAACTACCGACAAAACACAATACAAAGTTTTAAATACTACTGATAGTGATTGGCAATTTGATATACAGGATGCATGCCAGGAGATTTTTAAAAAGATCATTGGTTTATATGGTGGCAATAGTATAATAAAGATTGAAGAATTATTAGTACAAGTATACTGCAAATTCAGAAGCAGCGGCTATAATTCAAGCGGGTTTATCACTACAGAAAATAGTGCGCCGGTACAAGGAACAGGAACTATAACACCGGTAAGTGGCACAGGTACTCAATCAAATAATTTTTATTTACTGAATACTACATTGCAGCATCAACATAACCAGGATCTTCCCGTACATCTTGGATATTTTAAAAATGGTCCATGGCAAAGCAATGCTTTTCCTTTAACACACCGCATTAACAAATACAGCTTAGGATATAGCTCCAATGATTATTTCCCTATTGCTTATATAGGGCCTAATGCAATGAAATGTATAAAAATCTCGTACAAAAAAGGGGGGGACACATCTTTTCGTACGTTACAAAATTGCAGCGTTGCCATTACGGGTGGCACAACTCCGCCAACAGGCCCCATATGTGTTGGCGTAACCATAGGCGGCGGACAAACATTGCCTGATGCGCAGGCAGGCATTCCTTATTCAGCTACCATTAATCTTAGTGGTACAGCCCCATTCAGCATTTCTTCTGTAATTAAGCCTTCTTGGATGACAGTTACATTATCAGGATCAACAATAAATTTTACAGGCACTCCAACGGCTACGGGAACGCCAACAGTTTCTTTTACTGTAAGTAATTGCTCAGGTGGCAACTCGTTAAATTTTAGCCAGAGCATAACAGTTACGCAACCTCCATACAGGTTTGGTACTACAACAGATATTACAGGCGATACAACTTTTGCCCAGGAAACAGAAAATATTATTGGCGTACCAGGTGGAATCGCTACTATAACCGTAAGTACATACACAGTTACCAATAGTAGTGGACAGGTAATGGTGAATGGAAGCCAGGTATTCTTAAATAATACATTTGATATCACATTGGATGGAAGCGGTAATGGAAGCTTTGTTGCAAAGGTGCAGGGAGACCCGGCAAATACAGGAACAGTCGTTAGGGCAATTTTTACCATTACGGCAGTAACTGCAGGTGGAACAATAGGCAATCCTGATTCAAAGCAAATTTCAAAAGTATTCTAATGGCAACACAAGCAGTATATCTTATTCCGGATGGTCCTAAAAATCTTGCTTCTTTATTTCCTGAAATAAACTGGAATGATATAACAGAATATTTTATTCAGGTATTGGATGTAAACAATTTAATAGTAGGCACAACGCCCACTATTAAATTATGCAATTGCGTCAATGATGAAAGTGTTGTAATAAGTTTTTTAAATTATTTGGGCGCTTTTGATACGGTTATATTTCAAAAGCCGCATGTTGTGCATGAGCCTTTGTCTTCAGAATATAAAAAAGGATTGAACCATCCCTTATCTAAAACAGATACAGGTATTGAGCGCTTCAATGTTACCAGCAATGATATGTACGAAGCAAAAAGAAAATGTACTGAAGATGAAATGATATGGTTGCAGGAATGCGCTGATTCTCCTAAAGCATTTATGGCATGGGCAGGCATACAAGGGCAGGCAGATAATTATTTACCCATACGTATACTTGATTTTAAGTTTGATAAATTAAAGAATCAAAATGAGTACGAATACGACTTCATAATACAGTTCAAATTAAGTAACGAATTTATGTCGATACGTAATTAAAATTTGTTAACTTATAATATTATGCGACAACTGAAAACTATAGAAAATAAAGGAGACCTGACATTTATTAAGAGAACAAAAGTCTCTGAAAAAGGTGCTCACTTTGCGCTGTACAAATGTGTATGCGGCAATGAAAAAGAAATTAATATTTCTAATGTAAATACAGGAAAAGTAAGATCATGCGGTTGTTATAATTTGAAACAGCATTTCATACACGGTTTATCAAAACATCCACTCATGAAGGGTGTATGGAGTGGAATGATACAAAGATGTACAAACCCAAATGAGAAACACTTTGCAAACTATGGCGGCCGGGGCATAGTTGTTTGCGATGAGTGGAAAAATAATTTTTACTCTTTTTACCAATGGGCTATAAATAATGGATGGCAAAAAGGATTGCATCTTGATAGAATATTAAACGATGGAAATTATGAACCTGTTAACTGTAGGTTTGTAACGCATAAGGCAAATCAAAGTAATACAAGAAAAAATGCATGGATAACCTATAATGGTATGAATAAAACAAAAGCACAATGGTCTGAACATTTTGGAATTAGCTATAATGATTTCAACAATCATTTTATAAAGGGTGGAATTGAAAATGTGATAAATTGGTTACAACATGAGGCTGCTTAATAAAATATTATGTCTTTTCTTAGGCCACAAATCTGGATATAATGGCTGGAACCTTGAATGCAAGCGTTGTGGCAAAAAAATAAATAAATAGTGCCATTAGGAGATTATATCAAGCTTACCATCGGAGATATGGATGTTCAGGTTGAAAAGCCGGAAGACCTTCCCATCTCTATTAATTATTCTTTAGAGGATTCAGAAAATTTTCAAAATAAAACTTCTGCCAATTCTTTATCGCTTTCGGTTCCCGCTACATTGGTTAATGATAAAGCAGCCAATACTTTCAGGAATGCCGGCATACGCGATATGACAACCGGCCAGGTGTTCAGGGGTAATCAAAAATGTGTTATTGAATGCAATGGACAAGAACTGCTGGTTGGTAAAGCTTTTCTTGTTAATGGTAGACATACTGACAGGCCTACAAAATATGAATTCAATTTATACGGAGACAATGCCAACTGGATAATTGACCTGCAGGAAAAGACGATCTATGATTTCCTTATGCCATTGAATATATCGTTTACAAAAGCACAGATAATTGCCAGCTGGATCTTTGATGGAACAAATGAAAACCTTCCCTATGTGTTTGCGCCGGTAAGATATCGTTTTCCGTTTGGTGGTTATAAAATTCAAACCGTTGGTGGCGTATTACAAAATGTTGCAGTTGATGATAATGTTAAACCAGAATACCTTAAGCCATCATTGAGTAAATATTGGATATTATATTGGGCATTTAAATCTTTAGGATATAAAATATCATCATCATTTTTTGATAGTGAATATTTCAGGCGGCAGGTAATGCCATGGACATGGGGAGGATTTTTAGAAAGCGAAGGAACAAAACTTGACATTCATAAATTTTTAGCAAAAAGTAATTATAATGGCCGGTACTTCCGTGGGCCACGGGGACGGCATGATTTTTATTGGGATTTGGGAGTTGCTGATACTACCAGCCCCGGAACGTATAATAATAATGGTGATTACTCCTATGATGCAACAACAGCAGAGATGCGATGGACCTACAAGCCTAATTATAATTTTGGAATACTCAGCGCAGCATTCAGTATAGATATTGATGTAAATGCGTACGTGAGCTATAACAGTGACATGGAAATGCAGCTACGATGGTATAAGAACACCACCACTGGAGCGCCATTGCAAACCGATGTATTAGTTTCTATTAGTGCTCCTGCTTTGGGAGTTAAACAGGATGTTGGGATTAAAAGCGCAACATTCAATACCGCTAATTACCCGGGCGCCAATGTATCTCCAAATGATATAATTATTTGTAAAGTTTGGATAAGTGCTTTTGAATCCAAGACAGGGCACTCCAGTATCTCTGCAAATGTTATGGGGTTCCAATTAGATTTTTTAAAAGTGCCGCTAGGAGGAACTATAGGCTTCAGTAATCTTTTAGGGTTTAAAAATTATAAAATACTGGATTATATCCGCGGCATCATCGATGAATATAATTTGTCAGTTAATACAGATCCTGTAAATAAAGTAGTTTACATGGAGCCTACACACCCTTACTCAAAGGTGGATGATCTCACTATAAAAAATGATGGATATTTTAAAAATGATTTTGTGGATTGGAATGGAAAAGAAGATCTTAGTAAGGAATGGGAGATGGATAATTATTCTGATTATGAAAAAGAGTTGCTTTTTAAATATAAGGATGATGGCAATGATGGTGCGCTTAAATTAGTGCAGGATAGAAATGTAAATATCCTTGCACAAGGCAAATATGTTTTTCCTGACAGGTTTAAAACCGGCAAGAAGCAGATTGAGAACCGTTTCTTTTCTCCACTTATGCATTATGATGCGGAACAATGGAAAAGCATTACCGGCATAG
>JAYVEA010000007.1:0-7302 GCA_043749085.1 Chitinophagales bacterium
AGTTGTTCTTTTACCGGCTGCTGACCAATTATATCTTTGAATTGCATTGATGTGGCCTCACCTAAATCCTCTCCCAAGGAGAGGACTTTGATGTTTATGATAATTTGAAATTAGTTTAGATACTTTGTTACTTCTTCGCTCATTGGTTTTACTTTGTTATGAATGACCGTAATGAGCTTTCCGTTTTCGTCCAATAAAAATTTTGTGAAGTTCCATTTGATCGGATCGTTAAATCCTAATTTTTTTGCTTCATCAATAAGGTATTGAAATATGGGAGCGATGTCATCGCCTTTCACCGAAACCTTATCTGCCATTGGAAATGTTACACCATAATTCTTTCTACATACTTCTATAATATCAGTTTTAGTACCCGGTTCCTGTCCGCCAAAATTGTTTGCAGGAAAACCAACGATCACTAGTTTATCTTTATATTTTTCGTACAATTCTTCAAGCTGTGCATATTGCGGCGTGTTACCACATTTGGAAGCAGTGTTTACTATCAATATCTTTTTCCCTTTGTATTTTTTGAAATCAATTTTACCACCATCAAGAGCTTCTACTTTAAATTTATAAATAGAATTTGTTTTTTTTGTTGGAGAGAAAAAAGAAGAAAACACGAAAAGGCTTGCTATTAAAAGTATCTTTTGCATAAAAATTTATTTGGACAGTAAAGTTACGAGAAAACAAAACTATAAGACTTAAGTTTATTTGGATGCATAGGCCAAAGTTGCAATACTGAGCATCGTTCCCTCTATTTTCAATATTTCAGCGCCACAGGCTTCTAAAGTGGCGCCTGTTGTAACAACGTCATCTACGAGTAGTATATGTTTGTTCTTAAGCTCCGATGGATTGTTTATTTCGAAACTGCACTCAACATTTTCCCATCGTTCAGTCCTGTGCTTTTTAGTTTGAGTTTGGGTGAAGCGATTTCTTACAACATTGTTTTTTATTACAGGAACTTCCATTACTTCGCTCATGCCATTACATAAGATAGTTGCCTGATTATATTCTCTTTTAAATTCTTTATCTGCAAATAACGGCAAAGGAACCAATGCGTCAATTTTAGTAAAGCGATTGTTGCTAAGCAAACTGCTTCCCATCATTGCACCAAGATACATTCCAACATCTATATTTCCTTTGTATTTAAATTCATGAATAAGCGTTTGTATCAATGTTCCTTTTGTAAAATAGAATTCACTCATTGCTGCAGTAATAACCAGTCTTCCCCAAAATATTTTTTCAACCGGATTGCCAACATGCATTGCAAAATTTGTATGAGGCAGATCATTTACACATTTAAGGCAAAGAAGATTAGCGTCTTCAACAAGATCACTGCCACATCCGGTGCAAACATGCGGATAGAAAAGATGAACTAATGGAGATAATATATTTGTTTTTATATTCATGTTTTTGTCTCACCCCGACCCTCCCCTCAAGGAGGGGGAGAAATATTTAAAACAGGTATTTATATAATTCTTCCACTTTTCCTAAGGCTACAATTTCAATGTTAGTCTTTTGTTTGCCCAATCCTTTTGTATTGTATTTGCTTACTATTATTTTTTCAAAACCAAGTTTCTCTGCTTCGGCAATTCGTTGTTCAATTCTATTTACTGCTCTTATTTCTCCACTCAATCCTACTTCACCTGCAAAACAAATATGTAAAGGAAGAGATACATCTTCATAAGAAGAGAGCAAAGCGCTAAGTACTGCCAGATCAATCGAAGGATCTTCAACTTTTAATCCTCCTGCCATATTTATAAAAACATCTTTTACGCCAAAATGAAATCCGCCTCTTTTCTCCAGCACTGCTAATAATAATTGTAATCTTCTCAGGTCAAAACCTGTATTGGTTCGCTGAGGTGTGCCATAAACACTTTGCGTTACCAATGCCTGCACTTCAATGAGTAAAGGGCGAATACCTTCAATTGTTGCCGCAATAGCAACACCACTTAGCTGATCTTCCTTTTGAGTGATTAAAATTTCAGAAGGATTACTTACTTCTCTCATGCCCTCGCCTGTCATTTCATATATCCCTAATTCTGCAGTGGAACCAAACCTGTTTTTAAGTGTTCGTAAAATGCGGTAAGCATAATTCCTGTCACCTTCAAACTGAAGAACAGTATCAACCATGTGTTCCAATATTTTCGGTCCGGCAATGCTGCCATCTTTAGTTATATGTCCTATCAAAAAAACAGGCGTATGTGTTTCTTTCGCAAACTTTTGAAACTCTGCAGCGCATTCTCTTATTTGCGATACACTGCCGGGAGAAGATTCTACATACTGAGATTGCATGGTTTGAATAGAATCTACAATTACCAGTTGGGGCTTTAATTTTTTTATTTCCTTAAAAATAGTTGAGGTATCGGTTTCGGTAAGTAGATAAAAATTTTCGTTGGAGACTTTCAACCTGTCAGCCCTCATTTTAATTTGCTGTTCACTTTCTTCACCACTTATATATAGTGTTGTTATAGTATTTAAATGTAATGCATCCTGCAAAAACAAAGTTGATTTCCCTATCCCTGGTTCACCACCAATAAGCACTAAGCTTCCGGGAACAATTCCACCGCCGAGAACACGATTCAGTTCGGCATCTTTTGTGACAATCCTTTTTTCTTCTCCGCTGATTATCTCACCTAGAGAAATTGTTTTTAGTCTTTTATCATTACCTGAAAATTCTTTCCAGTCATTTTCTTTTTTATCTGTTCCTTTCTGAATTACCTCTTCAACAAAAACATTCCATTGATTGCAGGACGGACATTTGCCCAGCCACTTTGCACTCTCATATCCGCAGTTCTGACAAAAAAATGCCGTCTTTGTTTTACTCATTTATTTTTAATGTGAAGCGTAAATTAAAGAATGTTTTGCGGATGATAAGGCTTGCTATAATTTTACTGCTATGAAAGTAAGTGCCTTTACTTATGTACGAAATGGCTTGCAATATGATTATCCATTTATAGAATCGATACAAAGTATTTTACCGGTTGTTGATGAATTTATCGTGGTAATAGGCGATAGTACTGATGGTACCAGGAATGCTGTGGAAGCGTTGAATAATGCGAAAATAAAAATAGTAGATACTATTTGGGATGATAATTTACGTACCGGCGGACAAATTTTTGCACAACAGGCAAATATTGGTTTGGATAATGTAAGTAGGGATGCTGACTGGCTTTTTCACATACAGGCAGATGAAGTGATACATGAAAATGATCTGCCGGTTATAAAAAAATCAATGGAACTTTACCTTGATCAGCCCGAAGTAGAAGGATTACTTTTTGACTTCATTAATTTTTTTGGTGACTATAAACATTATGCTCCTTCAAGAAGGTACCATCAAAAAGAGATCCGCATTATTCGGAATAATCCGCATTTCAGAAGCTATAAAGATTCCCAGGGCTTTCGTTCATTTAATGATCCTGAAAATATATGGCAGGAAAAGGGTACGAAGTTATCGGTGAAAAAAATTGATGCTACGGTTTATCATTACAGTTATGTAAAAGATCCAAAAGTTCAATTGAAAAAACATCTAGTCTTCGGAAGCCGCTGGCATGAAGGTGATGAATGGATGAAAGAATTTATCGAAAAGAACAAAGACGGGTATGATTATGGAAAGATCGATTTCTTATATAAATATCAGAGAACACATCCGGCAGTTATGCAACATCGAATTGCAAAACAGGATTGGAACTTTAATTATGATCCTTCCAAAAACGATATGAATTTAAAAGAAAAATTTCTAAAGCTGTTGCAAGATATTACCGGTAAACAATTTTTTATTTATAAAAACTACAAGTTAATATAGGTCGTTCTAATATTTTTAAAAGCAAAAGGGTTAGCATTTCTGCTAACCCTTTATACTTACTAACCCATTAAATTCTATAGCTAAATTACAAATTGCCACCAGATAAACAAATTATTTTTTTGGGTTGTGAATAAAAATTTCCTGAGTTGTATAGTAGGTCACTATGCTTTTTCTTTCCTGAATTCATTGAAGATCAGCATCTTATAAATTAATTTATGCTTTAGTTATGGGTTATGAGGTAAATATTTATAAATTTTATTTGGTTTATAATATAAACTAATTTACGTTTACAATAAATTTGCGAATAATGAATAAGCTGCTAATTCTACTGCTATTTATGAATTCTGTTCAAGGGCAAACCAATATTTCAGGAAGAATTCTGGATAATAAGAATAGACCACTCATGGGCATTAGCGTCACTTTAAAAAATACTTATGATGGTACAACAACTGATTCCGTAGGAAATTATTCTTTTACTACAACAGAAAAAGGAGGACAAACTTTAGAAATTTCTGCAAGTGGATACAAATCTTTTGAACAACAAATTAATTTAGCAGAAAAACCGTTAACGATAAATATCTCTTTAAAAGAGCCTGTTACAGAATTGAAGGCTGTTGTAATTAGTGCGGGTGCATTTGAAGCAAGTGATCAGAAGAAAACAACAGTTCTAAATCCCATTGATATTGTTACAACTGCCAGCGCAAATGCAGATATTACCGCAGCACTGAAAACTTTACCAGGAACTCAACAGGTTGGTGAAACAGAAGGATTGTTTGTAAGAGGAGGAACTGCAGCAGAAAGCAAAACCTTTATTGACGGAACATTAGTAAATAATTTTTATTACAGTAGTGAACCAGGGCTGGCTGCAAGGGGAAGATTTAATCCATTCTTATTTAAAGGAACCATTTTTAGTGCCGGTGGGTATTCGGCATTATATGGCCAGGCTTTATCATCTGCATTAATTTTAGAGTCTATTGATCTGCCTGCACAAAGCTCTGCTGATGTTGCTATTTCATATTTAGCTGTTGGCGCAGGATTACAGCAGTTAGCAAAAAATAAAAAATCTTCCTGGGGTTTATCCTATGATTATACTGATCTGAGACTGGCTTTTAAATTGATCAAACAAAAGCCAGATTATTTTTATATCCCTGTCTTACATAATATAGACGCTAATTTCAGAATTAAAACATCTAAAACAGGAATACTTAAATATTATGGAATGTTTGGGTCTACTAAAGTAGGTTTCAGGTATGCAGATATTGATTCTGCAGGAATGAAAGATGCTTTTAGTCTGCAAAATATAAATATGTACCATAATTTATCCTGGAGGGAAAAGATAGGAAATGGTTTAAAATTGACTACCGGTATTTCTTACAGCACTAATAAAGACGAGATCAATAATGAATTTCAAAATGAAAATAACCAGAAGCAAACACTAACCACTCCCATTCTGGTTGCCTACAAAAATTTTAATGTAAAAACACACGGCAATTATGTAAATGCAAAAGTTGTATTTGAGAAAAAACTTCCCGGCTTAAGCGCTCTAAGGTTTGGAAGTGAGTATAATTATAGCAATGATAAAACTGATGTCACTTTATACAATGGGAAAAGTATTGAAGCAGTTAAGGAAAACATTTTATCAGAATTTGCCGAGGCTGATATTTATATTACCAATGATATTGCTGCAAAGATCGGTACAAGAGCAGAACATTCAAGCTTGCTTGATAAATGGAATATCGCTCCGCGATTATCTTTAGCCTATAAACTTTCTGATAATAGCCAGGCATCATTTGCTTATGGAATTTTTTACCAGGATCCTGAAAAAAAGTATTTGCCTTCTTCTGCAAACCTTACTTATGCAAAGGCCACTCATTATATCATGCAATATCAAAAGTTAAGTAATAGCAGAACATTCCGCACCGAAGTTTTCTATAAAAAATATCAGGACCTCTTTAAAACAACCAGCAACACGGGTAAAGAAACTGCAGCGAATAATAATGGCCATGGCGATGCCAAAGGGTTTGAATTATTCTGGAGAGATAAGAAAACAATTAATAATGTTGATTACTGGATATCTTATTCTTACCTGGATACAAAGCGGGACTTTTTAAATTACCCATCAGAAATTAATCCGCCGTTTGCTTCAAACCATACTGCTTCATTGGTGGTAAAAAAGTTTGTTACTAAATTAAAAACACAATTCAACGGCTCTTATACTTATGCATCAGGAAGGCCATATTATAATATACGTTATGAGAATACCAGCAGCGCTTATAAAATTTTTGATGCAGGTAAAACTAAAGACTACAACAGCCTTAGCTTTAGCGTGAACTATCTACCCAATATCGGTCAAAACAATGCAAAAAAATTCACAGTAATTGTTTTTTCTGTTACAAATGTATTAGGGGCTAACAATATTTACAGCTACAATTATTCCTATAATGGTTTTAATAAACAAGCTATAACACCGCCATCAAAAAGATTTTATTACCTGGGATGTTTTATAAGCTTTGGTATAGACAGAACTGAAAATGCAGTAAATAATTTGATCTTATAATACTAGTAAAAAAATAATTTAAAACTCTAAAACTTAAAAAATGAAAAAGACAATTTTATCACTCATTATTATCTGCTTTTGCTCAACAACTTTTGCTCAAAGCGATAAATATGTTCCTGCCATGAAAAAAAATATTGCTATGCTGGATTCTGCAATGCAAAAAGGAAATGCCAAAGAACTGGCAAATAATTTTGAAAGAATAGGAGATGCCGAAAAATTTCAATGGCTTCCTTATTATTATGCGGCCTATTGTAATATAATAAGCACTTACACCGAAAAAGATAAGAGTAAAGTTGATCCCATTGCAGATAAAGGAGAAGAGCTAATTATAAAAGCAGAAGGATTGGCAGGGAAAGAAAACTCAGAGATTGCAGTAATAAAAAGTATGATCGCTTCAACACATATGATGGTTGATCCTCAAAGCAGGTATATGCAGTATGGTGCCGCCTCTTCTTCCAATATCGAAAAAGCAAAAGCTTTGGATCCTACAAATCCACGCCCTGTTTATCTGGAAGCACAGGCAAAATTTTATACCCCGGAAGCATTTGGCGGGGGCAAAGCCGTTGCAAAACCTTTATTTGAAAAAGCTCTTGTAATGTTTGATACATTTAAGCCTGCAACAGAATTACATCCAGCCTGGGGTAAATCTGCAACACAATACTTTTTATCATTAGCAAGTAAATAGAATAACATGGAAGAAGAAAAATTTTCAGAACAGGAAAGTCTCAAACTCATAACAGAGATGATCCAAAAAGCAAAACACAGCTTTCATGAGAATGGGACCAGCGCCATTTTATGGGGAAGTGTTGTAGGTATTGCGGGCATTGTAAATTTTGCAGAAATATACTGGCACTTCCGCCTTGGCTTTGATATATGGTTAATAGTAATGGCTGCTGTCATTCCTCAAATATTCATTTCAATCAGGGAAAATAAAACGCGTAAA
>JAYVEA010000008.1:0-7252 GCA_043749085.1 Chitinophagales bacterium
GAAGAACTGCGTGCCTGCACTACCTGCAATGCCTGCGTTGAAGAATGCCCGGTAAGCATAAACCCTCTTGATATTATTTTAGAATTGCGCCGCTCATTAGTGATGGAAGAAAGCAATGCCCCTGCAGAATGGAATGCCATGTTTAGCAATATTGAAAATAATTTTGCTCCCTGGAAATTCAGTCCTGATGATAGAGATAAATGGGCGGAGGAGATGAGAGCTGAGAGTTAATTTTTTTGGATAAATTTTATTTTCATTGTATAAACTTCTTAATTTCTAAATTAAATAAAATGATCTTTTTAAAAATTAAACCAATCCTTTTATTACTACTAATTTTTTGCAGTGCAGCTGTAAACTTCACACAGGCGCAGGTATCAAGATTTAGTTATGAGAAGTATATTAATAAAGGAGATACACTAAACTATCGCCAACTTTTTCCGGATTCTGATACACTCCGCAAATATCCGCTGGTAGTTTTTTTACATGGTTCAGGTGAACGGGGTAATGATAATGAAGCACAATTAAAATGGGGTGTAATGAATTTTGGAGAAGATCAAAACATGATAATGCATCCTGCATTTGTTATTGCCCCACAATGCCCTTTAAAGATGAGCTGGTCTAACTTTTCTAATAACAGAACCAGTATGGAAATGCGTTTAATGCCTTCTCCGTCCAAACCGATGGAGCTTTTAATTGCGCTTATTCAACAGCTCATAAAAAAGTTCCCTATTGATACCAACCGGATATATATTACAGGACTTTCTATGGGAGGCTTTGGAACATTTGATGCCATTGAACGGTATTCGCATTTATTTGCGGCTGCTGTGCCTGTATGTGGCGGCGGCGATGTATCAAAAGCAGCTTCCATAGCTCATATTCCGATCTGGATATTTCACGGAGCAGAAGATCCGGCTGTAAATCCACTTTTTTCAATTGATATGGCAGCGGCATTAACCAAGGCTGGTGCACATCCGGGTCTTACAATGTATCCGGAGGTTGGACATTTTTCATGGCTTGGAGCATACATTGATAAGCAGATGATAGAATGGTTGTTTAAACAGCACAAGTAAAAATTCTAATTAATTTATTTTATGTTTAGGCATTATTAATTGTTCAACATACTCCTTAATTGCAAAATTGTAAAAAATTATCCCTAACATTAAATAAACTTACATGCAAACAACAACACAACAACCAAATCCTTCTGATATCATGCAGATTGGTTTGGGCTTCTGGGCTTCCAAAGTGTTACTTACTGCTGTAAATGCAGGACTGTTTACTCATTTAGCAAAGAAACCGCTTTCATTAAAAGAAATTAAAGCTTTGTTTAATTGGAACTGTATGGACAGGCATGCGTCTGATTTTCTGGATACACTCTATGCACTTAAATTTTTAAAAAGGGAGGGTATTGGTGAAACTGCAATTTACGCTAACACCGTTGATACAGACTTTTTCCTGGATAAACAAAAGCCTGCGTACATAGGAGGAATTTTAGAAATGGCAAACAACCGTTTATTCCGTTTTTGGGCAAACCTGGATGAAGCTATGAAGACAGGCAAACTTCAAAACGAAGCAGCAAACCATGGTGAAAATCTGTTTGAAGCGATATATAAATCGCCTGATTTAACACGGGAGTTTATACATGGTATGACCGGAATTCAGGTGGGTAATTTTATTGCATTTGCAAACAAGTTTGATTTTTCAAAATACAAAACTCTTTGCGACATTGGCGGTTCGGGTGCGATGTTAAGCATACAGGTAGCAAAGCACAACCCACATATTTCATGCAATAGCTTTGACCTTCCACCGGTTGAAGCAGTTGCAATGGAAAACATTAAAAATTTTAATCTGGGCGATAGAATCAAAACTACAAACGGTGATTTTTTTAAGGATACATTCCCGAATGCTGATATTATTGTAATGGGAAACATCCTTCATGATTGGAGCGAAGAAAAGAAACTAATACTGATTAAAAAAGCATATGATGCCCTGCCTGAAGAAGGTGCTTTTGTAGCAATAGAAAATGTTATTGACAATGATCGCAGTCAAAATGTATTCGGATTAACTATGAGTCTCAATATGCTGATTGAAACAGAAGAAGGGTTTGATTATACGCTTTCCGATTTTGAAAATTGGGCTAAACAGGCAGGATTTAAAAAAGTAGAACAGATACCTTTGGCCGGACCTTCGAGTGCTGCAATTGCATATAAGTAAAATTTTGTTTCCATCCGGCTCTCATAGCAGAGCAAGTGAGCAGGCAGGAGACCCTGATGAAGAATTATCTTGCTGCAGCAAGGTCTCATATCAACGCTACAAAAGCTTACATGAAGAATTGGCTGAGACACATTTGTTTAGTAATAACTCTTCTATACAACTAAAAATATTTTAAAGTAACTTAAAAAAAAGTTACACGTTAATTTTATTCTTAAACATTTTTTATGAGACAGCTTTTAATTCTTTTATTATTACCATTTTCTTTAATAGCTCAGAATATTAATAACAACTCCAATGCTGGTAAAGCAAATAGTTTTATTAATTCCTTAAATGAAGAACAAAAGAAAAAAGTATTGTATGCTTTTGATGAAATGAATCGCTATGAATGGCATTATGTTCCTGCCTCCATGATGGCCCGCAGAGGCATTGCAATAAAAGATTTAGACTCCACCCAAAAAGTTAAGCTGAATTATTTACTGCAGGCTTTCCTTAGCAAAGAAGGTTATGATAAAACAAAACGCATCATGAGCCTTGAATATGTTTTACGTGAGCTGGAACCAAATAATGAACATAGGATCCCTGAAAACTACCTGGTAGCAATTTATGGAACACCTGCAAATGATAGTGTATGGGGATGGAAATTCAGCGGACATCACGTAGCATTAAACTTTACAGTGGTACAAGATAAAATTGCATTTGCCCCATTCTTCTTTGGTGCTAACCCTGCAGTGGTCAAAGAAGGTTCAAGGAAAGGGTTCAGAGCAATAAAAGAAGAAGAAGATCTTGGATTTGACCTGGTGAATATGCTTACACAGGAACAAAAACAAAAAGCCATTTTCCAGTTAGAAGCTTTTACTGACATTGTAACTACTATGTCCGCGGAGGTAGGTCCACTGAAACCCGTTGGTATTTTTGCCGGTGATATGACACATGAACAAAAGATTGTATTAAACAAATTGATTGTTGCATATCTTTCGTCAATGCCACCTGCAATTGCAAAAATCAGGATGAAAAAAATTGCAACAGAAGATATGAATTCACTCAGGTTTGGATGGGCTGGCGGCACAGTAGCCGGTAAACCACATTATTACCGGGTGCAGGGAAAAACCTTTTTAATTGAGTTTGACAATACGCAAAACAATGCCAATCATATTCATACCGTATGGCGTGATTTTAATGGCGATTACGGACTTGATCTTTTGAAAGAACATTATCATAATTCGCCACATCATCATCATTAAAAATTGGCTATTGATTCAGTTCAGTCTTGCCCAATAGTTTTGTTTCTTTCTGATCGAGGCTTCGGACATGTGAGTATGAATGAGGCCCTGGTGAATTCTAACTTAAATTATAAATTCATTTTTTAATTACTGAAATAAACATACATGTCATCACGTAGAAATTTTTTACAAAATTCTGCTGCCATTGCAGGGGGCGGTTTATTAGTATCAGCATTAGATAATAAAGCATTTGCAATTTTTAAAAACCGGATTGCTCCCAGCGATCAATTGAATATTGGTGCCATTGGAATAAACGGAATGGGCTGGACAGATGTAACAGCAGCAATAAAAATACCGGGAGTAAATCTTGTTGCGTTATGTGATGTAGATAAAAATGTTTTAGATAAACGAATGGCGGACCTGGCAAAACTAAATGTAGATGCCAGCAAAGTAAAAACTTACACCGACTACCGGCATTTGCTCGATCAAAAAGACATTGATGCTGTAATAATAGGAACCCCTGATCATTGGCATGCACTGATAATGATGAATGCATGTGAAGCAGGTAAAGATGTGTACTGCGAAAAACCGGTAGGCAATTCTATCAGGGAATGCCATGCAATGGTAAGTGCACAGCAACGCTATAAAAGAGTTGTGCAGGCAGGCCAGTGGCAGCGTAGCCAGCAGCATTTTAAAGATGCCGTAAATTTTGTTCAGGGTGGACAACTGGGTAATATAAGAACAGTAAAAGTTTGGTGCTACCAGGGATGGATGAAACCCGGGCCTGTGGTTCCGGATACTGCACCACCAGCAGGTGTTGATTATACAAAATGGTTAGGCCCTGCACCCATACGCCCTTTCAATGCAAGCCGCTTTCATTTTAATTTTCGCTGGTTCTGGGATTATGCAGGAGGCCTAATGACAGACTGGGGCGTGCATCTAATAGATTATGGTTTATTGGGAATGAAGTCTCCTGTACCCAAATCTGTTTCTGCATTAGGAGGCCGCTTTGCCTATCCTGATCTTTATGAAGAAACGCCTGATACGCTTACTACTTTGTATGAATTTGATGACTTTAATATGGTATGGGATTCTGCTATGGGTATTGATAATGGCTCTTATAACAGGGATCATGGAATTGCCTACATTGGTAATAATGGTACACTTATATTAAACCGCGGAGGATGGGAAGTGATAGAAGAAAAGCAAAGCAAAAACAAAGTAAGCAAGCCATTCGAAAAGGTTTCAGATAATGGTATACAAAAACACATGCAGAATTTTATTGACGTAGTTAAGTCCCGTAAAATGGAAGACCTGCATTGTTCTATACAGGCAGGCGCTCATGTTGCCACAGTTTGCCAGATGGGAAACATTGCCTACCGCAGCGGAAATAAATTAGAGTGGGATGCAGCAAAGGAGCGCTTTACAGATGAGGCCATCAATAAAAAATATTTAATGAAGGAATATCATAATGGTTACCATCTGCCTAGGTTTAAATTCGCGGAATAAAAAAATTCAATAAGAAAATTTATTTTTTAGCACACGCTCTTCGTAGCATGTCTAAATAATAAAAAATGCGCTGTCCTGAGTTTGTAACTCAGGACATTCTACATAATCTTTCTCACCTGCTCAGATCCTTCGATAAACTCAGGATGACAACTGCAGTTCTTAATGTACTAATGCCTGTCAGGCTGAGCCCGGCGAAGTCTTGATGAACATAGAACTAAATCCCTGGTATCTATCACTAATTCTACCCCGTTTCAATTATCTTAGCGTCTGATGAAATTATCTGTACTTCTTATATTTTTATTCTTTGGTATTTCTATTTTATCAAAAGCCCAGCTGTGTAATAATAATTTAGGAGATGCTATTGTGAATGTTACATTTGGCACAAGGGGCGGCCCACTTCCTTCCGGTGCTACTGCTTATGATTATGTCGGGGACTGTCCTAAAAAGGGACAATACACTATAGCTAACCTTATTTTTGGATGTGGAGATCGTACATGGATGACCATTGCCGGAGATCATACAGGAGACGTAAATGGAAAGTATATGCTGGTAAATGCAGAAAGTACTACGGGGATTGTACATGCAGATACTGCCAAAGGATTGTGTGGCAATACAACCTACCAATATTCAGCATGGATATGCAATGTTATGCAGAGCTTCAGCTGCGATGGAAATGCTTTGTTGCCAAACTTAACCTTTACCGTTAAAACTTTTTCCGGAGTTATTTTAGCAACTTCAAATACCGGCGACATACCCATCTTAACTGAAAAAGCGTGGAAACAATTTGGTCTTTCTTTTAAATTACCCGCCTCTGAAAATTCCGTTATACTTACCATTTCAACTGATCCGAAATATGGTTGCGGCAGTGGCTTTGCTATTGATGATATTACCTTTCAACCATGCGGGCCAACTATTGTTGCTACACTTGACGGCAAAACTTCACCCGCAAATGTTTGTGCAGATTATACCAATCCGTTTATATTAAATGCTTCCTATACTGCGGGCTTTTTTGATCCTGTTGTTCAGTGGCAAAATAGTTTGGATACCGGTAAAACATGGAAAGATATTCCCGGGGCTACTTCAACAATGTATACAATTCCCCGCCGCGGACTGGGAGTTGTGCTGTATCGAATGGCAGTGGCAGAACGCAGTAATATTAATTCTATGAATTGTAGAATAATTTCTAATGTTATTTATACAAGCGTAAATCCTTTACCTCAGCATCATGCTCCTCAAAATATTCTGGGATGTTTAGGAAAAGATCTATTACTGCCTCAACCTGATCCTACCGCATTGAATATTTTATGGAGAGGACCAAACGGATATTCTTCCACAATTGAAAAATCAGTTGTTCTAAATGTAAAATATGCTGATACAGGTTTATATACATTACAACAGAATTTTTATTTTGGTTGTGTTGCATTAGATACTTTTTATTTAAAAGTATATCCGGCAACTACTATATCTGTGCAATCAGATTATGCAGTTTGCGAAGGAAAAAGTGTTACCCTTTCTGCCTCCGGTGATGGAACTTTTTTGTGGTCACCTTCCACTGGATTATCAAATAATAAAATTGCAAATCCTGTTGCATCTTTACATGATTCAGCACAATACAAAGTTGTAGTAACAAATTCTTTTGGCTGTAAAGATTCTGCTATTGTAAATGTAAATGTTTTCAAAAATCCTAAAGTAAATGCAGGAACTGATAAAACAATAATCAAAGGAGATACAATACAATTAAATGGTTCTGTTAAGGGTACAGCAGTTGATTTTTTGTGGTCGCCCAATACTTTTATGAATAATAACCAATTGTTGAATCCATTAGTTGCTCCTCAACAGGATATTACTTACACACTTAATGCGCATTCCACTGTAGGTTGTGGCGATGCTGCTGCAAGCATTAAGATAAAAGTTTATAATGACATTTACTTACCAAGTGCTTTTACACCAAACGGGGATGGGAAAAATGATTATTTTAAAATTATTGCCGCAGATGGATATAAGCTTATTAGGTTTCAGGTATATAACCGTTGGGGACAGGTAGTATATGAGGCTAAAGATTTTACAAAAGGTTGGGATGGCGTTTATAAGGGCGTTGCGCAGCCTGCAGATATTTATTTATATTATTTAGAACTGGTATCTGCAAAAAATAAAAAAATAATCAGGAATGGAATAATTGCTTTGTTAAGATAACCTTCCCTCCTGTTATTTCCATCATATAAATTTTGAATGCCATCACTTACAGTTAAATCTTTTTATTACATAGAACTAATAATATGCATCTACTATCTCATCCCTTCCAAACCCTT
>JAYVEA010000009.1:0-7244 GCA_043749085.1 Chitinophagales bacterium
TTTTGTTGTTGATATTTCCAATGGCAAATCAGAACGGTGGACGGAAAGCGAAATGGGTGGATTGGTTCCTGAACTGTTAAGTATGCCATCATTAATAAAATGGAAAAGCTTTGATGGTAAAGAGATCAGTGGATTTTATTATAAGCCGGCAAAAAAATTTACCGGTAAAAGGCCTGTGATCATAAATATTCACGGGGGTCCTGAGGGGCAATCAAGACTAACTTTTTTAGGTTCGGTTAATTATTATTTAAATGAATTAGGAGCTGCAGTAATTTATCCAAATGTAAGAGGTTCCTCAGGTTATGGAAAAACATTTATTGCTCTTGATAATGGCATGAAAAGAGAAGAGTCAGTAAAAGATATTGGTGCCTTGCTCGACTGGATTGCAAATCAGCCTGAACTTGATGCAAGCCGCATAATGGTTACCGGCGGCAGTTATGGAGGCTATATGACATTGGCTGTTGCTACAATGTATAATGACAAAATAAAAGCGTCGCTTGATGTAGTAGGTATTTCAAACTTTAATACGTTTTTAAAAAATACTGAAAGCTACCGCCGTGATCTGAGACGTGTTGAATATGGTGATGAAAGAGATCCTGCAATGCATGATTTCTTTGAAAAAATGGCGCCGTTGAATAATGCACAAAAAATTACAAAGCCCTTATTTATTGTACAGGGAGGAAATGATCCGCGTGTGCCGAGAACAGAAGCCGAGCAAATGGCAGATAAAGTAAGAAGTAATGGTGGCGTGGTTTGGTACCTGGAAGCTAAAGATGAAGGGCATGGTTTCAGAAAAAAAAATAATGCAGATTTTCAGCGCTACGCTACTATATTATTTATGCAAAAATATTTGTTATAGGAATAAAATTTATTAAAAGTGTCTGTTTATTAAATTGAGCAGGCACTTTTATTTTAAAGAAGCTCCCTGGTCAATCCAGCAACGGATAAGATCACGTTCTTCAAGCGTCATATTGGTTTTATTATTCTGCGGCATTGTTTTAGTTAATACAACCCGCTGCATTATTTTATCTTTCAGCTTAACAAGATTATCAGGAGTATCGTAAGTTACTCCATTTGGAGGCGCAGTAATTAAATCATCTCTTGGTTTTGATGAATGACAGCTAATGCATCTTTTTTGAACAATAGTATTCACTTCTGCGAAAGAAATATTGGACTTGCATTCACCTGGTTTCGGCGGAGCGGAAACATAGGCCGTAGCCAATAAGATCAATACTGAAACCGGCATCACCCATACACTGTATTTGCCTTGCTCACGCAGGTTAAGCCAATGTTTTATTCCTGCACTCCCTAATGATATGGCTGCTAAAATTACCCATGGATACTTAAAACCAAAGGTGCCGGGAAAATGATTGCTTACCATCACAAACAACACCGGAAGCGTTAAATAGTTGTTGTGCAGCGAGCGCAGGCCTGCATGTTTGCCAAGCTCAGGATTTAAAGGCTTGCCTTCTTTGGCAGCTTTTACCATTGCTTTTTGAGAAGGAATAATCACAAAAAAAACATTGGCAACCATTATTGATCCCAGCATTGCACCAAAGTGAATGTAGGCGGCCCGGGCACTGAACACATAACAATAAAACCATGCAAAGCCAACTGCAATTATAAAACCGGTGAGGGCGAACCATATTCCTTTTTTTATAAGAGAAGTTTTGCAAAGTATATCATACAAAAGCCAGCCAACAACAAATGATCCTATGCCGGTAGTGATCGCAGCAAGAGGGCTCATATCGAAAACATTGGTATCAATTAAAAACCCCTTTGCATTAAAATAATATACGATGAATAAAAGACTAAATCCTGAAAGCCATGTAAAATATGCTTCGTATTTAAACCAGTGAAGGTGCTTGGGCATTGACTTTGGCGCTGTTTTATATTTTTCAAGATAATAAAATCCACCGCCATGTATTGCCCATAAATTTCCTGCGAGCTCGTCACGAACATTTTCTGTTCTATTCAATGCATTCTCTAAAAAAACAAAATAAAAAGAAGCGCCTATCCATGCAATTCCAAAAGTTATATGCATTACCCTTACAACAATATTCAGCCATTCCATTACATGCCCTTCCATCTGTGTACCTTTTACTATCGCATAAGTAAAACCTAAAATAGCAATGATCACCAGCACAATTGCAGCATAAATAAAATTATGGGAGCCAAGCAATTTAATTTTATCTCCTTCAGATCCCTGTGTTGTAATATCACTGTCATTTGCAAGAGATCTAAAATGATAGGTCATCCATATCAGCATTACGAGGATCAATAAGAGGATACCGTATATTACAAAGTGGAACATATAAGAAGCCAAATTAAAATTTAGTTTTCTATTTTTAGTTATTCATTTCAGATTAATATTATTTCTGTGTTCGATCTTGCCATAAAAAGTAAAAAAATAATTACTCCCTGGAGAGAGAAGGAAGGTATTGTAATTATAAAAGACGGGATCATAATTGATGTTATAAAATCATTGGATAATGAAAACGAAAATATAATTGATGTAGGTGATAAAATAGTAATACCCGGCGTAATTGATCCGCATGTTCATATAAATGAACCGGGAAGAACCAACTGGGAAGGTTTTGATACCGCTACCAAAGCGGCTCTGGCAGGAGGTATTACAACTTTGGTTGATATGCCATTAAATTCATCCCCTGTAACAACAACTGCAGCTGCATTCGATAAAAAAGTTGCTGCAACAAAAGATCAATTGCATACTAACTGTGGCTTTTGGGGAGGCGTAATTCCGGGAAATGAAAATGAAATAGGGCCCTTAATTGAAAAAGGTGTGCTGGGTTTTAAAGCTTTTCTTACCCATTCAGGGATTGATGAATTTCCAAATGTAACAGAAGATGATCTGAGAAAAGTAATGCCTCTAATTGCCGAAAGCCAATTACCATTATTGGTTCATTGCGAATTAACTGACAACAGCCAACTGGCAACTGGCAACTCACGATCTTATCAAAACTATCTAAACTCCCGCCCACGTAAATGGGAAGATGATGCGATCGCTTTAATGATTCGTTTGTGTGAAGAATTTAATTGCCGTGTTCATATTGTTCACTTGTCTTCATCTGACTCAATTGAGCAAATTGCAAAGGCAAAACAAAAAGGATTACCATTAACTGTGGAAACGGCGCAGCATTACTTGTTTTTTGATGATCAAATTCAAGATGGTTGGACGCAATTTAAATGTGCACCACCTATCCGTGAGAAAGAAAACAATGATAAATTATGGCAGGCATTAAAAGATGGAGTTATTGATTTTGTTGCAACAGATCATTCTCCGTCACCGCCTGAACTTAAAGAACTGGCTAGCGGAGATTTTATGAAGGCATGGGGTGGAATTGCTTCACTACAATTTGCATTGCCTGTATTATGGACTGCAGCCAAAAAAAGAAATTGCAATTTAAATGATGTAGCAAAGTGGCTTTGCGAAAATCCTGCAAAGTTTATTGGCAAAACAGAAACAAAGGGTAAGATTGAAAAAGGATATGATGCAGACCTGGTTGTTTGGGATGAGAAAAGATCTTTCCTCGTTACTGAAAATATAATTCAGCATAAACATAAAATTACTCCATACTTAAACGAAGAATTATTTGGAGTGGTAGAACAAACTTATTTATCAGGAGAAAAAATTTTTGATGATGGAAAGTTTTACATTTGAATAAAGGCAAAATAATATTAAGCAGCTAAGATGGATACGTTACAACCTGGATTTACAAAACTCCCCGATCTTGCCGCCGAACGTTTCGGAGGCAAGGCGCTTTTATGCAGTGATGATTTTTTTGCAGAGAAAGAAAATTTATTGAAACCCGGGAGAGGAATTTTTATTGCTGATAAATATACTGACAGGGGTAAATGGATGGATGGTTGGGAATCGCGGCGCAAGCGTACGCCGGGGCATGACTGGTGTATCATACAAATGGCAACTTCCGGAAAAATTTATGGCGTTGATATTGACACTAATCATTTTCTTGGTAACCATCCGCCACATGCTTCTATTGATGCATGTTACATTGAACCAGGCTCAAATAATGATCTTGAAAAAGCGGAGTGGAAAGAAATTCTACCGAAGTCCCCACTGAAAGCAGGCTCACAAAATTTTTATGAAATAAAAGACCGAAACGTTTATACGCATCTAAGATTAAACATTTATCCTGATGGTGGCGTGGCAAGAGTAAAAATATATGGAGAAGTTTTTAAAGACTGGAGTTTGGTTACTGAAGATGAATCAATTGATCTTGCCGCTGCTTTAAATGGAGGCAGATCCATTTTATGTAATGATATGTTTTTCTCTCACATGGATAATCTTATTATGCCGGGCAGAGGAATTAATATGGGTGATGGTTGGGAAACAAAACGCAACCGGACTCCGGATAATCGTGATTGGGTAATTGTCAGGTTGGCTCATAAGGGAATAATTGAAAAGATACTGATTGATACCAATCATTTTAAAGGTAATTATCCTGATAGTTGCTTACTGGAGGGCTGTAATATTTTAATTGCCGATGAAAATAAATTACACACAACGGCAATACACTGGATAACTATTCTTCCGCAGGTAAAGTTGAGCGCAGACAATGAACATTATTTTGAAAATGAAATTGGAAGTAAAGAACCATTCACTCATGTTCGCTTATCAATTTTCCCGGATGGGGGCATAAGCAGAATGAGAATATGGGGAAGGATAAAAAAGTAAAAGTAAAAAGTAAAAAGTAAAAAATGACCATAGCAGAATTTGATCATCTGGCCGAAGAGAAAAAAAAAGAATTGCTTTTTCAATGTTGTGGCTCAAAGGAGTGGGTAAACAAAATGCATACTGTTTTTCCTGTAGAAGACCTGGTTGAATTATTGGAAGCCGCTGAAGAAAAATGGTATGAATGTAATGAAGATGATTGGCGTGAAGCGTTTGAACAGCATCCAAAAATTGGAGATATAAATTCCTTAAAAGAAAAATTTACCAATACAGCTGAATGGGCTGCCAGTGAACAATCAGGTATTAATATTTCAGATGAAAATACATTGCAGGAGTTTACAAAGGCCAATAGTGATTATGAAGAAAAATTTGGTTTTATTTTTATTGTCTGCGCAACAGGTATGTCTGCAGAAGAAATGCTTACTATTTTAAAAAAGCGTGTAAATAATTCGCTGGAAGAAGAAATTAAAATAGCCGCCATAGAGCAGCTTAAGATAACCAAGCTAAGGTTAGAAAAATTATTTGGAATAAATGAAAGTTTACAAACATATGAGCTATGAGCCGCATAACAACACATATTCTTGATACTACAAAAGGTAAGCCTGCAGAAGGAATTACCATTATTTTGTATGGAGGCGAAAATGATGAATGGACGGAACTTGCCAGAGGAAAAACAAATGCCGACGGAAGAATTGCTGATCTGCTTAATAAAGATGATCTGCTGCATTATGGTATTTATAAAATGCGTTTTGAAACGAAAGATTATTTTGATAAGAGCCAGGTAAAAACTTTTTATCCTTATGTTGAAATTATTTTTGAAATAGAAGTTGATCAACATTACCATATTCCATTACTGCTAAATCCATTTGGGTATTCTACATACAGGGGTTCCTGATCTTCTTTCCTGAGTTTTAATCAATTCAAAATAAGTTTATGAAATTATCCATTGCAGATAAAGAAAAAGAAATTCTACTCGGTTCACTCAAAGAAGCCAATCTCAAATTTCAAAAAATATATCCCGGCGATAAGCCTGACAGGCAGGCGGTTCATACTGTTTATGGAGGAGCGAATCTTTTTAAAAGTGATACGTGTATAAAAATGGGCGACGTGGCTTTGAGAAATTTAAAAACGTATGCACCTGATTTTACTGTGCTTGCACGTGTTTTAAAGTTTAAAGGATTTGAATATCTACCGCATTCAGAAAAGAAAATAAAAAAACTTATAAAGAACCTGGAGAAGATGAGTGAAGAAGTAAGGAAAAAAGAACCTGCGTGGCTTTCTTATTCAGTCTACAATAAAATAATTCGCAAGCTGGCAACCGAACCTGTAGAAGATTTTAGAATTGATTTTGAAGATGGATTTGGTAACAGGCCCGATGATGAAGAAGATGCAATGGCTGTAAATGCAGCTAATGAATTGGCGGTTGGCATGCAAAATAAAACCATCTCTCCTTTTATCGGTATACGCATAAAACCATTTACTGAAGATCTGAAATATCGTGGCGTAAGAACCCTTGATATTTTTCTCTCAACATTATTGCAACATACAAACGGTCAGCTTCCTGAGAATTTTGTAGTGATGTTACCAAAGGTTGTAATTCCTGAACAGGTAACTGCCTTGGTTAAATTATTTGAGATAATAGAAAAAGAAAATAATCTTCAGCATGGTACTCTTAAAATGGAAACCATGGTGGAGGCAACACAAATAATTATGGATGATGAAGGCCGCAATCCTCTTATGAAAATTGTGCGGGCAGGCGAAGGAAGATTAATTGCAGCACATTTTGGAACGTATGACTATACTGCATCCTGTGGTATTACCGCAAAATATCAAACCATGGATCATCCTGTTTGCGATTTTGCACATTATATGACAAAAGTTGCGCTTGGCGGTACAGGAATTTTTCTTTCTGACGGTGCTACCAATGTTATGCCTGTTGCTCCCCACCGGCAAAAGCCTCTCACAAAACAACAGCTAAAAGAGAATGAAGAATCTGTACACAATGCATGGCAGATCGGTTATAAACATACCATGCATTCACTGATAAATGGATTTTACCAGGGCTGGGATCTCAATCCTGCACAGCTTCCTATGCGATATGCCGCAACCTATAATTTCTTTTTAAGCAGTTACGATGATGCAGTCTTTCGGCTCAAAACTTTTGTTGACCGTGCCGCCATCTCTACATTAACAGGCGATATTTTTGATGATGCCGCAACAGGGCAGGGGCTTTTGAACTTTTTTCTAAAAGCAATGAATTGCGGCGCCATCACTGAAGAAGAAGCACAGGTAACAGGACTTACACTGGAAGAAATCCGCAGCCGTTCTTTTTACAGGATTTTAGAAGGTAGAAGGCCTGGAAAAGAGACAAAGTAAATAAATAATAGAGTAATATATTTTTTGCAATAAGAATACACTTACGTTGTGATTTAAAATAATCCATTTCTTTTTTTAAAATTTAATTCTATGCTTCTCAAAAAAATGTTTCTGTTTATTTTTTCATTTTCTGTTAGCTGCTTGTATGCACTTG
>JAYVEA010000010.1:0-7233 GCA_043749085.1 Chitinophagales bacterium
AAACAGAAAGTTTTTTGAGTTGATATTTTCTTAAAGATAGATTTTTACCTGAATATTAATTGTAAATTGCCGTTCACAGATTTTAACTATATGAAAAAATTTTTCTCCTTCATTTTAATAATATTCACTTTTCTATTTTCTTTTTCCCAAAAATCAGATACCTGGAAAATTGTTGCAGATAAAATTAATCCACAGGATTATTATGGTGTTACTGTAGCTAATGGAATGATAGGTATCGTCTCTTCACCCAATGTTTTACGTTGTAAAGATGTTGTACTTAACGGCGCTTACGATCAGTATGGCCGGGGGAGAGTTAGCAACTTTTTACAGAGCTTCAACCTGGTTAATATGAATATGGATATAGATGGCCATCGCATTAATAACGCTGATGCCACCAACATGCAGCAGGTGCTTGATATGAAGCATGCAAGCCTTACAACAACTTTTGAATACCAAAATAAGGCAACAATTTCTTACACTTATTATGCTTTACGGCACCTGCCCTATACGGTGTTAGTTGATGTAACGATTACTGCAAAAAATAATATCGAAGTTATTCCGGCAAGTGTTATGGAAGCGCCTGATGCTTTAAAAGATGTTCAGAATTATTATAATGAGATTGATCGTCCTCATGTAAAATTGAGTTTACTATCATCTATGGCAAAAAGCCCTACTGGCAAATTAACTTTCGCTTCTTCCACTACTTTTTTATTTGATGAACCGAATGGAAGTGAGCCACAATTAATTCATGAGATGTGGGATAATAATATGCATCTTTCAAAATTTAAAAAAAATCTAATCGCCGGAAACTCATATCACTTTGCAATTGCCGGTGCATCCATCACAACTGCACAACATGATGATCCTTTGAATGAAGCAGAGCGTTATGTGATCTATGCAAAGCTGGAAGGAACAAAAAGATTATTGCAATTTCACAATGCAGCATGGGATGATCTATGGAAGAGTGATATAATTATAGAAGGTGATGATGAAAGCCAAAGGGATGTTCATTCAGCTATGTATCATTTATATTCTTTTGTAAGAGAAGGAACTTCTTACAGCCCATCCCCAATGGGCTTGAGTGGATTGGGTTATAATGGTCACGTTTTTTGGGATGCCGAATTATGGATGTTTCCCGCAATACTTGTGCTTCATCCTGAAATGGCGAAGAGCATGGTAGAATATCGTTATCAAAGATTACCCCAGGCAAAGCACAATGCGTTTGCACATGGATTTAAAGGCGCAATGTATCCATGGGAAAGCGCTGCAACCGGCAATGAAGAAACTCCTGTTTGGGCTTTGAGTGGACCCTTTGAACATCACATAACTGCAGATGTTGCCATTGCAGCATGGAATTATTTTGCAGTAACACAGGACACCGCATGGCTGAGAGAGAAAGGTTTTCCTGTAATAAAAGCCTGTGCTGATTTTTGGGCAAGCAGGGTTGAGAAAAATGGTCCCGGAAAATATGATATTAAAAATGTAGTTGCTGCCGACGAGTGGGCTGAGAATATTGACAATAATGCTTTTACCAATGCGGCAGCAAAAGCTAATCTGCACTATGCAGTAATGGCCGCAAATATTTTAAAACAAAAGCCGAATGCTGAATGGGTTGATGTTGAAAAAAATATTCCAATTTTAAAATTGGATAATGGAGTTACCTCAGAACATGCTTCATATCATGGTGAAAAAATAAAACAGGCTGATGTAAATTTATTATCATATCCCTTAAAAGAAATTACGGATCCTTTACAAATAAAAAAAGATCTTGAATATTATGAAAGCCGTATTGGCGAAGGCTCCCCTGCAATGACCCATGCAATTTTTGCTGTACTCTATGCAAGATCAGGTAATGGTGAAAAAGCATGGCAGGCATTTAATGAAGCCCATCTGCCTAACAAAAAAACCCCTTTTGGAGTTCTGTCAGAATCTGCGGGAGGTACTAATCCATATTTTGCAACTGGTGCAGGTGGATTTTTGCAAAGCATGCTTTTTGGTTTTGGTGGACTTGAAATTACTCCGAAAGGAATAATTCAAATAAAGTCAAAACTGCCAGCTGCATGGAAGAGCGTTACTCTTACGGGCATTGGCTCGCAGAAGAAAACATTTTCTGTAAAATGACCATTGATTGGTTTTTGATTGCAAAATTTATCTTATCTTGTAATATCAAAATACTAACGGTTGTGAAGAAAATTGCTTCTGCATTATTAATTTCCTTATTGCTTTTTAACTGGTTTGGCTACAACCTGGTGGTAAATTATTTACAACAAAAATCAGATACTCATTTAGAAGCTTTACTGGATGATAATCAATACGACGATTCGCAATTGATCGAATTAAAAATCCCGACTCATGTTCCTTATCAAACCAGCTGGGCATCGTATGAGCGCTACGATGGTGAGATCGAAATGAATGGAACATTGTACAAGTATGTTAAACGTAAAGTATGTAACGATACGCTGTATTTAATGTGTATCCCGAATACTAAAAAGATGAATCTGGAAACGGCAAGGAATGATTTTTTTAAGAATAGCAACGATCTAAATCAAAATAATAATTCAAATAAATCCGATAATTCAAAATCATCATTTAAAAATACGATGAGTGAATATGATGTATTTTCTTTTGCCTTTAATTTAAATATAACAGAAAAATCTACTGATAATTTTTACCTCACTTTACCCGTAAATAGTTTACATACCGCTCCACACCTATCTCCTGAGCAGCCGCCCGATATTAGGTTTGCATAATTCCCCGTTTCTGTTTAATAAGTTGTTAGCATTTTACAATTACTAACAACATCTGTAAATTTTAAAAAAAACTTATTCCGTTATGATGAAATTATTAATGTGGGTTACAGTGCTTGTAACATTTTATGGATGCAGTTCTAAAAAAAATTATGAAGCTGTTTTTAAAAACCCTGACCTGTATGCTAAAACAGTTCATGAGTTAAATACTGTAGTAATGGGGAATAATTTTACTCCAATTGTTGCCTCACGGAATTATTTATATGCTAACATAGCTGCATACGAGGTAATAGCAGCAGGATACCCGGATAAATACAATTCTTTGGCCGGACAGTTAAGAGATTTAAAAAGTATAGAAAAGCCAAAGCCTGATAAGATCAATTTTGAATTTGCAGCCTTGTTATCGTTTTGTAAACTGGGAGAAGCAGTTACTTTCCCTGAAGGCAGTATGAGCGAATATGTAGATAATTTAAAAAATCTTGCTCATGATAATGGGATGCCAACTGAAGTTTTTAATAATTCTGTTGCGTATTCAGATACTGTTTCTGCTGCGATTCTCCGGTGGAGTAAAAAAGATAATTATGCTCAAACCCGCAGTGCTGAAAGATATACAGTTACAGAAGAAGAAGGAAGATGGGTACCAACACCACCGGCTTATACATCAGCAATGGAGCCGCATTGGAACAAAATAAGGCCACTTGTTATGGACAGCTGTAACCAGTTTGCAGTTCCATTACCGATAAAGTTTAATATTAAAGACACAACAAGCGATTACTACAAGCAGGTAATGCTTGTAAAACATGCTGTTGATAACCTTACTCCAGAGCAGAAGCATATTGCGGAATTTTGGGATGATAATCCTTTTAAACTGAATGTATCCGGGCATCTTATGTATGGCACTAAAAAGTTTTCTCCTCCCGGGCATTGGATGAGCATAATTGGCATTGCAGCAAAAACCGCAAAGGCAGATTTTGCAACTACAGTTTATGCTTATGCCAAAACAAGTATCGCTTTGTTTGATGCATTTATACAATGCTGGGATGCAAAATATAAGTACAACTCTGCCCGTCCTGAAACTGTTATAAATAAATATATCGATGCTAACTGGCAGCCATATTTACAAACACCGCCATTTCCTGAATATACTTGTGGACATTCAACCTGCTCATCGGCCGCTGCTGAATCTTTGACAAGTGTTTTTGGAGATAATTTTTCTTATACGGATACATCAGAATTAGAATTCGGGATTAAAAGCAGGAGCTTTAAATCTTTTCGTGCTGCGGCAGAAGAAAATAACTGGGCAAGATTTTATGGCGGAATACATTTCCATAATTCATGTATAGTAAGCACAGTAGCAGGGAGAAAAGTGGGCGAACTTGTAGTGGGTCGCCTTCGTATGAAAAAAGTTTAATGACCATTCTATTTATTTCAATAGTATAAAATGAAAAAAATTCATTTCTTTCAAATAGTAATCTCTTCAATTTGTTTGTGTTTATTCATTTCTTCGTGTAAATCAAAAGATTCCAACTATGCAAAAGTGATGCATGATCCTTTTTTATATGAGAAAGTAGTTCATGATCTGAATTATGTTATAATCTATGATATATTTACTCCACCTGTAGCATCCAGAATCTTTGCATATTCTAACCTTGCTGCTTTTGAAGTATTGGCTAAAGAGGGTAAACATTTTAATTCACTTTCCGGAAAAGTAAAAGATTTAAATAATATCCCTGATCCACCTAACAATACTAAAATTGATTACCCTTTTGCATCTCTAATGGCACTAACCAGAGTAGGAAATGCGCTTACGTTTTCCCGTGATACAATGCAACATCTTATTGATTCTGTTAAATTACTTGCGCAGGATTCCGGTATGCCGGATGATCTTTTTACTAATTCAATAAAGTATGGCGAGCAGGTTGCAGATTCTATAATTTCATGGAGTAAAAAAGATAATTATGCTAAAACAAGAGGTGGGGCCAGATTTACTATAACTGGTTTAGAAGGGCATTGGTCACCCACTCCTCCGGGATATTTTGATGCTGTAGAACCTTTATGGAAAACAATCAGATGTCTTGTTATGGATTCAGCAAATATGTTTCCTCCTCCGGGTTTGCCGCCTTTTAGTAAGGATTCAACAAGTGCTTTCTATCAGATGGCAAAGGATTGTATGGAGATAGGAACTAATCTTGATTCAACTCAAAAATGGATTGCCAATTTTTGGGATTGCAATGCTTTTAAACTTCATGTTTCAGGCCATCTGATGTTTGCTACAAAAGCAATGACTCCGGTAGGTCATTGGATGGAAATTGCCGGAACTATTTCTAAAAATAATAAAGCTGATTTTTATAAAACCGTTTATGCATATACAGGTATTAGTATAGGCATATTTGATGCGTTTATTTGCTGTTGGTTTACTAAATATAAGTTTGATGTTTTAAGACCTGAAACCTATATCAACCGGTACATAGATGTAAACTGGCAACCTTATTTACAAACACCCCCGTTTCCTGAATACAATAGCGCACATTCCACCATCTCTGCTGCTGCATCCACAATTCTTGGCAATATTTATAAGAATACTGCATTTAAAGATTCTTCAGAAAGGGTTTGGGGATGGCCAGATAGAAATTTTAAAACCGTTGATGATGCTGCATTGGAAGTATCATTGAGCCGTTTATATGGGGGTATACACTATCGGCAATCGGTAAAAGATGCTTATGAGCAAGGTAATAAAATTGGAAAATTAGTATTGAGTAAATTAACAAAAAGATGAAATTCCATGTGGATTTTTTATAACAAAATTTAATTATTAAAAAAAAACTTTTATGAAAAAAATATTTTCAACTTTATTTACTGCATTATTTATTTTTTTTATTTCAAATAAAGTGAATGCACAGGGGTGTGTTGCTATTAAAGGAACTGCGGGCATTTGCAGTCGTCCCACTGATGCTAAGGGTTGGGAAATAAATCTTAACAACCGCTATTTCAGATCTTACAAACATTATGTAGGTACTGTAGAGCAAAAGCAAAGGGTTGACGAAGGAACAAACGTTATCAATCATGCATATGAATTGGATGTTAGTGCCATCAGAACACTTAACTCCAGGTGGTCATTGGGGATAACGTTACCTATTTTGTCTTACAGTCGTTCATCACTTTATGAGCATGACGGCAAAACAAGGAATACTACACATTCATTTGGTATTGGGGACTTACGATTTTCTGCATACAGGTGGATGTTGGATCCGCAAACATCGCACAAGGGAAATATCCAGCTTGGTTTAGGAATTAAATTGCCTACGGGTAATTATAATTACATGGATTATTTTTATAAAAAAGCAGATTCGAGTGTCCTTGGTCCGGTTGATCAATCCATTCAGCCGGGTGATGGTGGTACTGGTATAACCTTTGAGCTAAATACCTTTTATAATTTTACTCACCCACTTGGTGTGTATGGAAACTTTTTCTACCTTGTTAATCCACGTGAAGTAAATGGCACATCTACAACAAGAGGTGGTACAGCATCCGCAACTGCAAAAAAATACAATACAGATGTAATGAGTGTGCCTGATCTTTTTATGGCACGGGCTGGGTTGGCATATATGGTTAATAATATTACATTTTCCGGTGGTGTTCGTATAGAAGGTCTTCCATCAAAAGATCTGATCGGAGGCAGCCGCGGTTTCAGAAGGCCTGGTTATATTATTTCTGCTGAGCCCACCATAACATGGGTAACAAAAAAAACCAGTTTCAATATTGCAGTTCCGGTTGCGATAAAAAGAAATCGTACACAAAGCAATGCAGATAAAAGACAGACGATAGATACGGGTACATTTAAACAAGGTGATGCAGCTTTTGCAGATTATTCTATCAATGCAGGATTGACTATAAGATTATAAGAATATCTTTAATATTCAGCCTCTGAAAATAATTTTCGGAGGCTATTTTTTTCGGACTAACAATAATTCTTGTGCTAGCATTGCATAAATTAAATTGTATATTCGGATTATAAATTTAATACGATTGCTATGCAAAACTGGAAAATAAAACTTTCACTCTTTCTTAATTATTTTGTTTTTGCCATTTTACTCAACAGCGTTGGCACTGTGATTTTACAGGTGCAGAATAATTATCGCATCACACAATCCTCAGCCAGTATTTTAGAGGCGTTTAAAGATCTCAGTATTGCTATCGTTTCTTTTCTTGTCGCCTCTTACATTGCACGTATAGGTTATAAGCGTTCCATGCTGCTTGCACTGGCACTTGTAATAATCGCCTGTTTAATGATGCCGTTTATTGGTGGCTTTGCTATGACAAAAGTTCTTTTTGCCGTAACCGGGGTGAGCTTTGCATTAATAAAAGTTTCCGTTTTCGCAACCATCGGGTTGGTTACATCCAATAAAAAAGATCATGCAAGCTTTATGAATTTCATTGAGTCTTTTTTTATGATCGGGATTTTAACAGGCTATTTTATTTTCAGCGC
>JAYVEA010000011.1:0-20105 GCA_043749085.1 Chitinophagales bacterium
TATAAAAAGTTTCTGACAAATCATTTTTATTATCCAGGTAGCCCAGAGCCAGATAATTATAAAGCATTTTATTATTGATGCTGTAATTTGAAGTGTAAGCTTTAAGAGCTTTTATTTCTGATGCAAAAAAGAAATATTCATTCTTTTTATACATATAGAAAAAAGGCTTTTCTCCAAATCTATCCCTGGCGCAAAAAACTTTTTTTTCTTTATTATCATAAATGGCAAATGCAAACATGCCGTCCAGTAATTGCAGGCAGTTTTCTTTTTCGGCATCGTACAGCGCAAGTATAACCTCAGTATCAGAATGATTGTTGAATCTGTACCCTTTTTTAGATAAATTATCTTTTAATTCAATGTAATTATATATTTCTCCGTTAAATGTTATGGCATATCTATCCATATAGTGCATAGGCTGTGCTGCAGCTATACTTAGATCAATAATTCGCAGGCGCCTATGTCCAAATCCCGTTTTGCCATCATCGCTTACCCAATGCCCTTCCCCTTCAGGGCCACGATGGGCAATACTATCTGTCATTAATTTTAATTGTCGTACTGTTACTTCTTTAGGGTCACTATTTATTATACCTGCTATGCCACACATAAAACTTAAGAATTAGATTTCAAAACTACCTATTATTAAATCTATCTTATCTTCTATAACACTTGAATAAAGCTGATGATATTTATCAGCAATTACTTTTCTTGAGAACCGATTAAGAAAATCCTGTCTTATAAGCCTTGAATCATATTTACTATAATTCGTTATTATCTTCTCAATAGCAGCTGCTAACGATTCAATATCATCAATAGGAACAAGTAAGCCATTTTCCTCATTTACAATATCTTCCGGTCCGCCGCATTTTGTTGCTATAATCGGTTTACCGGATGCAATTGCTTCAGCATAAACCACTCCGAAACTTTCTTGTCTACTGGCAAGCACAAATGCATTGCATTGTCTCATTTCCATACTTATTTCTGTTCTTGTTAATACTCCAAACCATATTATATTTTCAATATTTAATTTTTTTGCCAATGATTTTGCTTCAGGCAAAAATTTTTGACTTCCGCCAATTTTAAAAACGGTTTTAACCCCTTTTTCATTACACAATTTAATAGCATAAATTAATGTATTAATACCTTTTGAATTATTCAACATAGAGGCAACTGTTAAAAAAGTAAATTCAGTATTGCTATCTGATTTACTAATGTCGGGGAAAAATATATTTTCATTAATAATATTTGGTATTACATAAATTACCCGGTTTATAAATTGTTTAATCTGTCTGGCATGTGCACTACTTACCGATACTATTGCTGAGGAATTTTCGAGAGCCTTTTGCATCCCTGTTGGTAATCTTCCCTTCTTAAGAAAGGTTTTTGGAACAAATGGACCTAAATGCTCTGTGATTATATATGGGATATTATATTTTTTTGATAAGGTGTAGGCAATTTCACCTGCCGGAAAGGTAACATAAGAGTGTATAATGTTTGGTTTGCCATATTCGGCAATACAATATTCTAAATTTCTTTTGTGAATTTTTATGAGTTCCTTTTTTTTAAATTCAAAAATACTTGGTGATAATCCCAAAGTTTTAGAAGTAAATAATTCTATTAAATTAGGCCGCAGAAATACACCAGTTCCATTGTTGCTTTTTGACTGAAGATATTTGTTGATATTTTTAAATGAATTTAATGGTTCTTTAAAAGATATCGGATAGTAGCTTTCAATATGATTGCTTATGATATTTATAGATTGGGGATATTCTGATGCATATCCTTCAATATACTCTTTAATAAAAATTCCGGAGTAAGGATGGAAACGCGAGGGATACCATGATGGGATATGAAAGACTATCATTACGCAACTACCTTTACAAAATTATCAAATGGTGTCTCTTTATGCTTAAATAATGTAAGACCGTCAAATGATTCAGGGGTTAAGACTGGTTTTACATTTGTGCCATTTAATATTTTAAATGCTTCATAATTATTTTTCCACATAAAATTATATATGGCTTCTTTTGAACTGCCTGCTTTTAAAAGTAATACATCAAGTATTTCTATCATCACAATTGGTTTGTAATTAGTAAGTGTATTTACCATACCCATTAAAACATTAGATTCACTTCCTTCTACATCAACTTTAATGATATCTAATCGGGGAATATTATTTTGTATAATAAAATTATCAACCGTATCTGTTTTAACTGTCTCGGTTTTACCTGAAAGATAATTATGAGTATTAATTCCAGACATCCCCCAATTGGCATTATTGCCAATATTTATTTTTAGTTCTCCAATTTTATCAGATAAGGCAATCTTATACAAAATAAAATTTTTTAAATTATTGGTCAAAATATTGTGTTTCGCCCGTTCGTTGATAAAACTTACGGGTTCAAATCCATAAACCATTCCATTGGATATAATTTTTTTTGAAGCAATTAATCCATAGTATCCAACATTTGCTCCTACATCAAAAACAATTTTTTTATTTTCCGTTAAATTATTCCAAAAATCAGTTTCTTTTTTTTCGTAGTAACCATATAAAAAAATATTTTTCTGAACCCAATCTTTCAAAGTAACAAACATTGTAATTCCTGAGGAGGTGGTAACAAGTAATTCAATCTTGTCCCAAATTGTTGTTTTATTCAAAAGTGACATCAAATTCTCCCCTATATATGGTATCCTAAACAAAAATGCGCACCTCTTTATTATTTTTAAAAGAAGTGTCTTCATTGCCTTAATTTTTTTATTAATATACTTTTTGCCAAAATAAAATCCTGCTTATTAATTATGAAGATGTTTAATATTTTATGACCTGAAAGTTTGTTAAAAGCAAAAAACATATACAGGGTGCAAATATTATATGAAATAATAGATGCCCAGGCAGCACCTACTGATCCAAATTTTGGGATTAAGATTATATAAAAAAATATAGCTCCGCAAAAACCAAGAATTGAAGTAATCAGATTATGATGAAGATTTCCTGTGCCTGCAAAAAAACTTCCGAATATTATTGCTATGCTAAATGGTACAATGCCCAAAAATAATATCCCAATCAGGTTAACTGCACTCTCAAACTGGTATCCATAAATGATGGGCAGTGCAAAATAAAAAATAGTATAGGCAACCACTCCCATTAACAAAGATGCATAAAAACTAACCTTTGTAAAAAAAAGTGTATACTCTATTGCCTTCTCTCTACTGCAGCTTGCAATATAGCTAAATAGAACTCCCGCGATTGCATTAGGTAATATCCACATTAATTGGGCTAAGCTTACAGCTAATGAATATATACCAACAGTTGCTATGTTTCTATAGTAATCCACAAACCAAAGATCTGCCCGATAACTTAAAAATTGAATTGTATTACAGGCATATGCAACGAGAGAAAAAGTAAATAATGTTTTTGCTTCATTAAGTTTTAAAAAACCGGCAAATTTAATTCCTACATAACGTTGATAAGAATAAATAATAATAATACTTTGTAAAAATGATAATAATAGGTTTAGCATTATTATTAATTTAAAACCTTCCATACTCCAATTAATAATTCTATAATAATATAGAAAATATAATATTGTTCCAGTTCCTGTAGTTATTACTGTTACTAAACTGATTATAACAAAATGTTTGCGGCCATTTAAAATTGCAGTTAATGCAGAATTAATCAATGTGATTAAAAATTGTATTACAAAAATGAATTGATAAAATCCGGATTGATAATTAGCGGGAAAAATAAAATTCTGAAGTCGGAGAATAAACACCAGCTGTAATATAAATATCACGGCAAATGCCATCACAATATTCAATATCAATAAAGATGATAGGAGTTTTTCGGGCTTTACTTTATCTCCGGATACAAAATAAATTATTGCACTGGGTAAACCAAAACCTAAAAAAATAACTGCAATTCCTAACCCATTTATAAACAAAGCATACTCCCCCCTTCCTGTCGGTCCTAATATTCGGGTTATAAAAACCGAAGAAATAAACCCTAACAAAATATTTATAATTTGCGAAGCATATGAACTTGCTATATTTTTAGTTAGAGACAATTTATTTTATTTCCTGTGTTCTTATCTGATGTACTAACTCGATCGATCTTTTTATCTCTGGTAATGTAAAGCCCTTTCCATTTATTATTTCTTTATAAGATAGTGTGTGCAATTCTGAAAAGCCATCATTAAAATCAAAAACTTCATCATCAATCTCTAATATTCTGTACGTTCTTTTATTTTGCAGTAATACTTCCTGGGGTAACAACTTATTATCTATACTAAGTATCCAATTCACTGTTGCTTTTTCTAATTCCAAATGTCCGGATGCTGTGTAATTTGAATGTGCGATAACTTTATTTTCCACTACATCTCCAAATATCCATATCAGCATATCGAAGAAATGTACTCCAATATTTGTTGCAATTCCTCCGCTCTTTGTAATATCTCCCTTCCAGCTTGTATTGTACCAATGTCCCCGTGAAGTAATGTATTTTAAATGTATTTTAAATTTTTTATCTGCAGGTGATTGAGAAATCTTTTCTTTTAATGCAATAATTGAGGGGTGCAATCTTAATTGCAAAATTGTAAAAACTTTTTGGCCGGTTTCTTTTTCAATTTCTGATAAAGCATCTACATTCCAGGGATTAAGTACTACAGGCTTTTCACAAATTATATCCGCTCCAATTCTTAAACCAAAACGTATATGAGCATCATGTAAATAATTGGGGCTGCAAACACTTACAAAATCGGTTTTAATACCCTGCCTTTTTAATTTTTCCAAGTGCCTGTCAAAACGTTCAAACTCGGTAAAAAAATCAGCTTCAGGAAAATAAGTATCTAATATACCTACCGAATCATGTTTATCTAAAGCAGCTATTAAGTTATTACCGGTATCCTTTATAGCTTTCATATGTCTGGGTGCTATATATCCTCCTGCTCCGATTAATACAAAGTTTTTCATTTATAATTCTTATTGCTGCTTTAACCTGCAACCATTTTTAAATATTCCCCATAGCCGCTTTTTTTAAAATTTTCTGCCAGATCAAGCAAAGTTTTTTTATCAATGTATTTCATTCTGTAAGCCACTTCTTCGGGGCATCCAATCTTAAATCCCTGGCGCTTTTCTATAACTCTTACATATTCTGATGCATCATGCAATGAATCAAAAGTTCCTGTATCAAGCCATGCAACACCTCTATCTAAAACGCCAACTTTTAATTTTTTATTTTCTAGGTAAATTCTGTTTACATCTGTTATCTCAAATTCACCTCTTGCACTTAGGGGGATCTTTTTTGCAATCCCCACTACTTCATTATTATAAAAATATAAGCCGGGTACCGCATACTGCGATTTTGGTTTAGATGGTTTCTCCTCAATACTAATAGCACACAATTCTTTATCAAATTCAACTACGCCGTAGCGTTCGGGATCGCTTACCTGGTAAGCAAATATTATAGCCCCTTCAGGATTTGCTGATTTTTGAAGCAACGGTGTTAATCCGCTTCCATAAAAAATATTATCTCCAAGTATAAGTGCAACTGAATCTTTACCAATAAAACTCTCACCAATTACAAATGCCTGTGCCAAACCATTTGGTACTTCCTGAACAGCATATTGTAAAGTGCATCCCCATTGCGAGCCATCGTTTAAAAGTCTTTTAAACTGGGATTGATCCTCGGGAGTTGTAATTATCAAAATTTCTTTTATACCTGCAAGCATTAATGTGCTTAAAGGATAATAGATCATTGGCTTATCATAAATGGGCATTAATTGCTTACTGATACCCATTGTAATGGGATACAATCTTGTGCCCGATCCTCCTGCTAAAATTATTCCTTTCATTTATCGCTGTGATATTGTGTTTCATAGTAACGCTGATAATTGCCACTTGTTACATGTTGCAGCCATTCAGTATTATTAAGATACCAGTCAATCGTTTTTGACAAGCCTTCTTCAAATTGTAAAGATGGTTTCCAGCCTAATTCATTTGTTAGTTTAGTTGCATCAATGGCATACCGCATATCATGACCCGCCCTGTCTTTTACAAATGTTATTAATTTTTCTGATTCTCCTTTTTCTCTTCCAAGCTTCTCATCCATTTGCCTGCAAAGTTCTTTAATAATATCAATATTCTTCCATTCGTTATGCCCGCCAATGTTATAGGTTTCTCCAACTTTTCCATTATGAAAAATAACGTCAATCGCTTTTACATGATCTTCAACAAAAAGCCAGTCTCTCACGTTCTCTCCTTTGCCATAAATAGGTAAAGGTTTTTTGTTTAGAATATTATTGATGCAAAGCGGAATTAATTTCTCAGGAAAATGAAATGGGCCATAATTATTAGAACAATTAGAAATTATAACAGGCAATTTATAAGTATGATAAAAAGCTCTTACAAAATGATCTGAAGAAGCCTTGGATGCTGAATAAGGGCTGCGTGGATCGTATCGTGTTTCCTCCGTAAAAAATCCAGCATCACCCAACGAACCATAAACTTCATCAGTAGAAATATGATAAAATAATTTTCCTGTAAGATCATCTTCCCAAAAATCTTTCGCTGTTTGTAATAAAGTTGCAGTACCTAAAACATTGGTTCTGGCAAAAGCTAATGGATCGGAAATAGACCGGTCAACATGGCTTTCCGCAGCACAATGTAAAACTGCGATGAATTTATGCTCTTCAAAAAGTTCTTTTATAAAATCAATATCAGTTATATCGCCTTTTACAAAAGTGTAATTGGGTTTATCTTCTATATCTTTTAAATTCTCAAGGTTGCCTGCATAGGTAAGTTTATCAAGATTTATAATTTTGTAATGCGGGTATTTGGTAACAAATAATCTTGTAAGATGAGAACCAATAAATCCTGCGCCTCCGGTTATTAAAATAGTTTGATCCATTAATATTTATAATTTATTAACCCTGTTATCTTTTAAAATATATTTCTCTCCACTTTCCCTGCAAACGGCTTTACCTTCTTCATCAAATTTTAATTTTATTCCATATTCACTTACCCATCCTGTTTGCCTTGCAGGATTACCAATAACCAAAGCATATGGAAGTACCTCTTTAGTAACTACAGAACCTGCACCAATAAAAGAATATTCACCGATATCATTTCCGCAAACAATGGTAGCGTTGGCACCAATAGATGCGCCTTTCTTAACTAAGGTTTTTTTATATTCATTCTTCCGGATAATTGCACTTCTTGGATTTATAACATTTGTAAATACCATAGATGGTCCTAAAAAAACATCATCCTCACATATTACACCCTCATAAATAGAAACATTATTTTGAACCTTTACATTTTTACCGAGTTTAACACCGGAAGATACAACCACATTTTGCCCGATGTTACAATCATCTCCTATGATGCTGTTGGGCATCACATGACTAAAATGCCAGATCTTAACTCCTGAGCCTATTTCACAACCTTCATCTATAACTGCCGTAGGATGAGCAAAATAATTTTTATTCATACTTCAATCTAAACCTGCAATATTAAGAAATATAAGAGAGGAAATTAACGGAATCATTTTCCTGTGGATTCCATTAATCCTAAAAATCATGGTTCAGACAAATTACCTTTGCGCCATGCATTATGCTTCGGTTGAAAATATCAGTAAATCCTTCGGAATAAGAACACTTTTTAAGAATATTACTTTTTATGTTGAAGAAGGGGATAAGATTGCTTTTGTTGCCAGAAACGGAACAGGAAAATCTACTTTATTAAAAATTATTGCCGGGCTTGATACTGCCGATAGCGGCACTGTATGGGTGCATAAAGATGTAAAGGTAATCATGCTTCAGCAGGATACTGCTTTTGATAATGCAAAGTCAATCTGGGATAATATTTTACGAATGGATAATCCTATTATAAAAGTGGTTAAGGAATATGAAATGTACCTGGAAGATGGGGGTCATGATGAAAATAAGTTACATGACCTTATCGAAAAACTTAGTGAGTTAAATGCCTGGAATTTTGAAAGTGACCTTAAACAAATTTTAGGTAAACTCGATCTTCACCATTTGAATGAACCTGTAAAAAATTTAAGCGGCGGCCAGAGAAAAAGAGTTGCATTGGCACAGGCGCTGATAGAATCACAATTGCATGAAGGAAGATGTTTATTGATATTGGATGAACCAACCAATCATTTGGATGTTGAAATGATAGAGTGGCTGGAGAATTTTCTTTCTTCTCAAAAAAGTACTTTGCTGCTTGTAACGCATGATCGTTACTTTTTGGATACCGTTTGTAATGAGATCATAGAAATGGATGATGAAAAGCTTTACGTGTACAAAGGCGACTATGATTATTTCTTAGAACAAAAATCTTTACGGCAGGAAGTACAGCAAAGCGAATTACAAAAAGATAAAAATATTTTTAGAAAAGAACTGGAGTGGATGCGCAAGCAACCGAAGGCCCGTACCACAAAATCAAAAAGCCGGCAGGACGCCTTTGTTGATATCCAGGAAAAAGTAAGTCTGCAAAAAGATGAACCTGAAATTTCTTTACAGGTAAAAATGACAAGACTCGGCGGTAAGGTTATTGAAATGAAAAAAGTTAATAAAAGCTATGGCGATAAGCCAATAATGAAGGGTTTTGATTATACTTTTAAAAGAGGTGAAAGGATTGGTATTGTTGGAAAGAATGGCGTTGGTAAGTCAACATTTTTAAAAATTGCTTTAGGTACCGAGCCTCCTGACAGCGGAAAGATAAATCATGGGGATACAGTCGTATTCGGCAACTTTGCGCAGGAAGGTTTGCAATACAAAGAAGATAAAAGGGCCATTGAATATGTAAAAGATTTTGCAGAATTCTTTCCGTTGGCTGATGGCAGTAAGATCAGCGCTTCCCAATTCATGGAAAAATTTGGCTTCAATGCACAGCAGCAATTTACTCCTCTTAGTAAATTAAGCGGGGGAGAAAAAAGAAGATTGCACCTGCTGAGTGTTTTATTTCTCAATCCTAATTTCTTAATTCTTGATGAACCTACAAATGATCTTGATCTGCAAACATTAAGAACGCTGGAAGAATTTTTAAAAGATTTTCCGGGATGCATTTTAATTGTAAGTCACGACCGTTATTTTATGGATAGGGTGGTGGATCATCTTTTTGCATTTGAAGGCGATGGTGTAATAAAGGATTTTCCCGGTAATTATTCTGAGTATAGAGAATGGAAGGATAAAGAGATAATTAGTAATGCACAATTAGCAATTGGCAATAAGCAATTGGCAAAAAATAATGAGTCATCTCAAATTAGTAAAAGACCTGATGCTATTGGTGAAAAACGTTTTTCCTTTAAAGAAAAGCATGAGTTTGAAAAATTAGAACAGGAAATGCCTGCATTGCAAAAAGAAAAAGTTAGTCTGGAAGAAAAGATGAACACAAATAATCTTGCTTATGATGAATTGCAAATAGCTGCTGAAAGGATCAATGAGATAATCAAATTACTTGATGAAAAAGAAATGCGCTGGCTTGAACTGAGTGAAAGAATTTGAGTAACTTTCTTTTTTACAAGACTGCCATATGACCCAACGCTATTATTCTCTTGATGTTTTTAGAGGAGCTACAGTTTGCATGATGATCCTTGTAAATAATCCCGGATCATCTTATGTTTATTCTCCTTTAGATCATGCGTCATGGCATGGCTTAACACCTACCGATCTTGTTTTTCCATTTTTTTTATTTGCTGTAGGTAATGCACTTGCTTTTGTAATGCCAAGGCTGGAGGCTGCTGGTGACGCCACTTTCTGGAGGAAAATAATTAAACGCACTTTACTTATCTGGGGCATTGGGATTTTTTTAACGTGGTATCCTTTTGTGCAATACAATGGCGATCATCTTGTGGCTAAAGGATGGACATGGATAAATGCCAAAGGGGAATTAATGGGTGTTCGTATCCTTGGTGTGTTGGCAAGAATCGCTCTCAGCTATTTTTTTGCTTCCATAATTATTTATTATCTCAAAATAAGAGGGGCTTTTTTATTGGGACTAATTCTTTTACTTGTTTATTGGTTTCTTACTTATTCATTAGGCGGTACTCCTGATCCATTTAGTATGACCGGTTACTTTGGCAATTCTGTAGATAAAGCAATACTTACCGAGCCGCACATGTATCATGGTGAAGGAATTGCATTCGATCCCGAAGGAATCATGAGCACCATTCCTGCCATTGTACAAGTGATCTTTGGTTTTTTAGTTGGCGACTTTATCCGGAAACGCGGACAGCATCTTGCAGAGATGGAACAGCCTGCTGTAAAGGGTTTTGAGCTGTACCAAATGCTTACTATTTTATTTATTGCTGCAGTTGCATTGCTGTTTACAGGGTATGCATGGGACTATGTTTTCCCAATCAATAAAAAAATATGGACAAGCTCTTTTGTTGTTTATACGTCCGGTCTAGCCATTGTAATTCTGGCAACATTAATTTATGCAATTGAAGTAAAGCAAATGCGTGGATGGTTTACCAGGTTCTTTGATGTGTTTGGAAAAAATGCCTTGTTCATTTTTGCATTCAGTAGTTTTTTTCCAAAAACTTTATGGTTGTTTCGCTGGCAAACCGGTGTTAACGAAAAAGGTATTATCACTTATTCTGATCCGTGGCATGGGTTTGCAAAATTATGCTCAAAGCTTCCGGGCCGGCCGGAGAATGGCTCGTTACTATTTTCTATTTGCGTTATTATTTTGTTTTGGGCAATTTGTTACGGGATGGATAAGAAAAAGATCTATGTAAAGGTGTAAGATCAATTTATCTCATGTGTTCCATCTTCAATCTCTACTTCAATTATTTCAGCATTTATATTAAATTTTTTTTGATAAGAAGAAGTTGCATGGGCTACGAAGTCTTTAACGGCTTCTTTCTTTACAATATTTATGGTGCAGCCACCAAACCCTCCACCCATCATCCTTGCGCCAATTACATTTTTATTTTCCTTAGCTTTCTCAACAAGAAAATCAAGTTCATTGCAACTTACTTCATAGAGTTTGCTCAAACCTTCGTGAGTTTCAAACATCTTCTTACCAAATTCAATTAAATTATCTTCCTGCAAAAGTTTTGCTGCTTCCTGCGTTCTTAAAATTTCTTCCACCACATATTTGCAACGGTCATACACTTTCTCTCCCATTTTATCTTTAAACGGCAATAATTCTTCTGCGGTTTTTATATCTCTGAAAGAATTAATTTCTAATTCTTTTTTTAATATGGCTAATCCTTCTTCGCATTGCTTTCTTCTAACATTATATTCTGATGATGCAAGCGAATGATGAACTTTTGTATTGATGAGTACAATTTCATACCCTTCTAACTTCAACGGAAAATATTGATGTTCCACACTTCTTGTGTCCAGCAATATCACATGATCTTTTTTGCCAAACATATTTGCATACTGATCCATAATGCCACACATTACGCCGGGAAAGTTATGTTCTGCACGCTGACAAAGTAAGGCGAGTTCCTTTCTGCTGAAGCCAAAATTAAAAAGCTCATTTATGCTAAACGCAAGCCCACCTTCAACTGCAGCGGATGAAGAGATACCAGCGCCGTTCGCAATATTCCCACCGAACACACAATTAAATCCCTTTACCTCCAAACCTTTGATTAAAAATTCATTCACTACGCTAAGCACATAATTTTTCCAACCATTCATTTTTTTTATGTCCTTAATATTGATCGAAAGCTTTTCATTAAAATCAACAGCATGAAAGTTTATCTCATCAGTGTTATTCAAAGCTATTGCATACCAAACTCCTTTATCAATAGCAGCGGGCATTACAAAGCCATCATTATAATCAATATGCTCACCAATAAAATTTATCCTGCCGGGAGAAAAATATAAATGTGGTGTTGAAGAAAATTTTTCTTTAAAAATGTTATTGACCTTTAATGCAACTATATTCATGCAACTAAGTTAATAAGGTAATCTTATAAGAAGCGGTAAAGCTTGCTGATTCTAGGGGTGCAATTTTTTTTACTCCCATGCCGTTGTTAAAAGCATCGGGCGCCCCGCTTAGGTTTTCAATTGCGATGCTGTTCCTGTTAGGTGGCGTATACAATTGTAAATACGGATATGATTCATCTGCATGAATTTCGATCTCGATATTTTTTTCAGCATTCTGTAATAAACATATAGGCTGTCCCTCAGAGAAATTTACAGTAAAACAATTATCAAAAAAAGTATTACCCAGCTTTTTTAGTTTATCAAATTCTTTATATGGAATTAATTTTCCTGTAGGCATCAGCTCTTCATTAAATTCCAGCATCTCAAACGATCTGAATTGTAATTTCAGGTCATCGATCTTTGCATCCAGTTTAAAATATGGATGCCAGCCATCCTGAACTGGAATTGAGAAAATTTCTTTATTAATAACCTCAGTAAATACATTTAGCCTGTTATGCGCTTCCAGCTCATAGGTAACAATGCAGTCATAATTAAAAGGATAGCCGTGATCGGTTGCCCTGTATTCAAAGATCATTGAAACGGCTGCACTATTTTCATTTGACTGCTCGCCGGTAACATGGAAGGATTGATCATACAGCAAACCATGCAATGCATTTTTTTGGTGGTAATATTTTTCTATTGTATACTCTTTTCCTGCAAAACTATATTTGCCTTTATTTAGCCTGCACACAAAAGGGGAAAGCTTGGTTCCTAAAAAACCTTTGGAGGTTACACTCTTTTTAAAGTCTGCTTCGCTTTCATAGCTTTCAATTATATTAACTTCTTTTCCATCTATTATAATTGAAAATGAATGAAGTATTGCACTGCATGAAGGAACGATCTCTGCGAATGTTCCTGTTGTTTCATCTTTCAAAACAACTTTGTAAAAACCGTTTTCTGTTTTATTATTTATAGAGAACATCTAATTACTTTCTAAAATTTTCATGACAACTTTTTCTTCAGGGGTAAGATCCGTTTTATTATCGTTCTTTTCAATCTGATCTAATTCTGCTGTATATTTTTCCAATCCTTTGCTTTCGTATAAAGATAAAATTAGCGGATGGACATAATATTTTTTACAAACCGTTCTTGTATTACCGAGATGTTGTGATACCATATCAAGGGCTTCTACAATTCTTCTTTTTGTTTCGGTTGCCGTATCGCAGCATCCAATAGACTTTAGCGCCAGCAAGGCTTGTACGGTTCCAGCCCATGTTCTAAAATCTTTCGCTGTAAAATCGCTTCCACCGCTTATCTTTTTAATATATTCATTTACCATTCCTGAATCTATAGAATGTCTTTCACCATTTTCATCGAAATATTGAAACAATTCTTTACCGGGAATATCCCTGCATTGCTTTACAATTTTTGAAAGCTTATTATTTTTAATACTGATGTCATGAAACACGCCTTTCTTACCCTTGAAAGCAAATTTTAATTTATTGCCTTCAATTTTTACATGCTTATCTTTTAGAGTTGTTAAGCCATAAGAGCCATACAATTTTTCATACATATTATTGCCTACCCGTATGTTGGTTCTTTCCATAAGGCTAACAACTGCTGCCAGAACTTTTTCCTGACCAAGGGTAGGCAGTGAAATATCTTTTTCTAATTGCAAACGCATTGTTGGTAAAACTTTCCCGAATTCATGAAGACGATAAAATTTTGTTTGATTCCTGAATTTGTTCCAGTCTGCATGATAGCGATATTGTTTTCTTCCTTTTACATCCAGCCCGGTTGCCTGTAAATGCCCATTTTCTTCAGGGCATATCCAAACGTTTGTCCATGCAGGTGGAATAACCAAATGCTTTATGCGTAAAAGCTCTTCATCATCCCCGATCTTTTTGCCTTTTAAAAAGTATTGAAATTTTTCACCATTTTTAACCCTTGTAATTCCGGGCTCAGTATCACTTACATAAACAAGATTAATTGCTTTTGCGGTTTTTTCGGGATCACTGCCAATACTTTTTATTTTTTTGTTTGTGATCTTTATTTCTTCTCCTGTTTCAGTTACCATTCTATTTTTTATTAACCATTTACGATTTCTCCGCCGTTTGGATGTAGTACCTGGCCTGTAATATAACTTGAATCGTCACATGCAAGAAATAAATATGAAGGCGCTACTTCAACGGGCTCACCGGCCCGTTTCATCGGGGCATCACTACCATGTTTGGCTACTTTATTACCTTCAAATGTGTCAACAATAAGAGGCGTCCATATAGGTCCGGGGGCCACTGCATTTACTCTTATTTCTTTTTCAATTAAATTATGGGCAAGACTTCTTGTAAAGCTAACAATAGCACCCTTTGTAGAGGCATAATCCATTAGCTCTGCGCTGCCACGATACGCTGTTACAGAGGTAGTGTTTATAATTACGCTCCCTTTTTGCATATCAGGCAATGCAGCTTTTACTATCCAAAACATTGCGAAAATATTTGTCTCAAATGTTTTAGTTAGCTGCTCTGTTGTAATGTCTTCAATGCTTTTGCTTTCAAATTGTGTGGCCGCGTTATTAACTAAAATATCAATTCTTCCAAATTGCTTTATCGTTTTAGCTACTGCATTTTTACAAAATTTTTCTTTGCTGATATCTCCCGGGATCAATAAACACTTTTTGCCATAGGTTAGTTCAATTACATTTTTTGTTTTTTCTGCATCCTGATCCTCACTCAAGATAAACAATTGCAATATCAGCACCTTCTTTAGCAAATAATACTGCAACCGCACGACCGATCCCACTATCTCCGCCAGTGATGAAGGCAATTTTATTGGCAAGTTTACCACTTCCTTTTACTTCAGGATTATCAAATACAGGAACAGGGATCATCCTGTATTCATCACCAGGCTTATCTTGTTTTTGCGGTGGCCTTAGGGTTTTTTTTGGATTACTTTTTTGCATAAAAAATTATTATAAATTATTTGTATGAGGAAATTATTCTACGTGAATAATGAGAGGAAATTGTACATTATGGAATTCCGGTAGATTCTGAACCCTGCAATTTTTCGCATCTCTTCATCCGCTTTTCATCATCATTTGGTGTATTCTTATGGGTAATTTTATTTACCGGAATTGTATTTTTCTCATCATTCATTATAAATTATTTAGGATATATATCAAGAGAAAAATATATGCCAAGAAAGATGCTTTTTATTAAACCGAACTGGCATAATAACTGTTAGGTTAGGTGAATGCTGTCCAAGAGACTGCTTTAATATAGCTTTACACCAACAATAAATCTTCAATGACGATCTTTTCTAAAATAATCCGGGGCCAAATTCCCTGTTATAAAATTGCGGAGAATGAAAAGTTTTTTGCATTCTTAGATGTGTATCCATTGGTAGAAGGGCATACACTGGTGATCCCTAAAATTGAGATAGATAAATTTTTTGATATTCCTGATGAATACCTTAGTGAAATGCTGCTTTTTGCAAAACCAATTGCAAAGGCTATTGAAAATGCATTTGATTGTAATCGTTGTGGAATAAGTGTTGTGGGGCTGGAAGTACCGCATGCACACATGCATTTAGTTCCTATTAATTATGCTGATGACTTAAATTTTACAAGACCAAAGCTTAAAGTTTCATTGGAAGAATTAAAAGCCGCCGAACAAAAGATCCTGGAATATTTATAAACTATTTTATTCTTCCGGGATTTTTTACAAGAAAATCTTTCCACCCATTAATTTTTTTTGCTGATCCTTTTAATAAAACATTATCCTGGAAGTGGTGACAAACAGCTACTGCCAAGGCATCAGTAGCATCTAAATATTTTGGATCATCGCTAAAATTTAAAATACGCTGCAGCATTTTCATTACCTGTTGTTTATCAGCATTACCATTTCCTGTAATTGATTGTTTTATTTTTCTTGGTGAATATTCAGTAACCGGCAAACCCGATTGCATTGCCGCTGCTATGGCAACACCCTGTGCCCTGCCTAACTTCAGCATGCTCTGAACATTCTTGCCAAAAAATGGAGCTTCGATCGCCAGTTCATTTGGCGCATGCAGTTTTACAAGATCACAAACCTTATAATGTATTAATCGTAATCTTTCGTAAGCATCTTTTTTAGGAGAAAGCTTTAGCACATCCATCTCTATAAGTGTTACACTATTGCCTGATACTTTAATTATTCCAAAGCCCATCAGCAATGTTCCGGGATCAATACCTAAAATGATTTTTGATAGTTTATGCAAAGTGAAGATTATTTTTGAACACATGTTCAGGATGAACAAAAATATCAAATTATTCCTCAATTATTTCCTTGGTCCGTTGCTTGGGGTATGGTTGTTTTATTCTTTATATCAACAGGTAAAAGCGCAGCCACACCTTCATGCTTCTTTGCTCTTAATAAAGCAGGCACCATTTGGCGGGCAGGCGTGGAGGTTTTGGTTAGTGATAATACTAGCTTTTCTTAATTGGGGTTTGGAAGCAAAAAAATGGCAGGTTTTGATGAAAAATCTTCAGCCATTAAATTATTGGATTGCACTCAAGGGTGTATTATCGGGGGTAACGTTTTCTTTAAATACTCCTAACAGGATTGGCGAGTATGGAGGAAGAGTGCTTTATGTGGATGAAGGGAACAGGCTCAAATCAGTTTCATTATCAATTGCAGGAAGTATATGCCAGCTTACCATTACGGTGTTAATGGGGTGTGGTGGATTAATTTTTCTTTTAAATACGCAGGATGGAAGCGGAACTATCATGGGACTTTCATTTTTTTGGTTAAAGACTTTATTATTTTTATCTGTTGTAACCACATTCATTCTTTTACTATTTCTTTTTCGTCTTTCATGGATCATAAAATTATTTGAAAGAATTCCGGGACTTTCAAAATATGTTCAATACATAAGTGTACTCGATGAGTTTACTCCCAAATTATTGTTAAGGTTGCTCTTGCTATCGCTTCTCCGCTACCTTGTTTTCGTCATACAATATATATTGTTGTTGCATGTGCTTCAGGTGGAAGTTGGCTGGCAGCAAGCTTTTTGGCTTATAACAATATTATATTTAGTTATGGCAATCGTTCCATCTTTTGCAATTGCAGATCTTGGGATAAGAGGAAAATTCAGTACAGAACTTTTAAGTTTGTATAGTGCAAATATCATTGGTATCCTCGGAACGACTTTTGGTATTTGGTTTATTAATCTTTTTATACCTGCATTGGCCGGAAGTTATTTTATTATAAGCAAAAGAATTTTTAAAGAAAGAACTTAGAACGTACGATGAGATATATAATAAAAAGCGCAACAACTCTTTTAATAATTCTTACTGCTTTTTCTTTAAAGGCAGGCGATGATTTTTGCGGGATAAGAAATACTGCATTTGTACCTGGAGAAGTTGTTACCATGAAAGTGTATTACACAACTATGGGGATGTATATAGCTGCCGGTGATGCAACATTTTCAGTGAATCTGGAAAAGTTTAATGGCCGTGCTGCATACCATTGTGTAGGTGTAGGAAAATCATATTCATTTTTTGATAATTTTTTTAAAGTGAGAGATCGCTATGAAAGTTACATTGATACGGCGACAATGTTGCCGCTAAAGTTTATTCGTAATGTAGAGGAAGGAGGGTATAAAATTTATAATAATGTAACCTTTAATCACGCTGCAGGTACAGCAGTAAGTACGAATGGCGTGTATAAAATTCCAAATTGTATACAGGATGTTGTTAGCGCAATGTATTACGCAAGAAATATAAAGTTCGATAAGTACAAGACTGATGATAAAATACCTTTTGATATGTTCCTGGATGATGAAGTGCATCACTTATACCTTAGATATGTGGGTAAAGAAACCATTAAAACCAGGTATGGAAAATTCCATTCAATAAAAATAAAACCACTGCTGGTAAAAGGAACTATGTTTGAAGGAGGTGAGAAGATGGTTGTATGGGTTAGTGATGATCCTAATCATTTAGTATTAAGAGTAGAGTCTCCCATTTCAGTAGGCAGCGTTAAAGTTGACATGATGGGATATAAAAATTTAAGGTACCCGCTTACTTCCCTCATAAGCACCCGGTAATTAAATATCCAGAAGAGAAAAAATTTTGTTGCTTTTTATTCCTCTTTCAGTCAATTGCAGGGTACAGCATTCAATTTGCGGATCATGCTCAAAGAATAAAATATAATCTTTCTCCAGGGCTTCTTTAAGAAACAATTTTTTTTCCTTTAAAGTTTCCAGCGGCTTTGTATCGTACGCCATCACATAGGGAATTGGAATGTGCGCAACTGAAGGCAACAGGTCAGCCATGAAAACAATGGTTTTGTCTTTATAATTTATTTGAGGCAACATCATAGCTTCAGTGTGACCATACATAAATCTTACTTTAATATTTTCAGTAAAAGAGATACTGTCTTTTACATCGAAAAATTTTAATTTCCCGCTTTCTTCAATAGGTAAAATATTCTCTTTTAAAAAACTTGCTTTTTCCCTGTCATTTGGTTGTATTGCCCATTGCCAATGCTTTTCATTGCTCCAGTAAGTAGCATTTTTAAATGCAGGAATTAATTTCCCCTCATTTCTTTCTATGGAACCCCCGCAATGATCAAAATGTAAATGTGTGAGAAACACATCTGTTATATCATCTTTACTAAAACCATTTTTAGCCAGCGAGTTTTCCAGTGTATCATCTCCATGTAAATAATAATGGCCGAAAAATTTTTCATCCTGTTTATTTCCCATACCGTTATCAACTAATATCAATCTACCTCCATCTTCAATTAATAAACAACGCATGGCCCAGCTACACATATTATTTTCATCAGGGGGATTTAATTTTTGCCACATGCTTTTTGGTACCACCCCGAACATAGCACCACCATCCAGTTTGAAATAGCCTGTGTTTATAGAATACAGTTTCATGCAATTGCAGCCTTCTTTTTTTGATCAACAAATAAGAGTAAAATGCCACCGATTATAAAAAAAGTCATTAAGGCAAGAACAGAGTTGCGCATTCCTCCTAAAAATTCAGATACAAATCCAAATGATAATGTGCCGATCACTGTTCCTACTTTATCGCAAACATCATAAAAGCTAAAATATGAGGCGGTATCTTTTGTTGGCGGCAGTAATTTTGAATAAGTAGAACGGGACATGGATTGAATTCCTCCCATTACCATACCTATTGTAAATGCCAGCATATAAAACTGGTTAACTGTTGTAATAATAGATGCAAAAAAACAAACTGCTATCCATATAATAATAATTACACCAAGAGTAAATAAATTGCTTGTTCTTTTTGATAACCTTGAAAATAAAATCGCTCCAAAAATGGCGACTATCTGCAGAATAAGTACTGTGATGATAAGTTGTGCGGCCTTTAATTTAAATTCTGCCGATGCAAAATACGTTGCCATATACATTACAGTTTGCACGCCCATATTGTAAAAGAAAAAGCTTATTAAAAATCTTTTTGTTGTAGGATAATGATATAATTGGTTCCATACATTTTTTAATTCGTAAAAGCCGTTTATTAAAATATTCCTTTCGGGATGCTGCTGGGATGGTTTGGATTTAGGTAAATTTCTAAAAGTGATCTGTGCAAATCCTGCCCACCACAATCCAACTGCTAAAAAAGATAATCGTGTGGGCCATGCTCTCCATCCCCAATGCAATTCGTCATTACTCATAATAAATGCAAGACAAACAAGCATCAGTAAAACACTTCCCACATAGCCCAAGGCAAAACCCTTTGCACTAACTTTATCCTGGTCTTCTTCCGCCGCAATTTCCGGCAGGTAAGCGTTATAAAAAACAATGCTGCCGCAAAAACCAATCGAGCCAATTATAGAGCATACTATACCAAATGAAATATTTTCTTTTGTAACAAATGTTAGCGCTATGCATGCAGCAGATCCTAAATAGCAAAAGAATTGCATAAAATTCTTTTTATTCCCTTTGTAATCTGCTATAGATGAAAGTATGGGAGACAGGATTGCAATAACTAAAAAAGAAAAAGCTGTTGAGTAAGATACCAAAGCAACTCTTTCAAAAGTTCTTCCTAAAAAAATTACCTGCGGAGGAGCAATAAAAGAATAGTATGCAGGAAATATGGCAGAGGCGATGATGAGTGAATAAGCGCTGTTAGCCCAGTCGTACATGGCCCAACTGGTTATAACTTTTTTTGGAGCAGTTTGCATGGTTAATAAATGAAAGTTG
>JAYVEA010000012.1:0-7179 GCA_043749085.1 Chitinophagales bacterium
TATTAAGCTTCTCAGAAAAAAGTATATATGTATAAGGCATAAAAAAAACACTTCAAATAGAAGTGTTTGTGATCCGGCTGGGACTCGAACCCAGGACCCATACATTAAAAGTGTATTGCTCTACCAACTGAGCTACCGAATCAAATCATTTAGTTAACAGAATCCTCCCGATAAAATCGGGATGTCTACCAACTGAGTTAACGTAATATTCCTTTTTTTAAGGAGTGCAAAAATAAGGTAAAAACATTTTGCATCAAATTTTAAAAAGAAGATAACTAGTACGTTATTTATCAATATCAGAAGTTTTGTTTTTTACCACCTTCATCTCTCCTATTTTTGCCCATAATTTAAAAATGTCATACTCATTTACAGATAAAGTAGTTGCAATTACCGGGGGAACCGATGGCATAGGAAAAGCATTGGTTAATGCATTTATTAACCGCGGGGCTAAAGTTGCAACCTGTGCAAGAAACCAGGATAAATTATATAGCCTCCAGGTTCAAAATTCGGGTAAACTTTTACATACAGTTGTTGCTGATGTAAGTAAAGAAGAAGATTGTAAAAAGTTTATTGATAGTACTATAAACACTTTTGGAGGTATAGATATATTAATAAACAATGCCGGCATTTCAATGAGAGCATTAGTAAAAGATACCGACCTAACTACCCTTAAAAAAGTAATGGATATAAACTTTTGGGGGACTGTTTACTGCACTAAGTTTGCGCTTAATGAAATAATAAAGAGAAAAGGAACTATTGCAGGAGTTTCTTCAATTGCAGGTTACAGGGGTTTGCCGGGTAGAAGCGGTTATAGTGCAAGTAAACATGCAGTAAATGGATGGCTGGAAGCTTTGCGAACTGAATTGCTTGATACAGGAGTAAATGTAATGTGGGTTTGCCCCGGTTTTACTACTTCTAACATTAGGAATATGGCATTAAATAGTGAAGCAAAGCCACAGGGCGAATCACCAATGGATGAAGAAAAAATGATGAGTGCTGAAGAATGTGCTAAGCATATTATAAAGGCAATTGAAAAAAGAAAACGTACTTTGGTATTAACATTTACAGGTAAGCAAACTGTATTTATAAATAAATTTTTTCCGAAGTGGGCGGATAATCTGGTAAGAAAACATTTTTTTAAGAACGGGGAACTGATAAAATGATTTGAAATTCAAATCTCAAATTTTAAATCCGGTATTTGAAGATGCCTTTAATAACACTTACATCTGACATAGGTTCGCAGGATTTTCTGGTTGGTGCAATTAAAGGACAACTGCTGAGCATAAATCCTGAATTCAATATCGTAGATATTTCGCATAACCTTTCGCCATTTAATTATCCGCAGGCTGCTTATGTATGCCGAAATGCGATAAAAAATTTCCCTGATGGAACTTTTCATCTTGTTCTGGTAAATTTATTTGACCAAAGGCCCGAACATCTTTTATTAATACACTACAATAATCAATACATAGGATGCGCAGATAATGGTTTGATCACAATGATACTGGAAGAAGTGCCTCAAACTATTGTTGCACTTTCATTAAATAAATCAGCTCAAAAAAATACATTGTATTGTGCTTCCGTGTTTGCCAAAGCTTTTGATCAAATACTTGCAGGAGATGCATTTGAAACTATTGGCGATCCAAATATTTCTATTGAGGTAAAAAATCCTTTGCGGGCTTTGCTTGGTAATAACTGGATAGAAGGACAAATTATTTTTATAGATAACTTCGAAAACGTTATTATCAATATTACTAAAGATGAATTTGAAGAGCAACGCCGGGGAAGAAGTTTTAAAATTGTTTTTAAAAGAGATGAAATAATAGATAAAATAAGTGATACCTATGCCGATGTTACAGAAAGTGAAAAACTTGCTTTATTTAATTCTGCCGGATACCTTGAGATAGCGATCAATAAAGGAAATGCAGCCGGTTTATTTGGATTGCAGGGTTATACTGAAAGCCTGAATACACAAAGCCTGTATCTTCAAAACCGGTTGTTATATCAAACCATAAAAATTTATTTTGAATAATGCCTCACCCTCATTCCCTCTCCTTCAGAGAGGGAGACCAAACAATTTATCAAATTTCTACTTTTGTATTATACCTTTCACCATAAAATATATTATCATCTTTTAAAACAAACACGATGAAAAAAATATTGCTATTAATCTTTATTGCTACAGTATTACTAAATTCGAATGCGCAAATCAAAACTCCTGCCCCCTCTCCAACACAAACTATTAAACAGGACTTTGGTATTTCTTCTGTAGAACTTGTTTATTCACGGCCGGGTATAAAGGGAAGAAAGATCTTTGGTGATCTTGTGCCCTGGAATGCAGTTTGGCGTACAGGCGCAAATTCTGCAACAAGAATTAAATTTAATGATGATGTATCTTTTGGCGGGCAGCCATTAAAAGCTGGCGAGTATGCTCTTTATACAGTTCCAAAAGAAAATGAATGGGAAGTTATCATTAACAAAGGGTCTGCCAACTGGGGTACAGATTATAAAAAAGAAGATGATATTTTCAGGGTGACGGTAAAGCCAATGAAACTGAATGAAACAGTGGAAACTTTTACTATGCAATTTGCGAACGTAAAACCAACTAGCACGGACTTACAAATAATGTGGGATAAAACTGCAGTGGCAGTGCCTATCACTACCGATATTGATAAAAAAGTAATGGCGCAGATAGATAATTTAATGAACAAGGACAACAGGCCATATTTTCAATCTGCCATGTATTATGTGGAAACCGGTAAAGACCTGAACCAGGCGTTGCAATGGTTTAATAAAGCAATAGAACAAAATCCAAATGCTTTTTATATGTATTACCAAAAAGCAAATACATTAGCCAAGCTGGGAAGAAAAGATGAAGCGAAAACAACTGCACAAAGATCTATGGTGCTGGCACGCGAACAAAAAAATGATGATTATGTAAGGTTAAATGAAAAACTCTTAGCAACGCTAAAATAATTTTAAATTTATAGGTAATGTCTCCATCATTTGGTGGAGGCATTTTTTATTTTACTATAATTACTGGCACTAAAAAATATTTGAAATATTCCTGAGATAATAATTACCAGTACAGCACCAATTACATTAAGCCATAAAAATGAAATTATATCTGCTTTATAAACCAGGATAACTAATAACTCTGAAATTAAAGCTGCATAAAAAACTGCATGGGATTTTATTTGCTTTATCCAGAAGGCAACTAAAAATATTCCCAGTATAACACCATAAAAAAGAGAACCTAAAATATTTACTGTCTCAATAAGACTGTTGCCTAAATTACTTGCAGTCTCTGCGATCACAATACTGAATATACCCCACGCCAATGTATACAACTTAGAAATTCTGTAATCCATCTTTGGCGTAAGTTCTTTATTAATAAACTTTTTATGAATATCAACCACACTACAGGATGCAAGTGCATTCAATGCTGCAGCGATACTTCCCCATGCAGCTAAAAATATTACTGCTATCAAAAGCCCAATTAATCCTCTGGGCAAATAATCAATTACAAATCTTAGGAAAATGTAATTAGTATCATTTACATCTTCTGCAGGCAATGCTCTTTTTAAAACATCTTTATACTGTTTTCTTATAGCGGTCTTTTCAATATCATTATCAGCAGCAACAAAAGCATATTGCTGCTCCAGATTTTCTAATGAATCTTTTTTAATAGTACTTTTTGCAGCTTCTATTTGTACATCATTAAAATATATCGGCGCTTTATTGTAATGGTAAAATGAGAATACTAAAACTCCGATCATTAATATTAAAAACTGCATCGGAACTTTCACCAGCCCATTGATCAGTAACCCTAATTTGCTTTCCTTATTATCCTTTGCTGTTAAGTATCGGCCCACCTGGCTTTGATCAGTCCCAAAATAAGAAAGCGCTAAAAACAACCCACCTATTAATCCGCTAAAAATATTGTACCTGTCTTTCCAGTCAAAACCATTGTTGGTAATACCATTTGTTATTACATTCATTTTACCGCCCTTACCCCCAATACGCAAAGCATCAGCAAATCCAACATTTGCAGGCATTAAATGAACCACCATATATCCTGCTATTGCCATACCGATAATAATAATTATCAGCTGTAGCTTTTGCGTATACGCAACAGCTTTTGCGCCTCCACTTACAGTGTAAATGATCAGCAGACCGCCCATAATAATATTTGTTGAATGAATATTCCATCGCAGCAACGAACTTAAAATAAGCGAAGGAGCATAAATACTAATGCCTGTAGAAAGTCCGCGTGATACCTGGAATAAAAATGAAGTAAATGTTCTTGTCTTAAGATCAAAACGTTCTTCCAAAAATTCGTACGCAGTATAAATTTTAAGCCTGCGAAAAATGGGAACAAACACAATGCATATAATTATCATCGCCAGCGGCAATCCGAAATAATATTGTACAAAGCGCATCCCATCAGTGTATGCCTGGCCAGGGGCACTTAAAAAAGTAATAGCGCTCGCCTGTGTTCCCATTATGCTTAGCAGCACCAGGTACCAAGGCATCGTACGGTTACTTAAAAAATATCCATCAAGGTTTTTGGTAGTGCGGCTTTTGTAAATGCCATACATTATAATGCCGCAGAGAGTAACAGCCAATATTATCCAGTCAATACGGCTCATACCCCAAACCCCTGAAGGGGCTTTTTAAAATTTATATAATTTGAAATATTCATTTTATTTAAAATGCTGCGTGATAAAATAATACAACACGATTTGCAGTATAAGAAATGCAAATACAATTATGTACCAGTTACGCCAATATGATTTTTCTTTTTGCATAGCCTCACCCTCATTCCCTCTCCAATAGAGAGGAAGGCCGGGCATTTATTTTATAATGAACAATGCACTAACATATAATTATATATCTCAATTCAGCATAGACGACAATGTGCGTTAGCAAGTCTCCCCTAACGGGGGAGATTTAGAGGGGGCCTTGTTTTCCTAACGCAATCAAATTCGCCATTAACCTGTAAGCGCCGGGTACTCCCGCCGGCAGCTGCCGGAAGAATACCAATGATGCATATACAAAATTGCCTTTGCCATATTTTGCAATAACAAGGCTTCCATTACTTTGTTTTTCGCCTTTATCATTCATGCCTAAAAGTGTTTGATAATGCTCATCCATTTGTGTAACCTGGTAAGTACTTCTCTCCTGTATCCAGCCCTCAAAATCTTTATCTGTTATTTTATTTGGATAATTTAAAACGGAATGATCGGGCAATAAGAAATTTACTTTTGCGTCTTCTTCTGTAACCCGTGAACCTCCATCAATACTAAATGGATAAGGACCAACCTTAACTCTCTTCTGCCCTACCTGGTTGCTCTTTAAATATTGAACTATAAGATTACCACCATTTTCAACATAGCGGTTCAGTACATCATTTTTGTTGGTGAGATATTCATAAATATTATAAGCCCTGATGCCTGTAATAATTGCATCAAAATGTTTTAAATTATCATCAGTAAGATTAGCTTCTGATAAGGTTTTTACTTCATAGCCCATTGCTTCTAAAGCTTGTGGCACTTTATCTCCTGCTCCAACTATGTATCCGATTTTCTTGCCAACAATTTTTAAATCAAGTTTTACTAAATTAGTTTTTGCTTTTGGAAAATAAGTGATGGTGGGAATGTGATCGTAGAAAATTGTTTTGGTATAGCTGTCATACACTTCATTGCCTTTTTTTGCAACCGCAGAAATCTCTTCTGATAAATTCATTTCATTAGAACGGGGAATAAAAGTGGATGATTGTAGCTTCCATTTGTCAGAAAATTTTTGTTGAATATCATAATTTACCGGAGACACTTTTGTATTGGATTTTACATTAATTACAGGCATAACGGATTGATTATTGAAAGACAAGTAATTTTCTTTACCATAACTCAATTCTATTTTAGGTAACACAATTATAGGCTGATAAACATCACCGTTTACCGGATCAATAACCCTGTATTGAACAGGGCGCCTAATTGTAAAATCTTCTCCTAAAATATTTACAATAAAAGTTACTTCAAATGAAGGATCGTTTTCAGCTTTGCCAATTAGTGTTTGATCTCTTACATCGAATGTTCCTCCCACTAAAGGATATTCGAGCCAGTAGGGTTGAGAAATCCTTTTATTATTTGCAACAGAAAGTGTTTTAGTAATAATAAAATTTTGATTAGGATTTAAAGATGCAGAAAAAGAAGAATCAAAATTTTCAACTGTTATTTTCTTTAATGTAGCTGGTATATTCTTACGTTCATTAACTATCAAATTTATTTTTAATGAATCTCCCTGCACAATCGATTGCAGAGACGAAGTTGCTTCAACATATAATGCGCTGCACTCTTCAATCAATTGCTGTACTTCATTCAGTTTTTTATTTGTCCAGTTACTCTGTGGTAATGTTTTGATTGATACAAATAATTTTACTAACGCAGGAACTGATAATTCAGGCTGATCTGTTTTATAATTGCTGAGAATGTTATTTATCATTGATTGAATAGCATCTCCACCACTTATTCTTTTCCAGCTTATATCAATTCCGTCCATAAGATCATTCTTTGCTTCATCATCACCGGTTGTTACAAAATATTGAAATGATTGTCCCCTGTTCCTCGGCCTCCCTTCCCCCTGGCTTTTGTGCATTGTTCTTGCTTCACCGCCCATCTCACCATAACTTTTTCCAAGTAATGAATTGTAACCCCCAATATCAATTTTTAATTGGTCTTCGCTGGTGGTATTTACTGATCCAAAATTAAATGTGTTCCACATAATTCTTTTTGCCTTCCATGGTTTTACTCCGTATTTAAATTGTTCAGGAAAGCGCTTTGGGTCTGCAGCTGCAGTAAAGGCTTCATCTGCTAATATTGCCGAAGCTGCGTGATGGCCATGTCCGGCTCTTTTATCAGGTGGAAATCTTTTAATAATTATATCAGGCTGATAATTTCTTATTACCCATACCACATCGCTTAAGATTTTTTCTTTATCCCAAATGCGCAATGCTTCTTCAGCGCTTTTACTAAATCCAAATTCATATGCTCTTGTAAAATATTGTTCAGCGCCATCTACTTTTCTTGCTGCCAATAATTCCTGTGTTCTTATCAAACCAAGCTCTATCCCTTGCTCCACACCAATTAAATTTTGTCCTCCATCGCCACGGGTAAG
>JAYVEA010000013.1:0-7131 GCA_043749085.1 Chitinophagales bacterium
TGTCGTATCCTGCGAAACGGTTCCCAGGTCCTGCACATTAACTTCTTTTATACCCTGGCTGCCATTAAGGTAAGATACCTGTCCGGTTGCTGGATTCAATATGTCAATTCCTTTTTTATATACAATCAATACATTACCTGCTTTATCAGTTTTTACTGCAGATATATTTATATCGCTTAGGCCATTTGCTGTTGAATAATTAGTAAACTTAGTTCCATCAAACTTATATACACCTGCGCTATGCGTACTAAACCAGATGTTCCCTTTTATATCTTCTGTAATTGAGTAGATAACCTCATCTTTTAATCCGTGAGATTCATTATAGTTTGTGAACGTGCCATTATGCAATACGGTTATTCCCTTGCCATCTGTAGCAAACCATATATCGCCCTTACTGTCTTTAAAAATATCATAAATATAATTGCTGCCTATACTGCTGATATTGGTAAAATTGCTATAACCAAACTTGCCATTAATAGATTCATCATTACCAAGAGTGAATGCACCTGCGCCTTCAAGGCTGCTTACAAAAATAGTATTGCCTTTACCTGTTATTGATAATACACTGCTTTTTTGAAGTAATTTATTTTCATTAACACTCCTGTATCTTCCCGTATTTTCATCCAGCAAAAAAATTCCTTTACCCATTGTTCCTATCCAGATGCGGTTATACATATCCTGATACAAGGCTGTTATATCCGTTTTGACATCAAGTTCATTGATGGTATATTTTCGTTGATGCTTTGCTGTATCATTCTTCAAATATTTTATAACACCCTTTGTGGTTCCATGCCATATATTATTTTTATTGTCAGATAAAATTGCATGTACATTTTGAAAATCATTTTCTTTATAGTTCAATAAAAGCCTTAATTGATCACCTGGAGTTTTTATTAACTCATTATTGTTTGCCAGCATCCAGATATTTCCTTCATTATCCTGTAAAAGATCATTAATATTTAAAGGCTGATCTTCAAAAACTATATTATTTATGGTTGTAGAAATACCCCGCACTTTTATTATGCCATGTTCTTCTGTAGCTATCCACAAATTATTTTGCGATAGCAATAATTTATTTATTTGCCCAAATTTCCAGTTTGATAAAACGGGGAATACAATAAATTGCCTGTTATTGTTATTATACAAACACAACCCCTTATCCTGCATTCCTATCCAATAGGTATTATTTCCTGCCGGTATTATAGCTTTTACAAAATTATCCGGCAGCCCATTTTTAGAATTTATATTAATTACTTTTTTATTGGCACCAAAAATCTTGCATACACTTATTCCCTGGTCTGAACCTGCCAACACTTCTCCATCATCTGACAGCGTTAATGAATACACACTGCTATCGCTTAGTCCGTCAGCAGAATTAATATTGTATTGATGATTATTAGTAATGTAATAAATACCCTCTCCATCTGTAGCAAACCAAATATTATTTTTTTTATCCTGTAAAAATGCAGTAATAGGTTTGTTAGGAGTTCCTTCTTCAGGGTTAAAAAGTTTTAAATGATTATTTATCAATCTTGCAATAGCCCCGCTTTGCATACCCACCCATAACTGATTTTTTGCATCCTGGAAAATACTGGAGATGGCAGGATTAGAAACGGAGTTTTGAAAAGGCACTACAGTAAACTTAATACCATCAAACTTATATAAACCTTTTACTGTACCGGCATAAATATATCCCTGGTTATTTTTGTAGATGGTTAAAATTTTTATGGGATCGGTGCCTTCTGAGATTTTAAAATGGCTTGTGCCAGGCATTTGGGCATCAAGTGGGCCTGCCGCTGCAAAAAAAACAAGTATAAACAAATACTTTCTTATCCATACTCTCATTAAACAGTATTTAATTTAGCGCACTTTTAATTCACTGTTCACTTCCACTTTAATTTCGGATGAAAGCTTTTCGTGAACCACTTTTGGTATAGGAATATTATGATCCGCAAGCAAAACAGTAAAATTAGATTTGATGAATACAGCTCCATTCTTAATGGTCATATCGCTTTTAATAATTCTTTCTTTTGGCACACCATGAACAGTTAATATACCTTTAGCCCTTACAGTTAAGGTATTATTTTTTGTAAAATCAACATCTTCAATAATTTTTCCTGAGAATGCAGCATCAGGATATCTATTAGTTTCCAGGTAATTCTCATTAAAATGATCTTTTTGAAAGCCGCTGTTAAACCCTTTAAAAGATCTTATTTTAACTGAAAAAGCAAACTGCTTGTTTTCTGTATTTATCAATCCTTTTAGTTCATTACTTTCTGCTTTTATTAATTCCAATGGAGCGTCGGAACTAAAAGAAATATTTCCCTTAGAAATATTAAAAACACTAACAGGATCCTTAAATGAGGAGCTTAATAATAAAATAAATGCAATTGTTATAAGGAATCGCCTGGACATGTGTTGTGAAAACGTATTTTTACCACTTTTTAGTATGTTTTTTACCAACGTTAAATACACGGGAGATATTAAACCCAAAAAGAATATCACCCTTGCCCCATGAGCCCTTATTGCCTGTAATAAAATTACTTTCCGTCATAGATGATGAGTTAGTGACATGAAGCTGGAAAACGTGGCCACCTGTTTCAATATCAAAGCCAAGTGATAAAACATTTGTAGAGCCAGGTACTCTATATTTTGGAATCTGGTAATAGTATTCCGCATTAAAACTGGTTCTCTTACTTAATTTTTGTCTGCCGCCAATTCCAACAGCGAATACATCATTGGGGCCATTATCAACCGGGGCATTGCGATGAACAACTGTTGGCATAACCTGTACAGAAAGCCCTTCGGTGAACTTTCTTCCTATAAGAAGCTGATGTGTAAAATTTATCCTGCTGCTAAAAGATTTATAAATAGCGGGGTCTTTAAAGGTAATAAGACCTATGGTGGGCACATAACTAAGTGTTACAGGCATCTTATGCCTGCCGGTTGATTGTCTTAAAATTTTCCATTTAAAAAAGGCATCAAAAGTTTTAAGGCTGGTACTTCTTCCAATACCTATCATGAATGTATTAGTTAATCCATAATCAAATCCAAGACGCATAGTTGCATTATCCAGCCCAAAGAAATTATAAGCACCGCCTGCATTACCGCCTATAGTTCCAAACCGGTGTGATATTTTAACATCCAAAACACCCGGGGCAGTATTCTCAATTGAATGACCATCTATTAATCTCGTAGTTTTAAATGTAGCTGTTGTATAGAATGTCTTATTTACATCATTAGCCTTTAATTCATCTTCCAGCATTTTTGAAATATCAGTACTATCCTGTGCAAAAGAAAAAAACGTGATAAAAAAACTGGCTGTAATTATTAAAAAAAATTTTTCCATACTCTTAATTTATCCCCTTTTTAAAGGGATCATATTTACAATCAACAGTTATGGTTATAGTTTCAGAAATATTATTTACAACTGTTGTGGGTATTTTAATATTATAATCTTTTACCTTAATATTAAATTTTGAACCAGCGTTGATTTTTCCCTGCGAAATGCTGATAGTTCCGGGCGCTTCAATATTTTTAGTAACACCGTGAATAGTAAGATCTCCTTTTACACTTACTGCATAAGTACCATCTTTTAAAAAATTTACTTTGGTCAAATCGGTTATATTTCCTTTAAAATTTGCTTTGGGAAAGGTATTACTTTCCATATAATTTTCATTGAAGTGTTCTTCCATTAAAGCCTTTTTAAATTTAAAGCTTTTGATAAGCGCTATAAACACTACTTCACCGGTTGCAGTATTTAAAATACTTGTTAGTTCGTTGTTATTGGCTTCAATATTTTCAATTTGTGCTTTGGAAAAGAATGTTATCCTTCCGCTACGGGTAATACAGTTTTGTGCAGTTGCACCCAGCGTCAACAATGAAACTATGAATATTGCTGCAATTTGTTTTTTCACAATAGTATTTCTTAAGAAGTGTTTCATGTATATATTTTCCTTTGACTTAATTATTTGGTGCACCTCCTTCTATCCATTTTCTTATTTTGGCAATATTGCAATCACTTAATTTATTTCCACTTTTGGGCATGGGAGAATGGCCCGGAGTATGTGTTATTGCGCCTAATAAGTCTCCATTTATAACCTGCACTTTTGTTCCGGAATATGAATCCAGGTTAACTCGTAAAGGTGCATTAGGCCCCGAATGGCAAACTATGCAATAGGCGGTTAATACAGGAATTACAGAACCGCTATATGTAATAATTGCAGTATCGCATGTTGTGTTATCATTTACAAAAGCCTTATCATAATAACACCCTTGTAAAAATGCAATAAATATTAAAAATATAATTACCGGGTATTTCATTAATTATTTTTTCTGTTGTTTAATTATTTTGTACGCTTTCCTGAATCTATTTTTTATTTGCAATTTTTACAATAGATAATTTGGCCAATAGCAGGAGTTTGTTTTTTTAATTATTTAACGGGTTTACAGCGATTAACAATTACATCCATATTGTATCCATCACAAAATCCTCTTACAGTTATATTATCGCCTGCTTTTAAGTTTAAAATTTCTTCTCCTTTATCCATTATACATTTTACACCAAATATTTCATCAGCCGTTTTTAATGTATAAACCATTTCTCCATCTTTATTTTTTCCAACCTCATTTATTTTTCCTGATACCTCTACTTTTTTGTCTCCTAATTTTTCAGGAACATATTTCTTTTGTGCCGAAGCTTCGTTCGTACTAAAATCTTTAAATAATTGTATGGCAGTAACTTTTATGGCTTCCCCCTTTAAAGGATCTTTAAAAGGTTTATTCCACATTTTGTAAGCAATAATACTTCCAACTGCAAACGTTAAAAGAATAGAAATTAGTATAACAAACCCTTTGCTCATAATAGTTGTGATACAATAAAAATATCTAAAATGCAAGCGATCATAGAGACTAATCATCCGGACAAGAATAAAAAACGCTCGAAAGGGAATAAAGGTTGCTTGTAAATCTATTTCATTACATAATTTTCTACCGGTATGCGGTTGGAAATACTTCTTGCCAAAGTCATCTCATCTGCATATTCAAGTTCGCCGCCAAATGCAATACCCCGGGCTATTGTAGTTATCTTAATTGGAAATTCTTTTATTTTTTTACCAATATAATAAATTGTTGTATCGCCCTGTATGTTTGGGCTAAGGGCAAAAATTATCTCTTCAACGTGTCCCGTTTTTATTCTTTCAATTAATGAATCAATCTGTAATTGATCAGGGCCAATTCCATCAAGGGGAGATATAATTCCACCCAGCACATGATATAACCCATTATATTGTTGTGTACTTTCTATGGCTATCACATCACGAATATTTTCCACTACGCAGATCATTTCCTGCCTGCGGAAATTGTTCGCACAGATATTACATAATTCTTTATCCGAGATATTATGGCAACGTGAACAAAACTTAATTTCTTCTCTCATCTTTTGAATGGCTTCGCTAAAATTTTTTACTTCGGGAAGATCTTTTTTTATCAAATGCAAAACCAGCCGCAATGCAGTTTTTTTTCCAATACCCGGTAGTCTTGCGAATTCGTTAACTGCATTTTCTAAAAGGGAAGAAGAGAAGATCATGGGGCAAAGATAGTTTAAGGAGCTTGGTTATTTAGGAAGTTCTACGTCAACATCTTTTTCAAAATTTTCTCTTACAGATAATTTTTGAGAGATGGCAAAAACTTTTTCCGGTTGTTTTTTCGTAACGAAATTTCCCGGATCCCACTTACTGTTTTTATTGTCATCATAAAGAACCCTCAATTCATATTCACCCGGGTTAAACATAGGTGCATTCCATATTTCCGATGTTAGAGGATAAGAAGTTACCACTATATCATTTTGCACAAATTGAAGTACAGGGTATTTGGTTTTATCAAAATTTAAAAATTTTAGTTTTACTATTCCGTAATCAGCTTCACCCTTTGTTTTAAATTTTATGGTGTCAGATTTGGTCAAAGAATATAACCCTGTGCTGTCAGTGGCAAAATCTTTTGAAATGATAAGCCTATAATCTGCCTCCTGCACCCATTTTGTTTTTATGAAAAGATTTTTATTTGTGCTGTCAGTGATTATCACAACATCTTTAATAACCTTATTTAACGTATCTGTAAGTAGTATCTTTTGTTTATCTAAATTTTTAAGCGGCCTGTTAAACTGAATTTTCAGATCACTTAAAACATCCTGTTTCTGGCTGGCGGTAGTTGTGTATATCAACTTTTTTTCTACAGCGCCTGTTGGTTTAGGTTTTTCTTTTTCTTCTGCATAAGCATATAAAGTAATGGGAGATGTAGCATCATTTATTTTTATAGAACTATCTGCAAAAGCAAATAACTCTGCCTTACTATTGTATGTTTTGCTTCCATCCGCATCTTTTAAAGCATATACCCGATACTCTCCTGCTGCCAGGTTCTGAAAAGAAAAATTTCCGGTACCATCAAGCCTGGCAATATATTTAGGCTTTTGTTTAATGACTGCCGAATCAGCTAAATTTTTATAAAGCATCACTATCATTGTACTGTCAACCTTACCGGTTTCTGCTATCTGTACTTTTCCTGAAAAGCTTAAGGAATCAATCGTAGACCCGGTGGAAAAAACATACCTGAAATCTTTTATAGCATTGTTTTCATTTATATCACGAATTGAATTTCCCAGATTGATAGTATAGGTTGTATTAGGTTCTAAAGTATCACGAAGCCTGATGGTTACGCTTTTTAGCTTAGAATCGATATAAGGATTATATTTTGGTGTTGGAGATACCAACAAATTTTGTTGTATATCTTCAAGATGTACGTATTCGTCAAAATATAAATTAATGCGGTTGCCGGTAAAATTGATAGCCTCCATTTTTGGATTGGCACTTAGAAGTTTAGGAGGGAGCGTATCTCTTGGGCCGCCGGTGGGTGCAATAATTTGAGCACAGCCACTTGTAAGAACCGCGATTTTTGGGATAAGAAGGATTAACAGGAAAAAATATAAAATTCTTTTCATCTACTCTAAATCTTATTGCTCATAAATGCAAACATAAATTCTTTATCTCTTCTTATTTCCCAATAATCCCTTAAATCCCGGTTTAGATTTCTTCTTCTGACATTTCGTGAAGCGAAACTGCAAGTTTATTCTCTTTT
>JAYVEA010000014.1:0-7113 GCA_043749085.1 Chitinophagales bacterium
AGGCAATAAATTTTTAATTGCCTATTACTTTTTTACTATTGAATGAACAATAAAAATAAAATATCAAACGATAGTAATACTTTAAACCGTTTCATCTCTGCCCAGCAGCCCCACTACCCACAAGTTCTAAAAGAATTACGCAACGCCAAAAAAACCACTCACTGGATGTGGTTCATCTTTCCGCAAATCGAAGGGCTTGGCCATAGCTCCACAGCAAAATATTATTCAATAAAAAGTATTAATGAGGCAAAAGAATATTTAGACCACAATATTTTAGGAAAGAGACTGCTGGAATGTTCAAACATCATTTTAAATATCAATGGTAAAAGTGCTAATGAAATTTTTGGTTATCCTGATAACATGAAACTAAAATCGTGCATGACTCTTTTTAATTTTGTAGCTCTGGAACACAAAGTATTTGCAGATGTTTTAAAAAAATATTTTGCAGGCGAACCGGATGAACAAACAATTTCTATCTTACAAAAAATGAAGAGTTAACTTACGTACATCTTACTTCATACTTCGTACATCCAATATCAGCTTTTATCCTCTTCCAAATCCTCATGTGCATCGCCGCCTAAACTATAATAATTATTTTCTTCATCTTCCTCTCCTATCTCTTCATTACTGTCATCTTCTTCCGCACCCGGCACATCAAGATCATCACCTGTAACAGCAAGTTCTTCTCTTCTTCCAAAATCTGCATCCTGCTCACCTAATGCTATCAGATCATCGGGAGTAATATCTGCATCTGTTCCCGGAACAATCTCGTCATCATTAATATCATCAACAGGTGTTAGTGGCTCATCAGCAGCAGGAACCTGTACTGACTTATCAGGCAATGAAGAAGATGTTTGATTTTTGGAACGGGAAAGATTTTCTACATCTACATCAACCCTTTCAGCACCAGGCTGGTTTAAAATATCTTCACGTGCAGGATAATGAGGATAGCCGGGAAAATCTTTTTCTTCGTTATCGTTTTTATTGTTTGTCATAATTATGTTTTTATTATACACAGAAAATGTTGTGCCGACTTTTATTTTAACGATTATTCCTTCTTAACCCATTCCATAATACAATTTTTTATCTCATCTTTGTTTAAGCAACCATAATTACAATGTCCCCTGAAATAAAACTTTTACCATGAGGAGATTATTTATCGTGTTTATTGTCTCTTTATTTTTTTACAACTCCTCATCAGCACAGGATAAATTATTGGTAGTGGAAGGCACATCGACTAACCTATACATTACACATACTGTTGCGCCAAAAGAAAATTATTACAGTGTGGGCAGGATGTATAATGTTTCTCCAAAAGAACTGGCACCTTATAATGATCTTACTTTTGAAAAGGGTTTCTCACTCGGGCAGGTCATTAAAATTCCATTAGGACCAAATAATTTCTCACAGGGCGATGCACCTGCTGAAAATGAAGTGCTTGTTCCGGTTTACCATATTACCAAACCAAAAGAGGGTTTATATAGGGTTAGTGTGAGTTATAATAAAGTACCAATGGATGCTTTAAAAAAATGGAACAGGCTTTCCGGTGATGCGGTAGGTGCAGGTACTAAATTAATCGTTGGCTTTTTAAAAGTTTCAAAAGAACAGTCACCTCTTGCATCACAGGCAATGCATATAAATCCTGCTGATTTTACAGTTAAAAAAACAGATGATAAAAAGCCATTGGTAAAGAAGGAAGAAAAAATTACTGAACCACAGCCAAAAGAAATAAAACATGTAATAAATGAAAAACCTGTTGATATAAATTCAGCAAGAACAACTGGCACTATAAATTTTAATGGCGGTAAATTTAAGAGCCATTATAATGACCAGATAAAGAACCGGACACTGGAGAATGAATTTGGGTCAGCAGCAATTTTTAAAACAACCAGTGGCTGGCAGGATGGAAAATATTACTGCTTTCACAATACAGCAGAGCCTGGTACTATTATAAAAGTAACCAACAATACAAACGGCAAAGTTGTTTACGCCAAGGTTTTGGATGCTATCCCTGATATAAAACAAAACACAGGCTTACTTATCCGTATCAGCAATTCTGCTGCAGATGAATTGGGTGTAACAGATAATAAATTTGATTGCTCGATTAGTTATGCGAAGTAAAAACTCCCTCTAATCCTGATAGGTTTCGGGACTTTGTAAGTTCTTAAAATCTATAGCCTCTCAAAAATTCTTCAACACTCATTTTTTTCTTTCCTTCCAGTTGTAATTGTGTAATTAAGATATAGCCGTTAGTGCAGGCGAATTTTAAAAATGTTCTTTTATCTGTTTCAAATTCTCCTACTGTAATTTTGTGTTGAATGATTTCTTTTTTTGCATTGTAAATTTTTAATGTTTTACTATTAAGCAAAGTAAACGCAGCAGGATAAGGCGATAATCCACGGATTAAATTATAGACTTCATCAACAGATTTATTCCAATCTATTTTAGAGGTTTCGGTAGAAAGTTTTGGAGCATGCTGAAGGTGAGTTGTGAGTTGTGAGTTGTCAGTTATGACACATTCCTGTGGCATACCTTTTAATGTTTCTTTTGCTAATCCGTTTACGGTTTTTACTAAAAGATCAGCACCTATCTCTTTCAAGCGGTCATGCAATTCTCCTGCAGTTTCATCTTCACCAATTGCTATTTTCTCCTGCAATAAAATATTTCCTGTGTCAATTTGGTGTTGCAATTTAAAAGTAGTTGCACCGGTTTCTTTTTCTCCATTGATAATTGCCCAGTTGATAGGCGCAGCGCCGCGATATTGTGGCAACAGTGAAGCATGGAGATTAATCGTTCCCTTGGGTGGCATATTCCAAACAACTTCGGGTAACATGCGGAAGGCAACTACAATTTGTAAATCTGCTTTCAAGGCTTTTAATTCCTCTAAAAATTCAGGAGATTTTAATTTTTCAGGCTGTAATATTTTTACTCCTTTTTCAACAGCTAATTTTTTTATGGCACTTTGCTGCAGGTTCATTCCTCTGCCCCCAGGTTTATCAGGAGCGGTTATCACTGCAACAACATTATATCCTGCGTGCAATAATTTATCAAGAGAAGGCACCGCAAACTCAGGCGTACCCATAAAAATAATTCGTATATCCAATAGAGGAAATTTTAAAAATCTTTATAGAGCAAATATTTTTTTCTTATTGCTTTGTAATTACTCAAGGCAGGTTCCCAGCTTTTTCTTATTTCTTCTTCTGATCTGCCCTCTTTAATTTGTTGCATCAGCACATCATTACCGGCGAGGCGATTGAAACCTTTTAAAAAGAATTTTTCTTTTTCAGGAAATAAACGATAGGCTTCCATCAGCCATTTCAACTGAACTTTATTATTAATCTGTTTAATCACCTGTTGCGGAGTTCCCGATAAATTCCATCCATAACAAACTTTGTCTTTTAGTTTTGGATCTTTTGCGCCATCCATGCTGTGTGGCGTAAAACTAAAAAGTGTTTTAGGTAAAGACGGATGTCCGAAATATTCAAAAGGCTTTGGCGTTCCTCTGCCTTCACTCAATACAGTGCCTTCAAAAAAACAGGTTGAAGGATACCAATAAATGGACTGTATTTCGGGAAGATTGGGAGAAGGTTTTATTGGTAAAATGTATTTGCTGTTATGAGCATAATTTTTGCATTTAATAACTAAAAAATGAAACGGAGTATCAGCAGAATTTTTCGCATGTTTATAATTTTCCGCTTTTTTATTTGCTTTTCCTGTGAGCCATTTTTCACCTGATATCATCATTGCATATTCGCCGATAGTTAATCCATAAACGATGGGAATTGGTTGCCTGCCAACAAAACTCCTGAAGGCTGTATCAAGCACAGGGCCATCAACATAAAAACCATTTGGGTTTGGGCGATCGAGAATTAATAAAGGTTTGCTGTTCTCAAAAGCTGCATCCATATAATATTCAAGCGAAGAAATAAATGTATAAAATCTTACGCCTACATCCTGAATATCAAATATCATTATATCCACTCCTTTCAGATCTTCCACTGTAGGTTTATTATGAGTACCGTATAAACTTATAACTTCAATACCCGTTTGCTTATCTATATAATTGGTAACTTTTTCACCGGCATCAGCATCGCCTCTAAAACCATGTTCAGGTCCAAATATCTTTACCACTTTAATTCCACGCTTTACCAAAGTATCTACTAAGTGTGTTTTACCAACCCTAGAAGTTTGATTGGCAAAAACCGCTACAGACTTGCCTTTTAGCATAGGAACATATACTTCCATTCTTTCTGCCCCGGATATAATTTTATTTTGAGCACTTGTTGTATTAATAAAAATAAAAAAGAAAGTCAGAAAACAGGATAATGATAAATATTTTTTCATGCACCAAATTTCAATAAAGTTTTTAATTGAAAGAGTTAATTACTTTGCAATCTTATTGATAAAAAATGAATAGTTCTGAAAAATATAAGTGAGTGATCTTTCGGCATGCTCAGTATAAACTTCATGATATTTAATATTGGTACAAATGTTGACTATCAAAATTTAAAAAAATATGAACCAGGTAAAAGATGGCGACGTAGTAAGAGTTCACTACACAGGAAAATTAACCAATGGAGAACAATTTGATTCAAGTGAAGGCAGGGAGCCTCTTGAATTTACTGTTGGTGCAGGACAAATGATAAAAGGTTTTGATAATGCAATGCCAGGCATGACTGTCGGCGAAAAAAAGACAATAAATATTTCAGCTGACGATGCTTACGGACAAAAAGATGAACATGCATTAATTGAATTTCCGAAAGAAAATATACCCAAGGATATGAAACTTGAACCGGGGATGCAATTACAATTGCGTAATGAAGCAGGGCAACCATTTCCTGTTACAGTTACTGAAATTAAAGATGATGTTATTCTACTGGATGCCAACCATTTGCTGGCAGGGAAAGAGCTTGTTTTTAATATTGAACTTATTGAGATAGTGAAGTAAAAGCCCCTATCCCCCGAAGGGGGAAATGAAGAAGATTATATTTATTTCTACCTTTTACTTTTTACAATCCACTATTGCTTATTGCCTATTGTCTATTTGCTTACTTTTGTGCATGGCAACAATAAATAACTCCTCCTCTCCTGTTTCAAAAAAATTTTTTGGTGATGGTTTAACTTTTGATGATGTTTTGCTGATGCCTGCATACAGCGAAGTACTTCCCCGGGATGTAAATATTCAAACAAAGCTCACCAATACTATCACGCTTAATATCCCGATGCTTTCTGCCGCAATGGATACCGTTACAGAAGCATCGCTTGCCATTGCACTGGCCCGTGAGGGCGGCCTCGGAATTTTGCATAAGAACATGAGCATCGAACAGCAGGCCGCACAGGTACGCAAAGTTAAAAGAAGTGAGAGCGGGTTGATTCTTGACCCGATAACATTGCGGGTGGATGCTACTATTGGTGATGCTTTGCGGCTGATGAAAGAAAATAAGATAGGCGGTATTCCTATTGTTGATGCTAAGAAAAAACTGGTTGGTATTTTAACCAATCGTGATCTGCGTTTTGAAGAAAATTATAAACGTAAGGTGAGCGAAGTAATGACAAAAGAAGATCTCATCATCGCTCCTGAAGGTACTGATCTTAAAAAAGCACAGGCGATTCTTAGAAAATATAAAATTGAAAAATTACCTGTTGTAAGTAAATCAGGAATATTAAAGGGATTAATTACTTACAGGGATATTCTGCAGGTTCATAATCATCCGAATGCTACAAAAGATTCTTTTGGAAGATTATTAGTGGGCGCAGGTGTTGGTATTACAAAAGATATTAATGACAGGGTTGATGCTTTACAACAGGTTGGGGTTGATGTTATTTGTTTAGATAGTGCACACGGGCATACAAAAGGTGTTATCAGCGCTTTAAAAACAATAAAAAATAATTTTAAAGACCTGCAGGTTATTGCAGGAAATATTGGAACTGCAGCCGGTGCAAAAGCATTAGCGAATGCAGGCGCCGATGCTGTAAAAGTGGGTATAGGACCGGGTTCTATATGCACTACCAGAATTGTTGCAGGAGCAGGTGTGCCGCAGATAACTGCATTGATGGAAGCTGCTTCGGCTTTAAAAAATAAAAATATAGGCATTATTGCAGATGGTGGAATCCGTTATACGGGTGATATGGTGAAAGCTTTAGCAGCAGGTGCCAATTGTGTGATGATGGGTAATGTTTTTGCAGGTACAGAAGAAAGCCCGGGCGAAACAATTATTTACGAAGGAAGAAAATTTAAACAGTACCGCGGCATGGGTTCTCTGGGTGCAATGGCGCAGGGCAGCAGCGACCGTTACTTCCAGGATGTGGAAGATGAGATACAAAAATTTGTACCCGAAGGTATTGAAGGACGGGTTGCCTACAAAGGTTTTCTGCATGAAGTTACTCATCAGTTTACCGGCGGTTTAAGAGCAGGAATGGGTTATTGCGGGGCAAAAGATATTGCAGCGCTTCAGCAATCATCATTTGTAAAAATTACTAATGCTGCCATGAAAGAAAGTCATGCCCACGACATTGAAATAACAAGAGAGGCGCCTAACTATAGCAGGTAATTTATCTGAACCGAGATTTGAGTATTAATGGGATTATTGGGAATAAAAAATTAAAACTAAACTCTCTTATTGCATCAGAACTTAATCTTATTAATCATTTAATCTACCCAAATCGTGGTTCAGAAATTTCTTATTTCTTACTTCTTACTTCTTACTTCTTATGTCAGCATTGCTCAATCTGATTCATGCCATCTCCGCATAAGCCTGCTCACATGCAGTCCCGGTGGGGAATTGTATTCAACTTTTGGGCATAGCGCTCTTCGTGTTAAAGATTCGGTTAGTAATGAAGACATCGTTTACAATTATGGCACTTTCAGCTTTGATGAGCCGGGATTTTATACAAAGTTCATTCGTGGTAAGTTGCTGTATTATTTATCTACACAGGATTTTATTTCTTTTAAACAGGATTATGAGCAGGAAAAAAGAAGCATGATAGAACAGGTGCTGAATCTTTCATGCAATGAAAAACAAAAGATGTTTCATTTACTTCAGCAAAATTTAATGGGAGAAAATAAATTCTATAAATATGATTTCTTTTTTGATAACTGTACTACCCGGCTTC
>JAYVEA010000015.1:0-7075 GCA_043749085.1 Chitinophagales bacterium
AGTGTTATGCCAATGATCAGCGGCTTTGCATGTGCGGTACCCGCTATTATGAGCGCAAGAAATATTGAGAATAAAAAAGAAAGATTGCTCACTATAATGTGTACACCTTTAATGAGCTGTAGTGCAAGGTTACCGGTTTACACAATTTTAATTGCACTGATTATTCCGGGCCATTTGTATTTTGGATTTTTAAGTTTGCAGGGACTTGTAATGATGGCCTTATATTTATTGGGTACTGCGATGGCCCTTGTTACAGCCTATATTTTTAAGTGGTTTATTAAAAGTACAGAACGAAGTTTTTTTATTTTGGAACTACCCGTTTACCGCGGGCCACGATGGAAAAATATTTTTTATATTATGGTTGAAAAAGCAAAAGTTTTTGTTTTTAATGCCGGTAAAGTTATTATGGTTATCAGTTTGCTTTTGTGGGTATTGAGTAGTTATGGGCCGAAAGAAAGAATGAAATCGGCAAGTGAAAAATATAAAACACTTGCGGCAACTAATCCTTCTCTCGCAGATCAATATAATAAGGAAAGAAAAACAGCATTGCTCGAAAATTCTTATGCTGGTATTTTAGGTAAAGCAATTGAGCCAGCAATTAAGCCCTTGGGGTATGACTGGAAAATTGGCATAGCATTAATAACCTCTTTTGCTGCACGTGAGGTATTTGTGGGAACTATGGCAACTTTATATAGTGTTGGAGAAGATAAGGATAAGGACAATACAACACTACGGCAAAAAATGGAGGCAGCAGTAAGACCTGATGGTACAAAAGTTTATAATGTAGCAACCGGTCTTTCGCTACTCGTATTTTATGTTCTTGCAATGCAATGTATGAGCACACTCGCTGTAGTAAAAAGAGAGACCCGAAGTTGGAAATGGCCTATCATTCAATTAGTTTATATGACAGGACTTGCATATGTAATGAGCTGGGTTGTGTATAATATTTTTAAATAGGCCTACCAATTAACAACCGTGGCAATCCTGTTTTTTACCTGCGGATAAATTCGTTGAGAAAGCTGATCTAATATATCTTCTTTCCGTGGAATTTGATAATTGTTGTTGTTAAGCAATGCGTAATCATTACCACTTATGGCCCTTGAGTCACCCGTGTAAGTTGCATATTCTTCCTGCCAGTTAAACTGATCGCTGTACCGGTTGATTGTTATATTTCTTCCTGTGTTTACATCGGTTATTCTAACTTCCATATCGCCGGAGGCAGTGAAATATTTTTTGATTATATATAAAGTGGCTGTAACGGTTTGGTAATGAACTTTACCGGAAGTATCTCTCCCCATTTCAATTTGCCTGCTTATATTCCGGGAGTATTGATTGCTCATTGGTTGTGGAATATTTAAGTATATCCATGTAAGATCAACTTCCCAGTCCGGACGGATATTCTCTCTTCTTGCTTCCCAATTAGTATAAAATTGTGCAGGTGAAGTTTTATTATAACTTCCTCCCAGATCATTTACTAAACTTCTTTGAAAATAATCGTTGTTAAAGTTGTTTCCATAATTGTTCCATCCCATACTGTTATAGAAAAATGTATTGTCTCTAACAGGATTGATAACAACTTTTACTACACTGTTTTGGTAAGCAATATTTATTTGCTGACGAACATCTTTATAACCTGGTACAAATTCATTTGCCCTTCTAAAAGCATAATACGCATTTCGTGCAGATTGTTTATCACTCTTTTCCATTTCAGAGAAGCCAATATTATAATAAGCTTCTGCCCCATTTTGTTTCGCACTTTGTATTTCGGAGGTATAGGATTGTGTGCTTACTAATTTTGCTGCTGCAGAAGTAGCAATAGTTCGATAGAGTTTATTTAAAGCTTCATATTCCTTAATGATCTTGATCCATTTATCTGCTTCGGTTAAAGTGTTGTACACTTCAATTTTATCAAGATGACTTTTAGCAGCTTCATTATATAAATTAGTAATAATATTTTTTAATTCTGTATTGGATGGATCTTTGTCCAGTTTTTTTAAAACGCTCAATAAAGCCTTGTCCTCTGTGGTTTTCGAAACGGTTTTACTTGAACTGCATGCAGCAAACATGAAAACCAGAACATAGAGAAATATGTAAATGTATTTTTTCATATTGAAGACTTATACCTCAATTTACGTAAAGCAAATACCAGTTTGCTACAAAAAATAGTTATAAAGAATTACGTTTTAAAAAATTAACAATGCTGCTATTTGTCGAAGTGATTCCATAATAATTTTGATATTTTTCTGGTAAGCACCCATGCTTCATTATTCTCATTCCAGCTTTTATCTTTATTATTTTTTGTGCATATAGAAAATACATAGGGATTTTTTGGTGCCATTACTAATAATGTTTCACTTCTTGATTCATCTACCGCCCCATTTTTTGCAGCAACAAATATATGTGAGGGAACCTGAGAGATAGCTTCTTCATCCCAATAGTCTCTTCCCATTAACCGCAGCATTCTTTCCGCAATGCTGTCGCTTATAATTTCTTTTTTATAAATTTTTTCAAAGAGAGAAGCCATTTCGTGTGGCGTTGTTTGTCCCCACCCATATTGTGATCTGTTAGTTTCCCTTCCCTGTGTTCTTGAATTAACTCTTGTATTTTTAAATCCTAAACTATCCAATATCTCATTTATTCTTTTACCGCCACCAGCCAAACTTTGTAACCATAAACTTGCGGTGTTATCACTCATGGTAAGCATCAGCATAATTACCTTGCTCAGCTCTATCTTTTCATTGCTCTTAAACGATCCCAAAATATCAACCCCGGCATACAATAATGAATCTTTATAGGTCAGTTCGTTGTGATAATTTAATTCTCCTTTATTGATTTTATCCATTACCCCTACCAGGATGGGGATTTTCACCATACTTGCAGTAGGAAATATTGTATCTGCATTTATTGAAACGATCTTATTTGTTCTCAGGTTCTTAACATACACTCCAATTTCTCCATTAAAGCTCTTTATTAAATTTTCAATCTGCCTTTGAAGTGGCTTGTTTATTTTTTGTTTTTGCGCATTTATAATTGAGATATTTCCTACAAGTAAAAAGCAAAGCAAAAGCGATCTCATTATAAATATTTTTCTAAAATTAGCCCAAATAAATCACCGTTTTACGTGCCGTTCATAAAATTATGCTGCCATTAATCCTATAAGTAAAAAATATTTTTAAGATTTTAAAACACTCATAACCTTTATAGATAAGGATTTGATGGGAATTGAGTTAATTTGCACCACCAGCTACTATAAAAAATATGGTATTATGTATTGCATAGTATTAAAATAACTGTATCTTTGATATAGAATTAAGAATAAAAGATTAAAAACAGACGTCATGAATATAGATAACACAGCAAGCCAAATGAGAAAGGGAGTATTGGAATTCTGTATTCTTTCCGTAATAAAATTAGGTGAGGCATATCCTTCAGATATCATTGATAAAATGAAGGCAGCTAATCTTAATATTCTGGAAGGAACATTGTATCCACTTCTTACACGGTTAAAAAACGCAGAACTTTTAACCTATCGCTGGGTAGAAAGCAATAGTGGTCCTCCACGAAAATATTTTATGCTTACTGAAAAAGGTGCAGCATTTTATAAAGAACTCGAGGCAACCTGGAATGAACTTGCCAATGCTGTTGAGGCTATTACCTCTGATAAGGGTTCAACCGAAACTTCAACTTCAACAAACCAATAAATACAACTGAGATGAAAAAAGTAATAAATATAAATTTCCAGGGGCGGGTGGTTCCAATTGAGGAAACATCTTACGACCTATTGAAACAATATACCGATAGCCTGAGAATTTATTTCGCAAATGAAGAAGGTCGTGATGAGATCATTAATGATATTGAAAGCCGCATCGGCGAGCTTTTTCAGGAGCGTATAAAAAATGGCGCAACCTGTATTACAGATGATGACATCAATGCAATTATAAACAATATCGGCCGTCCGCAGGATTTGGCTGATGCTGACAACGCATCAAACGATAGCTCGTATACCAATAAAGAAAGGGCAGAAAGCGCTTATCAGCAAACAGCTTTTGTTACAGGTAAAAAACTATATCGTGATGCAAACAATAAAGTTCTGGGTGGGGTATGTAGTGGTATTGCTGCCTATTTTAATATCGAACCTATAATTGTAAGACTGGTATTTATTTTTTCAGGGATAGGGTTTTTTGCTTATTTATTATTATGGGCCTTTGTACCCAGCAGCGATTCCGTTCAAAATGGCGTGCGTAAAAGATTATACAGAAATCCCGATAATAAAATTATAGCAGGAGTGTGCAGCGGAATAGCCAGCTACTTTAATATTAATGTATGGATCCCAAGGATTTTATTTCTCATACCATTTATTTCTATCTTCTTCAGATGGGGTCATTTTGGGCCGTTGTCTTTTCCGCACTTTATTAATTTTTCATTTAGCCCCGGTACTTTATTGATCTATGTTATTTTATGGCTGGTTATTCCTGAGGCAAGTACAACCTCAGAAAAATTAGAGATGAAAGGAGAAAGAGTTGATCTCAACTCAATAAAAAATTCTGTAAAGGAAGAAATGAAAGGCGTAAAAGAAAGGATAAATGTTGTTGGAAAAGAAGGGGCTGAGTTTGGTAAGAGAATGGGTGATGAATTTGCTTATGCTGCAAAGCGAACAAGAACATCCTTAGGAGATATTATTGTTGGATTACTAAAGATCTTTCTATATTTCCTTCTTGCAGTTTTTGCATTTATGTCTTTCGGCTTTGCTATTGCTGCAACGGGCATATTTCCTTTTAAAGATTATTTATTAAAAGACGGAACACAAAATGCACTGGCATGGGGTTCTCTGATATTCCTGATCTATGTTCCTGTGATTGGTGTTATTACCTGGATTATTAGAAGAATCGCAAAGATCCGGAGTAACAGCAGGATGATGCGGTGGGGATTTTTCATCCTATGGGTTGTAGGCATAATTTGTTTTATCTCTTTAATAGTTTCTGTAGGCAAAGATTTTAGAAGTCTGAATAATGTTAATGAAGAAAAAATCGCACTTGTTAATCCCGCAGTTAATATGCTCGAAATATCAAGCAATAGCAATGGAAGATATAACAGGTTTAGAATGGAGCCTTTCGCAGGACTTAATGATGACACTGCTTATTTAGATAATGTTAGTATCAGGATAGAAAAATCTACAAACGATAGCTTTCAGGTAACACTCAGAAAATTTTGTCATGGACGCACAAGACACGATGCTGATACTTTAGCAGCACTTATGAATTATAATGTTTCGCAAAGAGATTCAATCTTATTTCTTGACAGAGGCATTCCTATAACAGAACAGGATAAATTCAGAAATCAGCAAGTAGTAGTAACCATATCAGTACCTGTAGGGAGAAGAATAATAATAAATAAACGTGTTGGTTGGGGAAACTGGGAAAACTTTCGATTTCCATGGAGTGATAATGGTGATAATTATGATTGGGATAATGAAAGTTATTCCTGGTATGGCCATCAGGGAGAAGAATTAATTATGCACGAAGATGGTTTGTATACTTTGGATGGAAAAAGAACAAATGAAGATTGGGGACAACATAGAAGAACGATGTACAGAAAAATTGGTCCAAATAAAATAAAAGTAACTATAGATGATGGTGATGAAAATGATAACCCCGGTTATCGTTACGATCAGACACAGAAAACGATTGACTCATTAAAGGTGATAAAGGATAAACAAGTGCAAAAGCTTAAAGACTCTTTACAAAGAAAAAAAGAAGAGCTTGAAAAAAAACTTGAAAAAATAGACCAGGGCACAAGCGCAGATGCCATTAATGGGAAAAAATTTGATTTTATTTTAAGTATTTAAAAAAGCAATAAAAATAGTTTCAATAGTTAAGTTGAAGTTGAAACAAAGCGAGGGCTCTTTGCGAAAGCATCGAGCCTTTTTTTATTAGGATTGTTAAGATTAAAAGGATGCAGGATGAAGTCTGCTATACAAAATAATCCTATAATCTTTTAATCCTATTAATCTTCGTTCAGACAATTATATTTGCAACTCTAAATTTTCTACATGAAAACAACTCCATTCACACAAAAGCATATTGCCCTCGGAGCAAAAATGGCTGAGTTTGCAGGATATAATATGCCGATAAGCTATACAGGGATAAACGATGAGCATGCAACAGTTCGTAACAACGCCGGTGTATTTGATGTGAGCCACATGGGAGAATTTATTTTGAAAGGAGAAAATGCATTGGATCTTATTCAAAGAGTAACCAGTAACGATGCGTCAAAATTAACAGCAGGCAAAGCGCAATACAGTTGCTTACCAAATATAAAAGGTGGAATTATTGATGACCTGATTGTTTACTGTATTGAAGAAAACAAAGTTTTTATGCTGGTGGTAAACAGCAGTAATATTGAAAAAGACTGGACATGGATAAATAGTCATAATACAAAAGATGTTGAAATGCACGACATCTCTGATAAAACCTGTTTGCTTGCAATCCAAGGACCTAATGCAACAAAAATCCTGCAGCCGCTTACTGACCTGGACATCATGAATTTAAAATATTACACATTTGTAAAAGGAAAATTTGCAGGGGTTGATAATGTATTAATAAGCGCTACAGGTTATACAGGATCCGGTGGCGTAGAAATTTATTTTGAAGACCTGCCTGCCGGTAGGCAAGATAAAGATAGTGCGGCAGATAAAATATGGGATGCCATTTTTAATGCAGGTGCGCCACAGGGAATAAAACCAATAGGGCTTGGAGCTAGAGATACCTTGCGATTGGAAATGGGTTATTGTTTATACGGAAATGATATTGATGACACTACCTCTCCTTTAGAAGCAGGACTTGGCTGGATAACAAAATTTACAAAAGATTTTGTAGGGAAAGAAATTTTGGAAAAACAAAAAGCAGAAGGCGTTGAACAAAAATTAGTGGGATTAGAAATGGTGGAGAAAGGAATACCAAGACATGATTATGAAATTAAAGATCATATGGGTGCAGCAATCGGAAGAGTAACAAGCGGCACCCAATCACCATCTTTGGGTAAAGCAATTGCAATGGGATATGTGAACACTGTTTAT
>JAYVEA010000016.1:0-6935 GCA_043749085.1 Chitinophagales bacterium
TGCGCAGGTTGCTGATAGTATTTATAAGACCAATATTAAAACAGTTCGTCTTTATAATTATGGAAATCAGTTGGCACTGCCTATCCTAAACCTTAATACAAGTGAGCAGGTTGAATTGCATTTTGATGATCTGCAGGGTGACGTAAAATATTATTATTATACATTCCAGATATGTGATAGAGAGTGGAACCCCATAAACCTCAGCCAGTTTGATTACCTTAAAGGTTTCACACAGATGCGAATAAATAATTACAGGTTCTCTTCAATTGCTTTTACAAAATATACACACTACCAGGCAGTAATTCCCGACAGGAATTCCTATCCAATACGTTCAGGAAATTATATGGTTAAAGTATTTTTGGATGGTGATACTTCAAAAGTTGCATTTACTAAAAGATTATTGGTTGTTGATAACAAATCAACAATTGCAGCAAGAATTACACAGCCATTTTCTCCGCAATATTTTAGAACACATCAAAGGATTGAGTTCAATGTAAATATTAATGGGTTAAATACTTTCAGTGCTGCCCAGCAGGTAAAGGTTGTTGTATTGCAAAACAACAGGTGGGATAATGCTGTCACTAATATTGCGCCCACATTTGTACGTGGAAATTCACTGGAATATAATACAGAGAATAATTTAATTTTTCCTGCAGGTAAGGAATGGAGATGGCTTGACCTGCGGGATTTTCATTTGCAAACTGACAGGGTAAAAACTGCGGAATATAAAAAAAGCTCTACAAAGATCTTTGTAAGAACTGACCATGAAAGAGCAACCGAGCGATATGTTTATTACCGGGATATAAACGGCATGTACATAGTAGAAACAACGCAAAGCATCAATCCTTTCTGGCAAAGTGATTATGCTACTGTTCATTTTTCTTTTTTACCTCCTGATAGTATTCCTTATCCGGGTAAAAATGTTTACCTGTTTGGACAATTGACTAATTATGAATTTACTGATAGCACTAAAATGCAATTCAACCCTGATAAAGGTGTATATGAAACCGATCTTTTTCTAAAGCAGGGATACTATAGTTACACTTATATAATTGCTGATAAAAATAATTTTGCCAACCGGCAGGAAGTGGATGGAAATTACTTTGAAGCTGAAAATAGTTATACCATCTTAGTGTATTACAAAGCATTTAATGACAGATCGGATCAACTTATTGGAGCAGCAACAATAGATTCACGAACTAATAAGCCTGGATTTGGTTATTAACGGCCTCACCCGAAAATCGGGACAGGCTCTCTCCGATATCATCAGAACTTCCACATCATTTTTTAAAATTATTAATCAACAATGATCAATTGTTTAATTGTTATTCAAAGATAAAATTGGAAGGGACAATGTTTGGATATACATAATAGTGCTGCCTCCTCTCTTTGGGAGAGGAGGTCAGGTGGTGAGGCTTTTTTGTTTATATTTGCAGCGGCAAGTCTTATACGGCCAGCTCCTGTTGAACTCCCCCAGGACCGGAAGGTAGCAAGGGTAAATGGTTGAGCGGTGCGATATAAGTAACTTGCCATTTTTGTGCCCGTATCTCACTGGTTACTCATAAGTCATAGCTTTATTTGTTTTACTTTTGCTACATAATAAATATTAAATAATTATGAAATTTTTTATAGATACAGCTAATCTTGACCAGATAAAAGAAGCTAATGATCTGGGTATTCTGGATGGTGTTACAACCAATCCATCCCTTATGGCAAAAGAAGGTATTAAGGGGCAGCAAGCAGTTTTTAATCATTACAAAACCATTTGCGAAATGGTAAATGGTGATATAAGCGCTGAAGTAATTGCAACAGAATTTGATAAAATTATTGAAGAAGGAAAAAAACTTGCAGCGATACATAAAAATATTGTTGTAAAAGTGCCGATGATCAAAGACGGGGTAAAGGCAATTAAGTGGTTTACTGACAATGGTATAAGAACAAATTGCACGTTGGTATTTTCTGCCGGCCAGGCAATACTCGCCGCAAAAGCAGGCGCAGCTTATATTTCACCTTTTATAGGAAGAATTGATGACAGCGGCTGGGATGGGATGATATTGATAGAACAACTTTCACACATCTTCCAGGTACAGGGTTATACATCAGAGATCTTAGCGGCATCCATCCGTTCTCCCAATCATATTATTAAATGTGCGGAAGCCGGGGCAGATGTTGTTACTTCTCCTTTAGAGTCAATTCTTGGATTATTAAAGCATCCTTTAACTGATATTGGTTTGGCGAAGTTTTTAGAAGACGCAAAAAAATCAGCTTAAATAAAAATGCCCGGCAGATCTTTTATGATAAGCCGGGCATCTTATTCTTGTGAGATAAATTAATTTTTATTCTTTTTCTTTGATTTTACTTTCAAAATTTCTTCTGTTGTGAGTAATTTTTCATCATCCGGTTTTTTCTTTACATACATAGTAAACTCTTTACTTAGCTGCGGATTCTCTTTTAGTACAACTTTTATAAAAATTTTTTCATTTTTAAAATCTTTATCCAGCCATAAGCTATTGCCATGAAATTTTCCTTCATTTGCCCAGAATATAATATGAGTACTATCCAACGGTATATAGTTGCCATTTGAGAGCTTGCCATCTACATTTATATAATTATAAGTGCCTTTTTTAAGGCTGTCAGTATACAGGTTAACGTAAATGTTCTCAATTTTTTGTGCTTTTGCGAACATTGAAATAAGAATTGCTACCGCTGTTAATATTCTTTTTAAATACATACAGTGCATAGATGTAAAATAGTGTGCCAAAAGTTGCATCAGGTTGATAAAACTATATAAATAATCAGCTGGCTTAAAAAAACTATTTGTCTAAATAAAAATTCTCCCGCATATTTGCATTACAAATGATACTTTTTACAAATAATAATAGCTGGTGGTGGCAATCAATTTTTTGATTGTGTCGCTTGTTATATTTATTTGTTCCAAATAATTCAGCCCGACACAGAAGTGCCGGGTTTTTTAATTTTACTAAATGAAGAAAATAGAAATAAATACCTCTTTTAAAAAGCTGTTGGCTGATGTGTACACACCTGTAGGTATATATCTGCGACTTAGGGACAGATTCAGAGATACTATTTTATTGGAGAGCACAGATTTTCATGCAGGTGAAAACAGCTACTCGTTTATTGGGATAAATGCTATTGCAGGTATAGAGATAACTAACCCGTATGAGCTTGAGTTTAAGCTCCCCGGCAAAAATCCTGAAAGAATTAAAATAGATAGAACAAATAATATTACTACTCACCTGTGGAATTTTATGCATCGGTTCGAAATGAAGGAAGTTGCAAAAAAACCGGTAAATATTGCACAGGGGTTATTTGGTTATACTACCTATGATGCAATTCAATTTTTTGATACAATTAAGCTTGGGGAGAAGGTCTCAAATGTATCTCCGGAAATTCCTTTGATGCGTTACCGTCTTTATCAATATGTTATTGCAGTAAATCATTTTAAAGATGAGCTATTCATTTGTGAAAATCATATAAGCAATATAGTAAGCGAAGGTGATGTAGTTGAAAGCCTTATAAAAAGTAAAGATGTACCAACTTATCCTTTTAAAGTAAAAGAAGAAGAGAGCTCATCAATTACTGATGAGGAATATATTGCAATGGTTAAAAAAGGAATTGCAAGCTGTCATCGCGGAGATGTTTTTCAAATAGTTTTAAGCAGGCGATTTAAGCAGTCATTCACCGGCGATGAATTCAATGTATACCGTGCTTTGCGGAGTATTAACCCCAGCCCCTATTTGTTTTATTTTGATTATGGAGATTATAAGTTGATCGGCAGCAGTCCGGAAAGTCAATTGATAATTGAAAATAGCAAAGCAACAGTTCATCCCATTGCAGGCACATTTAAAAGAACAGGTGATGATGAAGTTGATAAAAAATTAGCAGCAAATTTATTAACAGATAAAAAAGAAAATGCAGAGCATGTAATGTTGGTTGATCTTGCAAGAAATGATCTGAGCAGGATGTGCGATGATGTAAAAGTAACCGACTTCTCAAGAATACAATATTACTCTCATGTTATTCATTTGGTAAGCGAGGTAAAAGGAGTTGTGAGAAAAGATACCAATCCATTTGATCTGTTAGCAGTAACATTTCCTGCAGGCACTTTAAGCGGTGCACCAAAATATAAAGCTATGCAGCTGATAAATGAATATGAATCTGCACCAAGAAGTTATTATGGAGGCTGTATTGGTTTTATGGGATTTGACGGAAGTTGTAACCATGCAATAATGATAAGAACTTTTTTAAGCAAGAATAATACTTTGACTTACCAGGCAGGAGCAGGCATTGTTGCGGTGTCACAACCGGAAAGTGAACTACAGGAAGTAAATAATAAATTAAATGCATTAAAAAAAGCGATAGAGCAGGCAGAAGCCCTCTAAATCTCCCTAAAGGGAGACTTTGAAGGTCCATACAAATTTGAAAAATATAAACGATCCAAATTTTATGAAAATATTTCAAATATATTTTATTCTAAAAATTTTTAAAAACTATAAAGTCTCCCTTTAGGGAGGTTTGGAGGGCAGAAATGAAAATATTAATTTTTGATAACTACGATTCATTCACCTACAACCTTTTGCATCTTGTTGAAAAAATAATGCATCAAAAAGTAGATGTATATCGCAACGATCAAATTGCACTGGAAAAGGTAAAGGAGTATGACAAAATAATTTTATCACCGGGACCCGGTATACCCAATGAAGCAGGATTATTATTACCCTTGATAAAAGAATACGCTTCAACAAAATCCATACTGGGCGTGTGTTTAGGGCACCAGGCTATCGGTGAAGCTTTCGGCGGAAAATTAATAAATCTAAGTACAGTTTATCATGGTGTTGCCACAGACTGTCAACTATCAACTGTTAACAGCCCACTATTTAAAGGCTTACCGGAAAACATAACAATCGGGCGATATCATTCCTGGATTGTAAGTGATGAAAATTTCCCTAAAGAATTAGAAATTACTGCAAGAGATGAGAATGGTTACATTATGGGATTACAGCATAAAAAATTTGATGTACAAGGGGTACAGTTTCATCCCGAAAGTATTCTTACTCCCGATGGCGAAAAAATAATGAGGAACTGGTTAAAAAGTAATTAATGAAAAAAATTCTTCAATTTTTATTTGAGCATAAAACACTTGACAGAACTTCTGCAAAGGATGTATTGCTGAATATTTCCAAAGGCGTGTATAATGAAAGTGAGATAGCCTCTTTTACAACCGTGTTTCTAATGAGAAGTATTACTATTGAAGAGCTACAGGGCTTTAGAGATGCGTTAATGGAATTATGTGTTCCCATAAGTTTTAATGGTCACCAGGTGTTGGATATAGTTGGCACCGGCGGGGATGGAAAAAACACTTTCAACATTTCTACACTTAGTTGTTTTATTGTTGCCGGTACAGGAAATAAAGTTGCCAAGCATGGTAACTATGGCGCTTCTTCTATAAGTGGCTCCAGTAACGTAATGGAACAGTTAGGCTATAAGTTTACCAATGATAATGATGTTTTAAAAAAACAATTGGAAAAATCAAATATTTGTTTTTTGCATGCACCATTGTTTCATCCCGCACTAAAAATTGTTGCACCAATACGAAAAAATTTAGGAGTTCGAACTTTCTTCAACATGCTTGGTCCAATGGTTAACCCGGCTATTCCTGATTATCAATTGGTGGGGGTTTTTAATTTAGAAATGGCAAGAATTTATAATTATTTATTGCAGCAAACCAATAAGGCATTTACTATCATTCATAGTCTTGATGGCTATGATGAAATTTCTTTGACCAGTGATACAAAGGTGATAACAAATAAAGGTGAAAAAATATATACTCCGGAAGATCTCGGGAAAAGGCCTGTTAGTCCTGAAGATATTTATGGCGGTAATTCCGTTGAAGAAGCCGCTAAAATATTTTTAAAGATTTTAAACGGCGATGGAAGCTGGGCACAAAATGCCGTGGTGATAGCCAATGCAGCTATGGCTTTGCAGTGTATTGGCAAATATAAAAATTATGAAGAGTGTTATTCAATTGCAGTAGAAAGTTTGGAAAGCGGTGCAGCATTACAATCATTAAATAAACTGGTGAAGTAGTAATGAATATTCTTGAAACGATAATGGCAAAAAAGAAGATTGAAGTTAAAAAAAGAAAACAGGAGAAAAGTATTTCTGAATTAGAGAACGGATCCTTTTTTAAAAACAAAGTACTTGATTTTAAAAATTATTTATCAAGAGAAGATAAAACAGGAATAATTGCAGAGTTTAAAAGAAGATCGCCATCAAAAGGAATTATCAATAGCTCATCAACAGTAACAGAAGTAACAACGGCTTATACAAAATATGGCGCCAGCGGACTTTCCATTCTTACTGATGAAGATTTTTTTGGGGGCTCAATGAATGACCTGATGATGGCTACAATAAATGAAGTGCCCTTGCTTAGGAAGGATTTTATTATTGATGAATATCAGCTGGTAGAGTCAAAAGCATTTGGTGCAGAAGTTATATTATTAATTGCAGCATGCTTAAGTAAAAAAGAAGTAAAAGATCTTGCTTCTTCTGCAAAAAATATTGGCTTAAATGTTTTACTGGAAATTCATAATGAAGAAGAATTGGAACATATTTGCGATGAAGTAGATGTTGTAGGTGTAAATAATCGTGATCTTAAAACTTTTGCAGTAGATATAGCCCGTTCAATTGAATTAAGTAAGAAAATTCCTACAGATAAAATAAAAATATCCGAAAGCGGAATTGATGATATATCAACTATAAGACTTTTGCAGCAGCACGGGTTTAAAGGTTTCTTAATAGGAGAAAAATTTATGAAAGAAAAAGATCCCGGGGAGGCATTTAGAATTTTTACTAATAAATTAAAAATGGCAGAATGAAAATTAAAGTTTGCGGTATAACTCAGTTAGATCAAT
>JAYVEA010000017.1:0-6917 GCA_043749085.1 Chitinophagales bacterium
TATTCTACAAAAGATACCTCTCCTATTCCCCTCGAAGTAAAAACTTTCCGGGTAAATTATTTAGAGAATAAAGCACGTTATGTAAATCCACAACTATCACCAACACTCACTGAAAAATTAAAACAAAAAATAGTTGGGCAAACAAGACTAAGGCAGATAAACGGTGATGAAGCACATTATGATATTAGTGGTTATGTTTCAGATTACAGTGTAACAACCACAGGTATTAGCAATCAAAATGCCAGTACCAACAGGTTAAATGTTTCTTTTCATTTGATATTTAAAGACAGGTTAGATCAGAAAAAAGATTTTGAAACAGACCTTACAAACAATTATGATTTTAGCGCTCAAAAATCTTTACAGGAAGCGGAAGCACAATTAGGAAATGATATTATTAAAAACCTTGTTGATGGAATATTTAATAAAATATTTTCCAACTGGTAACTAAATACTTTTATCTGCATGAACAGCAATTCTCATTTCAGTGAAAAATTTCCTCTTCGCAAAAAAGATGAATTAGCGCTGCAAAATATTGCTGAAAAATATCCCTGGTGTTCGGTTGCGCAGCTTTCTTTATTACATTCTTATAAAAAAAACAACTCTCCGCATTTTGAAAAACAAGGAACAAAAACAGGCTTGTTCTTTAATAATACCGGTTGGCTAAGCTGGCAATTAGGTTTACTTTCAAAAGAAGATGAGATTACAGAAAATATACCCGCAGAAATACCTTTAATCGCAGATGAAGCTGATGAGACAAATAAGAGGATACAACAATCACTTTCTGATATTTCTTCAAAGGAAGATAAAACAAAGCAATCAATTGCATTTGAGCCATTGCACACAACAGATTACTTCGCATCACAAGGGATAAAATTAACAGATGAGCCTCTTACTAATGATAAGCTTGGCAATCAAATGAAAAGCTTTACAGAATGGCTGAAGAGTATGAAAAAAATTCATAAAGAAAATTTACCTGCAGGCGATGAACAAACCGACAAAAACATTCAACAGATTGCTGAAAATTCAAATGCGGCTGCAGAAGTAGTTACAGAAGCCATGGCAGATGTTTTAGTGAAGCAGGATAAAGTTGAAAAAGCCATAGAAGTTTATGAGAAATTAAGTTTGATTTATCCCTCTAAAAGCGCTTACTTTGCAGGCAAAATTGACAGCCTGTCTACCGACAGGTAGATTTAAAAACATCATAACATGATATACGTTTTCGGTATTTTAATAATCCTTGCTTCAATTATTTTAGGCTTAATAATTTTAATTCAAAACCCAAAAGGTGGCGGATTATCTTCTTCCTTTGGGGGCATAGGCAACCAGTTAATGGGGGTAAAACAAACCACTGATGTTTTAGAAAAAGGCACATGGATCTTTGCTACTGTTATCGCTGTTTTATGTGTAACTTCTGCAGTATTTATTGGCAAAGGCGGCGGCAGTGCAAGTGATAAATATTACGAGGCTCCTGCAGGTGCACCTGCAACAAAACAAAATACTGTGCCATTGCAGAACCCACAGTCACAGCCAATTAATCCACAACCTTCAAAATAAAATTATTTCATAAATTCTTAACCCTGTCCTTTAAAGGCGGGGTTTTTTATTAACAAAACTCTTTGTTGTATAATTTTAGCACATTACACTCCAATGAAAAATAAACGAAAAAATATTGGATACATTTTTCTGCTGCTGGTTTTAATTTTTGGATATATCGGCTGGCTATTATTCGGCCCCACAATTAATGAACCCCGGGAGAAATATTTTTACATTCACACAGGTTCAAGCTATCAAAGTGTAGAGGATAGCTTACTCCAGGATAAAATTATTTCAGGTACATTCTGGTTTGATAAAGTTGCAAAATATCTTAACTATAATAAAGCAATAAAGCCTGGCAGATATAGAATAAATAACGGTATGAGCCTGGTAAATCTTGTTCGAATGCTGCGTTCCGGCAATCAATCTCCTGTTAACCTTGTAATTACAAAGCTGCGAACAAAAGAAGACTTTGCAAAAAAACTGGGTAATAATTTCGAGTGCGATTCTTTATCAGTAATAAATTTTTTAAACAACAACGATTCACTTTCAAAATATTCCTTAGATACCAATACAGTGATGACTGCAGTAATTCCCAATACATATATTTTAAAATGGAACAATACTCCCTCAACCATTTTTAAAAAGTTATTTACGGAGCAGCAAAAATTCTGGACTAAAAAAAGAAAGGAAGAAGCTGCAGCACTTCATCTTACTGAAAAGGAAGTTTATGCATTAGCATCAATTGTAGAAGAGGAAACCAATAAAAAAGAAGATAAAGGTAAAATTGCAAGTGTATACATAAACCGTATGAGAACAGGAATGAGATTGGCAGCCGACCCAACTGTAAAATTTGCTATGAAAGATTTCGGGCTTAAGAGGATATTTTTTAAATACCTTTCTTATCCATCACCTTATAACACGTACCAAATTCAAGGTTTACCACCGGGACCCATCTGTACGCCTTCGATTGAAACTATTGATGCGGTTTTAAATGCTCCTTCTACCAATTACTTATTTTTTGTTGCTAAACCTGATTTTTCAGGTTACTCAAATTTTGCATCCGGTTATGAAGAACATCAAAAGTTTGCAAAAGCTTACCAGGAAGCATTGGATAGCATCATAAGGTTAAAACAACAAAATCAAAATTAGATACCCAAACCCTAAATAGGCTTTAATATTTTAATATTGAAATGTTATATTATTTTACATAAATAATTCACATCACATTTAATTAATTTAGTTTGATCAAGCTGGCACGTATCATAGTAAACCTTCATCCCTTGCGGTTTCTTTCAAATAAAAGTAAGGGATGGGTGTTGCCGGGCTTCCAGGGCATTCCTCTTTATGAGGTAATAAAATTTTTCAGAAAGCAATTACGAATATCAGGTTTAACGGAACGGGCATCTGCCATCTCTTTTAACTTTATAATGTCAATCCCTCCAACCTGTCTTTTTTTATTTACACTCATTCCTAACCTGCCATTCGTTCCAAAGAAAAGCATCCAGGTGCAACTGCATAATTTAATAGTTGATATGGTGCCTGCAAAAACTTATAATAAGGGCCTGATAAATTTTGTAGATTTTTTCTTTGTCGGCTCCAAGATCGGTATTTTATCTTTTGGCTTTATTCTCTTACTATTCTTTGCCTCCAATGCAATGATGGGCGTTATGCGTTCTTTTAATAAAAATTACCTGGGTTTTGAGAGGCGAAAAGGTTTACATAAACGATGGGTGGCAATTAAACTTACTGCAATATTATATAGCCTGTTACTAGTATGCCTTTTTCTTTTACTAATGCAAAGCAATATTCTAAAGCTTGTTGGCGTAAAAAATGTTGTACTCAGGGATGTTATTGTTTATGGTAAATGGATATTTATTATTGCCCTAATTTTTTATTCCTTTGCGTTCATATATAAATTTGCCCCTGCCATGCAAAAACGATGGAAGTTGGTGTCTCCGGGGGCAATTATAGCCACTTCGTTAAGTATCCTTGCAACCCTGGGTTTCTCCGCTTTTCTGAATAATTTTGACAGGTATAATGTTTTGTATGGCTCAATAGGAACCATTATTGCATTGGGAACCCTGGTCTTTCTTAATTCACTTGTCATACTTATCGGATTTGAATTTAACGTAAGTATAAATTCATTACGTGCCATGGCAGAACAAAGAAAGCTTGCTGAAAATCAAATTCATGCCCACATTGATACATAAGTGGTGGCAGTAGTTATGTGCAAATTTCTTACATTAGCGTTCTGGAAAATTTTCATATGAAAAAGAGCATCCTCATTTTTTCCTCTGCAATTTTGTTAGTAAGCATTTTGGCCGCATTTAAATATGCAGGTGGCATACTTCCCATTGGAAGCAATTTGCCAAAAGGCGACCAAAGAATGAAAGATATCAGCAATGAAGAGGTTAGTATGAAGGATGCAAAAAGGAAAAATGGTTTACTCGTGATGTTCACCTGCAACACATGCCCTTATGTAATAAAGAACCAGGCCCGTACGCAGGCAATTTGCAAATACGCTTTGCAGAATAATATTGGTGTTATTCTCTTAAATTCTAATGAGGGTGATCGTGACGGGGGAAACAGTTTGGAAGCTATGCAGGAATATGCAAGGGCGCAGAACTATGAATGGTACTACGTTGTAGATAAAAATAATGAAATAGCTGATGCCTTCGGTGCTAACAGAACGCCTGAGAATTTTTTATTTAATAAAGATCTTAAACTTGTTTACCATGGCGCTATTGATAATAGCCCTACTGATGCAGCAAATGTTACCCGCCAGCATTTAAAAGAAGCACTGAATGAATTAATCTCAGGAAAGAATATCTCTGTAAAAGAAAGCCGCAGCATGGGTTGTGCCATTAAAAGAAAGTGGTAAATATTTATAAAGCTTTATTCTCCAAAGCTCTTTTTAATTCAGTTTCAAATTGTGCAGGTTTCAATTGCTTTTCAAAAAATTTTCTATATCCTGTTTTTGGATTAATTATAAGTGTTGAAGGTATTCCTCCCATCCAGGCTTTATCAACTTTAGGACAGAAGTAATCTGCATTAGTTTCATTCAGCCATACTACCTGGTTATTGTAATTATTCTTTTCTGTAAATGCTTTTATCTTATTTGGATAGTCATCTTTAATATCCATACTTACCAGCAACAGTTTTACCTTTTGGTCTTTATATTTGTCAGCAATGGTTTGAAAATAAGGGATCTCTTCATTACAGGGTTTACAAAAAGTTGCCCAAAAATTTATTACTAATACAGAATCGGACTTAGCAATATAATCTTGTAACCCCGTCACCTTCCATGAAGCAATTATTTGACTTTTCGCAGAAAAAATGCCTGTAAATAAAAATATAACCATGGTACTTTTAAAAAATTTCATGCCGCAAAATACAAAGTAAATCATACTGATGGCTTTCTTAACTTTTTGCGCTTTGCCCATTTCAGTTTAATTTCGCAAACTCATTAATCAATCATAAATTTTAATAGTATGGCGTACGACGTAATAGTTTTAGGAAGCGGACCTGGTGGTTATCCTGCAGCAATCAGGGCATCACAACTGGGTAAAAAAGTAGTAATTGTTGAAAGAGAGCTTCTTGGCGGAATTTGCCTTAACTGGGGATGTATTCCTACAAAAGCATTGTTGAAAAGCGCACAGGTTTTTGAATATGCCAAGCATGCTGCTGATTACGGCGTGGATGTAAATGATCCAAAACAAAATTTTGAAAATATAATAAAACGCAGCAGGGGCGTTGCAGATAAAATGAGTAAGGGCATTCAATTTCTTATGAAAAAAAATAAGATAGATGTGGTGATGGGGAATGGTAAATTATTAGCTCCGGGAAAATTAGAAGTAACGGGTGCAGATGGAAAGAAACAAACACTGGAAGCAAAAAATATAATTATAGCAACGGGCGGAAGAGCACGGCAACTTCCTTCTTTACCAATTGATGGTAAAAAAATAATTGGATATCGTGAGGCAATGATTTTACCACAACAGCCAAAAAGCATGCTTGTTGTAGGTTCCGGGGCGATAGGTTCTGAGTTTGCTTACTTCTATAACAGCATTGGACCAAAAATTACCATAGTAGAATTTTTACCAAGGATTGTTCCTGTAGAAGATGAAGAAATTTCAAAAGAGCTTGAAAAGCAATTTAAAAAGCAGGGAATAGAAGTGTTGACCAACAGCGAAGTACTAAGTGTTGATACAAAAGGCGATGGTATAAATGCAAAAGTAAAAACTGCAAATGGAGAAATTAATATGCAGGCCGATGTTGTATTGAGTGCGGTAGGTGTGGTCGCAAATATAGAAGGAGTTGGCCTGGAAGAGCTGGGAATAAAAATGGAGAAAGGAAAGATTGTTGTTGATGCCAACCAGCAAACAAACGTTCCGGGCATTTATGCAATTGGTGATTGTACACCTAACCAGGCATTGGCTCATAAAGCAAGCAAGGAAGGGATCAATGCTGCCGAACATCTTGCCGGTCATAAGCCTGAGCCAATTGATTATAACAATGTTCCCGGCTGTACATATTGCTCTCCTGAAATTGCTTCTGTTGGTCTTACAGAAAAAACTGCAAAGGATGCAGGCTACGAAATTAAAGTTGGCAAGTTTCCTTTTATGGCCAGCGGTAAAGCGAGTGCGGCAGGGGCAACAGAAGGTTTTGTAAAAGTAATTTACGATGCAAAGTATGGTGAGTTCTTAGGCTGTCACATGATCGGCAGCAATGTAACTGAAATGATCGCAGAGGCAGTAGTTGCCCGTAAATTAGAAACAACAGCACATGAAATATTAAATGCAATTCATCCACATCCAACGATGAGCGAAGGCCTGAAAGAGGCTACAGCTGTAGCTTATGGTGAGGCAACTGATATTTAGTCTGAACTGGGATTATTAGGATTTGGGGATTAGCAGGAAAGGACACACTGTTATTTTAATTCCCATTAATCTTTTAATCCCAGAAATCATGGTTCAGACAATCACAGTTCACAGGCAAATTAATAATTACTTCCAAATACCCTGCGAAGTATATCAGTTACCCGTGCAACAGGATCTTTTCTTATTTTTTGTTCTTCCAAACCAACATGATAAAATAGTCCGCTCAAAGCTTTTTCAGTAACATAAGCACCAAGATCAGTATTAACAGGATTCTTACTAAACCTGTTATACATTGAGAAAACATCATTCCAATATTTTGTGGCATTCACATTCTTTAATGAGCGGTCTATCACCGGCCGAAACGCAGTGGTCAATTGTTGTGTTGTAGTTCTTTTTAAATATTCTGTTGCTGCAAAATCCCCTCCACGCAAAATGCCGATAGCATCTGTAATAGTCATTTGCTGAATGGAGTTCCAAAAAATATTTCCTACAAACTTTGAT
>JAYVEA010000018.1:0-6849 GCA_043749085.1 Chitinophagales bacterium
TTCCAGTTCTTTCCAGCCAAAAGGAAATTCAAATTCTATATCAACTGCTGCATCAGCATAGTGGGCAAGCTTTACATGATCGTGAAACTTTAATTTTTCTGCAGGAATACCGATGCTCTGATGCCATTTTAATCTTTCTTCTTTCCAGAAATTATACCATTCCATCTGTGTGCCGGGGCGTATAAAGAACTGCATTTCCATTTGCTCAAACTCTCTCATACGAAAAATAAATTGCCTTGCTACGATCTCATTTCGGAAAGCTTTACCTGTTTGTGCAATGCCAAAAGGGATTTTCATCCTTCCTGTCTTCTGAACATTTAAAAAGTTCACAAAAATTCCCTGCGCAGTTTCGGGACGTAAATAAATTGTATTGGCTTCTTCAGAAACACTTCCCATTTCTGTTGAGAACATTAGATTGAACTGGCGAATGTCAGTCCAGTTGCAGGTTTTACTAATGGCACATTTTATTTTATTGTCTTCAATTAATTTTTTTAAACCATCAAAATCATCAGCAGCAATTAATTTTTCCATAGATGAAATAACATCCTTTGCTAATTGCTCATTGCCAATTGCCAATTGTTCTTCAGCAAAACCTTCAATCAAATGGTCAATCCTATACCGCTTGTTGCTGTCTTTATTATCTATCATCGGGTCACTGAAACTATCCACATGCCCACTGGCTTTCCATGTTGTAGGATGCATAAAAATGGCCGCATCAATACCCACAATATTTTCATACAGCTGTGTCATGCTCTTCCACCAATAGTCACGAATGTTCTTTTTTAACTGTGCACCATTCTGCCCGTAATCATATACAGCACTTAATCCATCATAAATTTCGCTGGAAGGAAAAATATAGCCATACTCTTTGCAATGTGCTATCAGCGCCGGAAAAATATTTGCATCTGCCATAAGGCTGCAAATATAAGAAAACAACAACCCGCTATATCTCCCTAAAGGGAGACTTTGGAAGCTCTTTTTATTTTGAAGATGTATTTTTTATTTATGAACTGAAAAGAATAATTATACCAGCCCATATTTCATATCATTATCATTGCATCGAATCTTATCGGCATACTATGAAGCATACCTTCGTAGCTCCGTTGCTTTACGATAAACAATTTTGTAACTTTGAGATACATCAAAATAATTACAACCATGAATTATGGTGCAATAAATATTGATCCTGAAACAATGGGTGGTACACCTGTTTTTACAGGCACCAGAGTTCCCGTTCAGGCTCTGTTTGATTATATAGAAACGGGAGAAACACTGGATGAATTTCTTGAAAACTTTCCTTCAGTAAAAAAAGACTTAGCCATACAAGTTCTTCAAATGGCAGAAAAGTCTATCACGACCGAAAAAATTCTGAATGAAAATTTTGCTTGATGAAAATATCCCTGCCAAGTTAAGATTTGATTTTGGCAAAGGTTATGAAGTGCGTACTGTTGGCGATATGAATTGGCTCGGAAAAAAGAATGGTGAGCTTTTAGGTCTGGCAATATTTAATGGTTTTGAGATTTTTATCACTTTGGATAGAAATCTTAAAAACCAACAGAACTTAGATAGGTTTGAAATTAAATTTATTTTATTACTAACGAAAGACAATAAGCATCAGACGCTTCAGCCATATATTGAAAAAATAAAAACTCTTCTATCCATTAAGAATTTTCCAAAATTCAATGAGATTTCAATTTGATAATTCTTGTTGGCGAAACCCTCACCTCAACTTCTCATTCCCCTTATGCCTTTCCGCATCTCTTAAACTTTTCTTTTTAAAAAGCCCCCTCTAAATCTCCCCCGAAGGGTGAGACTTATGCAGCTTCTGATTTTGTTGATGTCTGTCTTTATCCCGCAGGTTTTTCTTATTAAAATTCTTTTCCAACGCCTCTGTAAGGTCAACGCCGGTTTGGTTGGCAAGGCATACCAATACCCAAAGTATATCTGCCATCTCATCGCTAAGCTTTTTATTTTTATCACTTTCCTTAAAAGATTGTTCACCGTAAATTCTTACAATTAATCTGGAAAGCTCTCCCACTTCTTCCATCAATATTCCAAGGTTTGTAAGCGGGCTAAAATATTTTACCCCAACTGTTTTTATCCATTCATCTACTTTTTGCTGGGCTTCCTGAATGGTGAGTTGTTGCATCTTTATTTCTTATTACTTATTTCTAATTCTTATTTTTTATTTTTCACGCAGTAATATCTTCCACCTTAAATTTTATTACGCCGGCCGGCACTTTTATCTCTGCTGTATCTCCAATAACCTTTCCCAGCAAGCCATTACCAATGGGTGAGAACGCAGATATTTTCCCTTGTTTAAGATCGGCTTCTTTTTCAGAAACGATCTGGTAGGTAACTTTCTTTTTAGTGTTAAGATTAGTAAGGGTAACCTTGGTTAATATGGAAACCTTGCTGGTATCAATATTTTCTTCATCCACAATTCGGGCTGTGGCTAGTATACCTTCCAGTTGCTTAATTTTTGCTTCCAGCATTCCCTGCGCTTCTTTTGCAGCATCATATTCTGCATTCTCTTTCAGGTCGCCTTTTTCTCTTGCTTCTGCAATGGCTCTTGATGCCGCAGGACGCTCAACACCTTTCATGTGCTGGAGTTCTGTCTTCATCTGCTCGAACGTTTCTTTTTTTACATAATTTGTATCACTGCTCATAACATTATTTTATAGGTAGTTATTTTCCTTTCGGGTAAAAGAAAAAAAATACAACGCCCCATATTTACTGAGGCGTTGTATAGTATAAAGATAGAAAAATATTATTCCAACGCCAGTTTTTCCAATAAAATTTTTGACATTTTATAAAAAGCCTCGTTACTGTAGCCGGCAATATGTGGTGTAATTATTACATTAGGCTGTAATAAAAGCCAGTCTAACTGGTCATTTTCAACATTGGTATAAGTTTCAAAGTTCTCATTTTCCAATACATCTAATCCGGCGCCTGCAATTTTACCGGTTTGCAATGCATTTATCAGCTCTGCAGTATCAGTTACTTTTCCACGGCTGGTATTAAGAAAATAGGGCTGCCTTTCCAGTGAATTAAAAAATGTTTTGCCCGCCATGTGATGCGTTTCCTCTGCGAAGGGAACATGAAAACTTATCACATCAGAATATTTGCAAACTTGTTCAAAATTGGCCTCTTTAATATACCCTTCACTAAAATCAAATTTGTATTTATCATAGGCAAGCACAGTAACATTAAACGGGGCAAGTAGTTTGGCAAAGGTGCTGCCCGTATTTCCATAACCAATTACGCCAACCGTTTTCCCGCCCAATTCAACTCCCCTGTTGGCATCTCTTATCCATTTATTATTTTTCACTTCTTCAAAGCTGGAATTTATTTTATGCATAAGGCCAAGCAACATACCCAGCGTATGTTCGCCAACAGCATCGCGGTTACCTTCCGGGCTGCTTACACATTTTATTCCTTTGCCTTCAGCGCAAGCAACATCAATTAATTCCATACCACTGCCAAGCCTGCCTATCCATTTTAATTTTATCGCTTTGTCAATTATCTCCTTATCAAGTTTAAGCCTGGTTGTTATAATAAGTCCCTCGGCCTGGTTGATTATTGCAGATAATTCCTCGTAATTTATTTTTTCTGCATGTAATATGGCATATCCCTTTTGCTGCAGCGTGGAGGTTAAATAGTTATGTGCTTTTGATGTTATAATTACAAGTCTTTTCAAATATTTTACGTTTTGCTTATTGCGATCATACTTATTTCTACGTTGGCATTTTTTGGCAACCCTTTTACGGCAACTGTTTCCCGTGCCGGAAAATCTGCCTCAAAATACTTCCCATAAATTTCATTTACCTGCCCGAATAATTCCATATCGCTTAAAAAAATCGTTGTTTTTACTACAGCCTTAAAATCAAGACTTGCTTCTGCTAAAATAGACTTCAGATTTTTCATTACCTGGTGTGTTTCCTCAAAAATATCTTTATTAGCCATTTCGGAAGTGCCGGGTTTTAATGCAACCTGTCCTGAAATGAACAGCATATTACCAGCTTGTATTGCCTGGTTATAAGGCCCTATGGGCGCAGGCGCTTTTGAAGTATTTATTATTTGTTTTGTCATAACAGCCATTAAGGTAATTGATAAAATTGCAAAACTTTCCATCAACTAACAAACCTATTTTTACAAAAAAAATTGTATGCAAATAGTTGTATTGGTTGATGAGGTTGGTAAAGAGGAATTTATGGTAAAGAAACTAAACGCTAATATACAGGTAACTTTTGCAGAAAGCTTTTCAAACTTAATAAATTATAAAACTGCTGATGCTTTTTTTATTTTAGAAAACGAATTAGATAAGAAGAACATTAACATCCTTGGAGGTAAACCAGTATTTATTAATTCTACAATAGATACTTTGAAAGAACTGGAACTACCGGAAAATTGTAGCCGGATAAATGGCTGGCCAACATTTATAAACAGGGAAATATGGGAAATAGCAACAAAAAATAAAAATGCTGTAAAAAAAATTTTTGAAAAATTAGAATGGAAGTATATCACCGTTGCTGATGAGGCCGGACTGGTTTCGGCAAGAATAATTTCAATGATAATTAATGAAGCCTATTTTGCATTAGGAGAAGATGTAAGCAGTAAAGATGAAATTGATCTTGCTATGAAGCTCGGAACTAACTATCCATACGGCCCATTTGAATGGAGCAGAAAAATTGGCTTACAAAAAGTTTATATTCTTTTGGAAAAACTAAGTAAAACCGATACCCGTTACAACATTGCCGCGGCTATGAAAAACGAAATATCCAACAGTTAATGGCATTAATAATAAATATAGATACCGCCACAGAAACAGCTGTTATAAGCCTATCTGAAAAAGATAACATCATAGATTATGTTATTAACAGCAATCAAAAAGATCATGCTTCTTTTTTGCACCCTGCCATTAAAAATTTATTTCAAAATGCTGATCTTAGCATTTTGAAATTAAAAGCAATAGCGGTAACTGCAGGCCCCGGCTCTTATACAGGCCTTCGTGTTGGCATGGCAGCCGCAAAAGGATTATGCTATGCTTTGAATATTCCATTGATAACTATTAATACACTTGAAGTAATGGCGCTTTCATCCATTAAACAAATACAGGATTCATCAGCATTGTATTGCCCGTTAATTGATGCAAGGAGAATGGAAGTTTTTACAGCAGTTTATGATAAACAACTTATAGAAATATTAAAACCCTGTTCAATGATATTGGAAGAAGCCTCGTTTGAGGAAATGCTGCAAACAAATAAAATTTATTTTTCAGGCAGCGGTGCAATAAAACTGAAACAACTCCGGGATAATTATAATGCGGTTTTTATTGATAATGCAATGGATCCCAATGCGATGGCACAGCTTGCTAATAAATATTACACAACGAAGAATTTTTCTGATATTAAGTATGCTTCGCCTATGTACTTAAAGGAGTTTTATAACCCTTTAAACCCGGAAGCATAGCTGCAAAGGACATATTTTTTGATTAACGAATTTTATTGCCTTTTCCCTTTCTTAGTCTTTTGTATCTTTACAAAATAAATTAAAAAACAAAGCATGTCTGCAGAATCTATTAGAAATCTAGAGCAGGAACCTGGTAAGGAAGAGGAAAATTTATTACAAATTAATTATTATAATATAAAAAAAGCTTCACTGATTCTACGCTCTTTAAATCATAAACTTCGTCAGCAAATTATAAAGATCATTCACGAAAGTGATAAGCTTGCTGTAACGGAAATCTATGTAAAACTAAGACTGGAGCAATCCGTTGCATCCCAGCACCTAGCCATATTACGTAAGGCAGGCATAGTATCTACTAAAAGAGAAGGTAAATTTATTTATTACACCATTAATAAGCAGAGGGTTCAGGCAATTAATGAATTTGTAAGTAAACTGGTTAGCTAGCCTAAATGTATTAGTTAAAAACGGATGCGATTATTTATCCGTTTTTTTATTAGCTTATCTTTGCATAATATTTTTTTTATGTACGTAAAGCAAATTTATACAGGATGCCTAAGCGAAGCAGCTTATTTTATTGAGAGCAATGGCATAGCAGTAGTTATTGATCCTTTAAGAGATATTGATGCCTATATACAATTGGCAAAGGAAAAAAATGCTACAATAAAATATATTTTCGAAACTCATTTTCATGCAGACTTTGTGAGCGGGCATTTAGATCTGAGTAAACAAACAGGGGCAACAATTGTTTATGGCCCGGGTACAGAAACAAATTTTCCTGTTCATGTAGCAAAGGATGGAGAAATTTTTACGATTGGTGATATAACGATACAGGCTATACATACACCTGGGCATACGATAGAATCAACCTGCTACTTATTAAAGGATGCGAAGCAAAAACCGCATTGCATTTTTACAGGAGATACTTTATTTGTGGGTGATGTTGGAAGACCAGATCTGAGTAGTGGTAATATGACCACAGAAGAATTAGCATCTGTGATGTACGACACTATTCAAAATAAAATATTGCCTTTACAGGATGATATAATTGTATATCCTGCACATGGGCCGGGCAGCAGTTGTGGTAAAGATCTGGGGCCGGAAACTGTTAGTACTATCGGTGAGCAAAAGAAAAGTAATTATGCATTGCAGCCACAATCAAGGGAAGAATTTATTAAGGCTGTAACAACAGGATTACATGCTGCACCTGTTTATTTTGCCATCAATGCAAAAATTAACAAAGAAGGATATGACAGCCTTGCTGAAGTTAAACACAAGGGGCTTACTCAATTAACTGTTGAGGATATCAAAAATAAGATAGCGGAAGACGTTATCGTATTGGATACAAGGAACTCTTCTGACTTTACACAGGGATTTATTCCC
>JAYVEA010000019.1:0-6831 GCA_043749085.1 Chitinophagales bacterium
GGCTAAAACAAAAAGCGAAAAAAAATATAGAGAAGGCCTATGATCAGTTAAAGTCCACGCAAACACAATTGATCCAATCAGAAAAAATGGCTTCTCTCGGCGAACTCACTGCAGGTATTGCCCACGAAATTCAAAACCCATTGAACTTCGTCAATAATTTTTCGGAAGTAAGCAATGAGTTGATAAGCGAAATGGTTGATGAAGTTGAAAAAGGAAATACAGAAGAAGCAAAACTTATCGCTAAAGATGTTCAACAAAATTTAGAAAAGATTCTTAACCATGGTAAAAGAGCCGATGCGATTGTAAAAGGAATGTTGCAACATTCACGCAGCAGCACTGGTAAAAAAGAACTCACAGACATCAATGCATTGGCTGATGAATACCTGAGATTAAGCTACCACGGGTTAAGGGCAAAAGACAAAACCTTTAATGCAACACTGCAAACAGATTTTGATCAAAGTATTGGAAACATAAGTATCATGTCGCAGGATATTGGAAGAGTTATTTTAAATTTAATTACCAATGCATTTTATGCAGTAACTGAAAAGAAGAAATTGCTACCTGACAATTATGAACCTACAGTTTCAGTAAGTACCAAAAAATTAAATGATAAAATAGAAATAAAAGTCAAGGACAATGGTAATGGAATTCCTCAAAAATTATTGGATAAAATATTTCAACCCTTCTTTACAACAAAACCAACGGGTCAGGGAACGGGGCTGGGTTTATCACTCAGTTATGATATTGTAAAGGCACATGGCGGTGAATTGAAGGTAGATACAAAGGAAAATGAATTTGCGGAATTTGTTATTATATTACCTACTTTTTCAATTAGTTGATTATGGATATACTTGCTGATAAAACCATGCAAATCAATAAAGAGATCATCAATAAAATTGATGCATTAAATGAACAGGCATGGAAGGTTCATATTACTCAGCCAAAAAAAGGGCTTGAGGTGGGCAGCGAAGCAAGAAGCCTTGCCGAAGAATATTCTTATCAAAAAGGAATGGCTTATGCCATACGCAATATGGGGGTGAGTCATCGTTACCTTTCTAACCTCGAACCAGCATTATCTCTTTCTGTGCAGGCACTGGATATGTTTATGCAACTAAGAGAAAAAAACGGCGAAGCGCAAGCCTACGTATCTATTGGGGCTATTTATTATTACATGGGTGATTATGAAAGAAGCCTGGATTATTTTTTAAAAGGGTTGCGGAAAAACGAAGAAGTTGGAAATAAGGAAGCCCAGGCCTATGCACTAAACGGTGCCGGGTATATTTACAGTATTCTCGGAGATAACAAAAAAGGACTTGAATTTCTTCAAAGAGCTTTAACGCTAAGCAAGGAGGTTGGCGTATCTCATGATCTTCAGCCCAGAGTTCTTGAAAGTATGGCCACTGTCTATCTGAATGATGGGCAAATGGATAAAGCTTATGAAACCTATCTTGGGTGCCTCCAATTAAGTGAACAATCTTCCCAAAAAGTTATGAAGGGAGATGCTCTTTTTGGAATTGGTCATCTTTTTCTAAGACAAAACAGGTTGGATGATTCAAAAGAATATTTTTTACAAAGCCTTTCTAATAGCAGGGAGATAGGTTATAAAGTAGGTGAGGCAGACTCGTTATTGTATTTGGGAAAATTATCTTTGATGCAAGAAAATGCAGAACAGGCAAAAGAGTATGTGCAGGAATCGCTTACAGTTGCTGAAGACATTAAGGCAAAAGCCATAATTTATAAGGCGCATGAAGCGCTTGCTGAATTATATGAAAAGAAAGCAGACATTCAGTCATTTGTAAAACACTATAAGCTTTATCAAAAAATTAAAACAGAAGTTTTTAAAGAGGAGCAGGAAAGCAAACAGAAGTACCTGAACATTCAAAATGAAATGGAGAAGCTGCAGCAGGAAGCTGAGATCAACCGGCTGACCAATGTAGTAATGAAGGAAAAAAATGAAGAATTAGAAAAGAAAACAGAAGAATTAGAGCAATCGTATAATAGCGTTTCGGTTTTAAGCCAGATCGGAAAAGAAATTACTTCGACACTTAACCTTGATACCATTTTAAATACCGTATATGAAAAGGTTAATGAGTTAATGGACGCGAGCATCTTTGGTATAGGAATTTATAATACCGGGAATGAAACAATCAGCTATCGTCTTGCTATTGAAAAAGGTGTACGATATCAACCTTATGAGAGAACAATGGAAAACAAAAATCAATTTCCGGTATGGTGCATCGAAAATAAAAAAGAAATTTTTATCAATGATGTTAGAAAAGAATATTCAAATTATATCAATAAGTATATAGAAGAAACAGGAACCCTCGAAGATGGAACTCTATCAACTGTACCCTTATCATTTATTTACCTGCCGCTGACTGTAAAAGAGAAAATTTTTGGACTAATTACTGTTCAATCATACAATAAAAATGCCTATAGCACTCATCATTTAGATATTCTTAAAACCCTCGCTTCCCACACTTCTGCTGCATTATATAATGCACAGTCCTTTGCAACCCTTCAAAATACTCTTACCGAATTAAAAATGACTCAACAGCAGCTCATCCAATCCGAAAAAATGGCTTCTCTTGGAGAACTCACCGCAGGCATAGCTCATGAAATTCAAAATCCGTTAAACTTTGTCAATAATTTTTCTGAAGTAAATACAGAGTTGATTGAAGAAATGAAAACTGAATTGAAAGCAGGTAATAATGAAGACGCTATTGCAATTGCGAATGATATTGCAGAGAATGAACAAAAAATAAATCATCACGGTAAAAGAGCTGATGCTATTGTAAAAGGAATGCTCCAGCATAGCCGCAGCAGCAGTGGTGTAAAAGAACCAACAGATATTAATGTATTGGCAGATGAATATTTACGATTAGCTTATCATGGACTCAGAGCAAAAGACAAATCATTCAATGCAACTATGAAAACCGATTTTGATAACTCAATTGGAAACATCAATATCATTACGCAGGATATTGGAAGAGTCATTCTGAATTTAATTACCAACGCATTTTATGCTGTAACAGAAAAGAAGAAACAGCATGCTGACAATTATGAACCAGCTGTTTCAGTAAGTACAAAAAAGATTGGCGATAAAGTGGAAGTGAAAGTAAAAGATAATGGAAACGGGATTCCTCAAAAAGTTTTTGACAAAATCTTCCAACCTTTCTTTACTACCAAACCAACTGGTCAGGGAACAGGATTAGGATTATCACTGAGTTATGATATTGTAAAATCACATGGTGGTGAATTGAAAGTTGAGACAAAGGAAGGAGAAGGTGCTGAGTTTATTATTCAAATACCAGTTTAGTCAAAAAAATGATAAAAGCATTAGTCATTAATTTTCTTCTTGTAGTTGCAAGTACCATTGGTTTCACACAAACCAGGGATGCAATTGAGGATTTACAGCATCAATTGGCTATTGCCAAAGACGATACAAGCCGCATTCACGCTCAAATAGATTTGTGTTATATATATCGCTTGGGAAATACTGATTCTTCTCTTTTATTTGGCCAACATGCTTTGAAATTATCAGAAAAAATTAATTACCCGAAAGGTGAAATATTGGCTTTATCATTTATGAGCCTTGCAATGCAACAACTGGGCAATTTACCTAAGGCGCTGGAAATGGCATTTAAGGCATTGCAGATTGCAAAGGCTAATTGGTTAGAGCGTTTAACGGGAGGTGCTCTGAATGCCATTGGTGAAACTTATATAATATTAAAAGACTACCCTAAAGCGTTGCATTATTTGGAAATACAAAAGTCAAATGCTGAGGCTAATGGCAGTGAAGAAGGATTAGCTTACTCCAAGTATGATATGGGAGTTGCATTTAAAGAAATGAATCAATTAGATTCAGCTTTATATTACGAGCAACAGTCCATCGGACATTTTCGCAAAATAAACCGGGAAGAGCCATTGGTTTTTGCAACTTTGGGAGACATCGAAATGAAATCAGGAAAACCTGCTGAAGCATTAAACTTCTACCAAAAAAGTCTTCAGAGTTCTCTTAAGAATAATGAACGAAGGGCTTCAGCATATGCATATAACAAAATTGCAGCCTTTTATAAAAATGTAAATCAACCGGATTCTGCAATTTATTATGCAACAAAAGGACTTGAAGAATCGGAATTAATTTCTCAAAAGAAAACAATCCTGGAAGCAGCCGCTCTGTTGTCAGCATTATATGAACCAAAAGATATTAAAGAATCACTTCGGTATCTTAAAATAGCAGATGCTTACAAAGACAGTTTGTTTGGCTCAGGAAATTTACAGGCAGTTCAGACATTAGTTGCCAACGAAGAGGAACGTCAAAAAGAGATAGAAGCCACTAAGGTTGCTTATCAAAACCAATTAAAGCAGTATGCATTAATAGCAGGTTTGGCCATGCTTCTTCTGATTGCCTTTTTTCTTTACCGCAATAACAGGAAGCAAAAGAAAGATAAAAATCTGCTTCAGAATAAAAACGAAGTAATCGAACAAACGCTAAACAATCTTAAATCCACCCAATCCCAACTCATACAATCCGAAAAAATGGCAAGCCTTGGAGAGCTTACTGCAGGTATTGCACATGAGATTCAAAATCCTTTAAATTTTGTAAATAACTTTTCAGAAGTAAATATTGAATTACTGAATGAAATGGAAGATGCCATATTAAAAAGCGACAGGGAAGAAATTCTGTCTATCAGTGCTGACCTCAAACAAAATCTTGAAAAAATAAATCACCACGGCAAAAGAGCTGATGCTATAGTAAAAGGTATGCTGCAGCATAGCCGCAGCAGCAATGGGGTAAAAGAACCAACAAACATCAATGCATTGGCTGATGAATATTTACGATTGGCTTATCATGGCTTGCGGGCAAAAGACAAATCATTTAATGCAACCATGAAAACTGATTATGATGAAAGTATCGGCGACATAAACATCATTCCGCAGGATATTGGAAGAGTGATTCTTAATTTAATCACCAATGCATTTTATGCGGTAACAGAAAAAAAGAAAGTACAACCAGACTATGAACCAATAGTGACTGTTACAACGAAGACTCTAAGGCCCCCTTTAGGGGGTTTGGGGGTTTTAGTTTCTGTAAAAGACAATGGCAATGGCATTCCTCAAAAAGTATTGGATAAAATATTTCACCCTTTTTTTACCACCAAACCCACCGGGCAGGGAACAGGTTTGGGTTTGAGCTTGAGTTATGATATTGTAAAAGCACATGGCGGTGAAATAAAAGTTGAAACCAAAGAAGATGGGGGTGCAGAATTTATTATTAACTTACCGGCTACATAACATTACCGATATTTTCAAATCATTTAAATCCTATAAATCATGGTTCAGACAATTTATGATATTATAAAAGCACATGGCGGCGGGTTGAAAGTGGAAACCAAAGAAGGAGAATTTGCAGAGTTTATTATAAGTTTACCGTTATAAAATATTCATTAAAATCTATAAACAAAAGCATGAAAATATTAGTAGTTGACGATGAAAAGGATATGCAAATGTTGTTTGAGCAGCGGTTTAGAAAGGAGATACGTGAACATGTAACCGAATTTGTTTTTGCTTATTCAGGTGAAGAGGCGCTTACCTATCTTAACCGGCACGTACATGAAGCGGTACTGATTCTTTCTGATATCAATATGCCCGGCATGAGTGGTTTAGAGTTATTGGAACACATTAAACAAAAATACAGCAAGCCTCCGCCGATAGTCATGATGATTACTGCATACGGCGATGCGGAAAATTATAACACAGCCATGCGGCTGGGGGCAGATGATTTTTTAACGAAGCCTGTTGACTTTACTTTATTGAAAGAAAAATTAAAAATTAAAACTAATGGCGAAGATCTTAGTAGTTGATGATGAAGTTGATCTGGAGATGCTCATTAAGCAGAAGTTTCGTCAGAAGATTCGGGAACATCAGTACGAATTTGTTTTTGCTGTGAATGGAAATGATGCACTGGATAAATTGCAGCAACATCCCGATGTGGATGTAATGTTGTGCGACATCAATATGCCGGAGATGGATGGACTGACCTTGCTCGTTAAATTAAAAGAATTAAGTCCGTTGATCAAAGCCGTTATTGTATCCGCTTATGGCGATATGGATAATATCCGCACCGCTATGAACCGCGGCGCTTTTGATTTTATTACCAAACCTGTAAATTTTGAAGACCTGGAATTGACAGTTGAAAAAACAATTCTTTATGTAACCCAGTTACGGGAAACCATGAAGGCCATTAAGGAAAATAATATCCTGCGGATGTATGTAGATGAAACTGTTCTTAATTTTATGGGCAGCCGTGAGTTTGAAGCATCACTAATGCTAAATGAAACGGTGGAAGCTACCGTATCTTTTATTGACATTTGCAGTTTTACAACTATTTCAGAAAATGAATCTCCTGATAACGTGGTAAAACTGTTGAATAATTATTTTGATGTGATGGTGAAAGAGATCATTGCACAAGGGGGTTATGTTGATAAATTTATTGGTGATGCCATCATGACTGTTTTTCGTGGGGAGTATCATCTGGACAGGGCCATTGATGCATGCCTTGCGGTAAGAAAGCAGATAGAAAAATTACCTAACCTATCAGAAAATGTTTCCTTTTCGCCCAAAGTTTCGATTGGTATAAATAGTGGCGAAATGATCTCAGGCAATATCGGATCAGCCAACCTTCGGCGATTGGATTATACTGTTATCGGAGACGCAGTGAATATAGCGCAGCGATTGCAAACTGCTGCCGGAGAGGGACAGATTGTAATAAACGAATTGGCTTATGAAAAAGTAAAAGAATCTTTTAATTGCCGGAAAATCGGCGAA
>JAYVEA010000020.1:0-6829 GCA_043749085.1 Chitinophagales bacterium
TTTTGTTTATCCAATTAATCTCGTATAAAATTCCTTGCTCAATATCCACCCAAAAACAACTATTTCTTTCGCTATGCCAAAGAGGAGATTCTCCAAGAAGGCATTGCGAAGGATATAATATTTCAACCGTCATCGTAATTAATAAGGTGAAGGACTTGTGGCTGTCCAGCCGCCATCAACAACTAAACTCTGGCCGGTTATATGCCCTGAGTCAGGTGAAACAAAAAACAAAGCTGCATTAGCAATATCTTCTACAGTAGCAGGTTTACCTAAAGGTGTAATTTTTGACCATATTTCCTCATAGTTTTTTTCAAGAATTGTTCTTTCTGTTAAGGTAGCGCCGGGGGCAATTGTATTGATGGTAATATGATCGCCGGACAATTCTGACACAAGACTTTTGGCTAACATCTCAAGTCCTGCCTTTGTCATTCCATATGCTGATAAATTTTTATGAGCCTGGTGACCAGTAACGGAAGACATGAATAATATCCTGCCTCCTGTATCCTGTTTTTTCATTTGAATAGCGGCTCTCTGCGCAAGAAAGAAACTACCGAAAAGATTTAAGTCAATAACTTTTTGTAATGATTGCGGTTGGAAATTTAAAAAATCACCAAACGAAGTTATCCCGGCATTTGCTATAGCGATTGTTAGTTTACCGAATTGCCTGACAGCTTCGTTAATCATAAGTTGAATACATTCTATAGAAGAAGCGTCTCCAGCCACCGGATAGCAGTTACCTTTTTGCTTTGTAATTTCAAAGGATGCTTTACAGGCTAATTCTTCATCAATATCGTTAAGAATTACCGAAGCACCCTGAAACGCAAGCTGGCGGGCAATCTCAAATCCAATACCCTGGCCTGCACCGGTAATAAGTGCAACCTGGTTAAAAAATTTATGACCTTCCATTTTATAAATTAAGCATTTATAGGTTCAATGAGAATCTCTAATAACCTCGCTTCCGCTTCCCCCTTTTAAAAATCCAAAATCCGCCCCTAAATGAGCCTGTTCAACATGATGTTGATACAGTGACAAATATCCTCTCTGCATTAAAGGGTGAAATGGTTGTAATTGCTTTTTTCTTTGAATTATTTCTTCATCTGAAAGATCAATATTTAATTCCTTTTTGTAAACATCCAGCATAATACGGTCACCATTTTGCACAATGGAAATAGTTCCCCCTGCGGCGGCCTCAGGAGATACATGTAAGATCACAGTTCCAAAGCCGGTGCCGCTCATCCTTCCATCAGAGATTCGCACCATGTCTTTTATTCCTTTATCAAGTAATTTTTTTGGTATCGCCAAATTACCCACCTCCGGCATACCCGGATATCCCTTAGGTCCCACATTTTTAAGAACCAGAATGCTCGTTTCATCAACTTCCAGAAATGGGTCGTCGATTCTTGCCTTATAGTCTTCAATGTTTTCAAACACAACAGCATTACCGGTATGTTGCATCAGGAAGGTTGTTGCTGCAGATGGTTTAATTACAGCGCCGTTCTCACATAAATTACCTTTTAAAACTATTATACCTGCCATATGATTAAAAGGCTCATTTATGGTTGCGATCACCTCTCTGTTATAACATTCACTATTGACGTAATTTTCAGCAATCGATTTGCCGCTAACAGTGAGGGCATTATGATTCAGGAATTCATTTAATTCTTTCATCACAGCAGGGATTCCTCCAGCGTAGTACAAGTCTTCCATAAAATATTTTCCCGAAGGCTGTAGGTTAACAAGCAATGGAATACCCTTAATATTTGTATCAAAATCATCAATAGTTAATTCCACTCCGATACGTCCTGCAATGGCCAAAAGATGAATAATAAAATTAGTTGAACCACCTATTGCGGCATTGGTGATAATTGCATTTTCAATGGATTGCGGAGTGAGAATGTCTGATAATTTTAAATCTTCTTTCACCATGTCAACAATTCTCATTCCTGAAAGATGTGCCAAAACTTTACGGCGGGAATCTGCTGCAGGAATTGCTGCATTTTCCGGGAGGGAAAGCCCTAAAGCTTCTACCATCACCGCCATTGTAGAAGCAGTACCCATTACTGCACAATGACCTATGCTACGAGACATGCACGCTTCGGCAAAGTTCATTTCTTCTTCTGACATAGTTCCTTCTCTCCGGGCTTCTGAAAAACGCCAGATATCAGTTGTACCTATGTCTCTGCCCCGGTATTTTCCGGTTAGCATTGATCCTCCGGATACAACAATGGTAGGAAGGTTTACGCTGCAAGCTCCCATAATTAATGCCGGAGTTGTTTTATCGCAACCACATAAGAGTACTACGCCATCCAGTGGATTTGCTCTTATAGATTCTTCCACATCCATGCTTACAAGATTACGGTACAGCATAGCTGTTGGCTTTATGAGAGTTTCGCCCAAAGACATTACAGGGAACTCTACCGGAAATCCTCCTGCTTCATAAACGCCACGTTTTACAGATTCAGCTAAATCTCTGAAATGCGCATTACATGGTGTTAATTCAGACCATGTATTACAAATACCGATTACCGGCTTGCCTTTAAATTCATGATCCGGAAGACCTTGATTTTTCATCCATGCCCGATAAATGAATCCATCTTTTCCGGTTCTGCCAAACCAGTTACTGCTTCTTAGCATATTGTTCTTTTTACTTAGTAACTCACATAGGGAGGATTATTCAAAGGAAGCAAATATTTTATAAGGAACAAAAAAAGGGAATCTTTCACAAAATTCCCTTCAGGTGGAGCTGCAGGGAGCTGAACCCACGCAATAACTCCGTATAAATCAATTAGAATTAGAATTAAATTTTCAGAACTCACCGAATCACTCTACCTTAAAAACAAACTATCAAGTCTTTATACGAACCAACATTCTAAAGTAAAGTTAAGTAAAATAGTCCTGAACTTAGTGCAATTACAACTGTATTTTCATCCTTTTTAAACTAAAAAAGCAGCGAAAATTTCACTGCTTCTTTGTCGTTTTTCATACCTCTTAATCCTGCAATAATCCCTGCAAATCATCCCAGAGAAAATATAATCTCGACCTGATTTTATGGTTGTTCCCCATTCCGTCGTTCTGGGCAAATACGCCTAAACTTGAAGCAAAGGCGGCAATCAATATCAATAGCTTTTCATGTATAAAAAACTTGTGACAACCACAGCAAAGCCAATGGTTATCTATCAAAAAATGTTTTTACAATTGTTCTATATTAATATAACTACCTCTCTAATACCTCTTAAAAAAATGGTTTATTAATAAATTTAATTTTTTGCTTGCTCATATTACAGATGTTACTTCCTGGATTTGGGTATTAATTTCTCAGAAGCCGCCATACAGGCAAGTTTATCAGCAGCACTCATTTCTCCTGTTTTACCCATTATCATTTTACCTTTTTTACAACAATCGGATTGATCACCATGGTTCATTGCCATCTCATCACCCATCATCATTTTACCTGTTGTGCAGCAATCAAACTTTCCGTCATCTAACATTTTCATAGTTTTACCCACTACCATTTTGGTCATAGATGTATCCATTTTACACATATCCGTCATTTTATTCATCATCTTCTCCTGCACTTGCTTATCGCTTTTTACCATTATAAAAACAGTAGATAGAATTGCATCAGGATGCTTAGTCCGCATTGAATCCATTACCTGGTTCATGTAAGCATCGTTGTTTATTAATGCTGAAATAGTTTTTGCCCGGCTATCTTCATTTCTGATAAGTTTTTCTGGTGAAGCATTATTGCATTGTGTTAGTGTAAACACTATTACAAAAGCAAATAGAATATGCTATATCTTTTTCAATTGTTTTAAATTAAAATTGTTAACACCATGATTGACTATCTATTCATTGGTTAAAATTACTTTTAATGCTTTTTCCTTTGAAGCATTTCCGAAAACTTCGTAAGCTTTTATTATTTCATTGAGATTAAAATGATGCGTTATTAATTTATTAGGATCTATTTTTTTTGATGAAACTGTTTTTAAAAGCATCGGCGTTGTATTTGTATTTACCAAACCCATTGTGATGGTAATGTTTTGAATCCATAGCTTTTGAATTTGCAGATCTACACTATGACCATGAACACCAATGTTGGCAACGTGACCGCCGGGGCGAACAATGTTCTGGCAAATATTAAAAGTATCGGGAAGACCAACAGCTTCAATGGATACATCCACACCATCTTTTGTCTCTGACATTATTCTTTTCACCGCATCTTCCGTTGATGAATTGATGGTATCTGTTGCGCCGAATTTTTTGGCTAATGCAAGACGGTTTTCATCCACGTCAATCATATAAATTTTTGCAGGAGAATAAAATTGTGCAGTAAGTAAAGTTGCCATACCTATTGGACCGGCGCCTACAATTGCGATGGTATCACCAGGCTTTACACATCCGTTAATTACACCAATTTCATGACCAGTTGGTAATATATCGCTTAGCATTACCAATGCCTCTTCATCAGCATTTTCAGGGATAGCGTAGAGACTATTAGCGGCATGTGGAATACGTACATATTCTGCCTGCGTTCCATTAATTAAATTGCCCAAAATCCAACCGCCATCTTCGCAATGTGAGTACATCTGTTTCTTACAATATTCGCAAGTACCATCAGCCGTAATGCAGGAGATAATTACGTGATCGCCTTTCTTAAAATTCTTAACAGCCAGGCCAACTTCTTCAACACTACCAACGCCTTCATGACCGAGAGTAGTTCCCGGCTTAACAGAAGGAACCTTGCCTTTTAAAATACCGAGATCAGTTCCACAAATAGTGGTCTTTAAAATTTTAACCAATGCATCTGTTGGCTTTTCAATAACAGGTATTGGGATGTCTTTCCATTCAATTTTACCTGGTCCGCCATACACAAGGGCTTTCATTGTGGTTTTTGTGATACGGAGCTTTGTGGTTTCATCTAGTTCAGTTGTTGTTTGCATGATTTTTATTTTTAAGATTATTAATTATTATGAACCAGCATGTACCTGCTTCAACGGCTTTTTATTTTTTTTGGATTGAGAAAATATGATTACTAATACTTACAGCTATATTATTAATTGCCTCCATAGATATATTTTATAGTAACCGTTTTTTACATTTTCATCTTACCCATTTTCTTCCCGGGCATCTTACTCATCTTTCCATTCATATCCATCATTCCCCTTCTTTCATCGTCATGGTCTTACCGTCTTTCATCTTACATATTCCGTCTGTCATTACCACAGTACCATTGCCCATAGTCATTTCTTTTTCCATAGGCATTGTTTTACCTTTTTTCGACATTTCCATTTTGCCATCATGCATCATCACATGGTCTTTTTTCATGTCCATACCCTATTCCATCTTGCCATCTTAGACTTCTTTTCCATGCCGTCCATTTCGTGTTCCTGGGCAAATACACCTGAACTTAAGGCTGTAAATAATATCAATAGCCTTTTCATTTATAAAAATTTGTGGTATCCACAGCTGAGGGACCGGTTAAAAAATCGTTTTATTATTTGTTACATTTTTTATTTGCTGTTATTCACTAAAATCGAATTTACCCTGTACATTTTATTGTTATCATCATACGCTGCTAACTCCGTATTGTATTTAAAAAGCTCATCTAACTTCATGTGAAATGCATGGCTTTCCGGGAAAGCCATTTTTAGATTGGAAATAGTTAAACTTAATACGGACGATCCTGCATCTTTACTGAAATAATAATTGGTAACATTGGTTTTACCTCTTGGTGGCTTTGGGATATCATATCTATAGATCATGATAGATTCTGTTGGATTCAACAACAGCAATTCCTTTTTTTTCAGAAAGCGAACGATTTGTCCATCGCATGTCTGGTAACCGAAAATTTTTGCTTTAAAAAATTCATAGCTTGAGTCATTATGCACAACAGTGATATAGGGCTTACCAAAAAAATCATTAAGCTTTATCTTATGTTTTTCTGTTGTGCAATTAATTGCGAAAGACAATTTTGATTGCTGAAAATCATAAGCAGTTTTATAAATGCCACTACTATCCTTTTGCGCAACTGCTATTGAACATATAAGGATACCACTTACTAGCATAAGGGAAAAATTGAACTTTTTCATGTCGTAAATTATTTCATACTATTTTGTTGTATCCTGTTTAGCTTATACATTTTGTGAAAATTGTCGTAGGCATACAGTTCTCCATCATCTTTAAACTGTGCATCTAATGCATCATGAAACTTATGATTACCAGGAAATGCTGCTTTGAGATTTGTTTTGGTCAGAGACTGGGGAGCAGAGGATGCATCTGAACTAAAAAAATACGCTGGCGCATATTTTTGTATCTCTTTTGGAGAATGAGCAGGATGTTTATAAACATAAATTAGTAAGGCCTGTACCGGATTAAGTATTTTATATTCTTTGTTATCTACAAACCTAAATTCATCGCCATTAGTATTCCGGTACCCGTACGTATCACTTTTTTTTAAAGTGAATTTTTCACCAGCATGCTTAACTTTTATTTCTTTATTATTAAAGAGAACATTGTCATTTATTTTATGCTTTTCTGTTTTGTAATTAATTGCATAGGCTAGTTTTCTATTTTGGAAATCTTCGGCTGTTTTGTAAATACCACTGCTGTCTTTTTGTGCTATTACAGTGGAAAATGCAAATAAACCACTTACAAGCATATAGAGATAATTGTACTTTTTCATTGTTTAAAATTTAAATTGATTAAAAAAGATTGATTTAAAATTCATTATTAATACAAGCAAAATAAAAGTAAACCTCAAGATTAGCCTATGCTTACCGTCATGGTTTTATATGATTATTATCATATTACCGTAGAAAATGGATACGAC
>JAYVEA010000021.1:0-6813 GCA_043749085.1 Chitinophagales bacterium
TGAGAAGAAAAAAATTGATAAAAAACATATTGTAAGATTCCTGCTTTGCGCATTTTCTGCTCTAGCTGCTAACCAGATGTTATTTATGAAAGGTGTGTCCCTAACTTATCCTATTCATGCATCATTACTATTGCTCATCACTCCTATACTTATCACATTTATTGCTGCATGGGCTTTAAAAGAATCGATCACGCCGCTAAAACTTATTGGATTATTACTTGGTGTTACGGGAGCCTGTATACTAATAATGTCGGGCAATAACACAACCAAAAGAAATGATATTTTATTAGGTGACTTGCTGGTAATATTGAGTACCGTTCTTTACACTATTTATTTTATACTCGTAAAACCATTAATGCAAAAATATTCAACAATGGATGTTATGCGATGGATATTTACATTTGGATTTATAATGATATTGCCAATGGGATGGAATGAGTTTGTAGAAATTCCATGGGGACTTTATAAACTTGATGAATACTTCCTGCTGTTTATGATAGTAGTTCCCGGTACTTTCTTAGCTTATATTTTTAATGCCTATGGAATAAAAAAATTGAGCGCAGCTACTGCCGGCACATATATTTATTCTCAACCTGTTTTTGCTGTTATCATCGCAACAATATTCTTGAAAGAAAGTCTGGAACTTTATAAAATAATAGCAGGTATTGTAATATTCATTGGCGTTTATCTTGCCAACAAGCAAACTAACAAGTGACTGTTATTCTTCTTTTTTAGGATAATCAAAAAATAAAAAATCCTTTTTTGTTTTGAAAAACTCTTTCCATTTATCAATATCAGCTGTAACTGCAAATACACTGCAGGTAGGCATATTATCAATATCTGCGCCACTAATTAATTCATTAGCAACTTGTGTTATACCAGGATTGTGAGAAAAAATAGCAACATTATTATATTTATCATCAATGGATTTTATAGCGGCATTAAAATCGTTAACAGAGGCATCATACAAAGAAGAAATAAAAATTATATCATCTTCATTTCTATTGAATTCTTTTATAAAATATTCAGCCGTTTTTTTTGCACGCTTTGCCGGGCTCGAAATAAATGCATCAATTTTTATGTTTTTCTTTCGTAACCTTTTCGCCATTTTGGGAGCATCAGTTTTGCCTCTTTCATTTAGCGGACGCTCAAAATCACTCAGGGTAATATTATCCCAACTGCTTTTTGCATGACGTATTAAAAAAAGAGTTTTCAAAGTAATATGTTTTACGAATTGAAAAAAAACAAATAATCAGCAATTAACCTAATAGCCTCTTACATTTTTTCCTTCCATATAATTTATAAACGCTTTATTAACTACACGGTTTCCACCTGGGGTAGGATAATTTCCTGTAAAATACCAATCTCCTAAATTAGTGGGGCAACTTTCGTGCAGATCTTCTATCGTTTGATAAATTACATCTACAGGTATTGAAATTTCTTTTGGTGTAATTAACTGAGCGATCTTTTTTGAAATTTCTTCCAGCGTGAATGGCTTATAAATTTGCCTGATCAAATTTTCTGTATGCAATTTATTATTGCGTTCCAGTTCTTTGCATTTGGTTAAAATATCGCATAATAATTTTTCCTGCCCTGTTTCTTTTATCAATTCAATTGCGGCCCTGAAAGCTACGAATTCGCTGAGTTTGCTCATATCTATTCCATAACAATCGGGATACCTGATCTGTGGTGCGGAAGAAACTACAATAATTCTTTTCGGCTGCAGCCTCGAAAGCATCCTGATAATACTTTCCTTTAACGTGGTCCCTCTCACAATGGAATCATCAATCACAACCAGGGTATCTTCATCTTTTCTTACAGTACCATATGTAATGTCATAAACGTGTTGCACCATTTCGTTGCGGCTGCTGTCTTCAGTTATAAATGTTCTTAGCTTAACATCTTTTATAGCGATTTTTTCTAACCTTATCTTCCTGTTGATCATTGCTAATAATTTCTCTTCATCAAAACCTGCCTGTCCGGCAGGCAGGTCTTTTCCCCAGCTTAATATTCTTTCTACTTTAATTTTATTTAGATAATCTTCCGCGCCCTTTATCAATCCGTAAAAAGCTATCTCTGCAGTATTCGGTATAAATGAGAAGATGGTATTTTTAAGATCATAATCAACCGCTTTTAATACTGCCTCGCTTAAATGATATCCCAATGCAGTTCTTTCTTTATAAATTTTTTCATCACTGCCACGGGAAAAATAAATGCGTTCGAAGCTGCATGCTTTTCTTTCCTTTGGTTCAAGGATCTGTTCTATAGAAAAATTTCCCAGGGCATCTACCATTACTGCATGTCCAGGCATTAATTCCTGAACCTCATTTTCACCCACATTAAAAGCTGTGCGTATGGCGGCTCTTTCACTTGCTGCCACTACCACATCATCATTTATATAATAATAACATGGTCTTATACCGTGGGCATCTCTAACCACAAAGCCAATTCCATTACCCGTTATACCTCCAAAGGTAAATCCGCCGTCAAAAAATGAAACTGCTTTCCTTAAAACCTTTACCATGTCAAGATCACCGGGAAACTGTTCATCGGCTTTAACCAAAAAATGATGGATAACTTCCATCATCGCACCGAGATCACTTTGTTTTTCAAATTCATCAGGGTGACAATTGATCAAAGAAAATAATTCGTCTTTATTTACCAGGTTAAAGTTGCCTGCCAATGCAAGATTTCTTGCGGGAATGGTATTTCTCTTTACAAATGGATGGCAAAAATCAACATTATTTTTTCCCTGGGTTCCATATCGCAGATGGCCCATTAATATCTCTCCCAAAAAGCTTACATGCCCCTTCATTAAACCGGGATGAAGCCGAATATCAGGATGGCTTTTTTCTATCTCATCTATTTCTTTTCCTATTTGTGAAAAAATATCAGCTATAGATTGATTGGCATTGCTTCTTATCCGGTGAAGAAATGGATAGCCCGGCTCTGTATTAAGCTTTACGGTTGCAATACCTGCCCCATCCTGGCCACGGTTATGTTGTTTTTCCATCAGCAGGTAAAGCTTGTTAAGCCCGTACATCACTGATCCATATTGCTGTTGATAATAAGAAAAAGGTTTACGTAAGCGAATAAAGGCAAGGCCGCATTCGTGTTTAATTTCGTCGCTCATTTATGAAAATGAATACTATTAGAAGGTGTTTGTGCTAACACAAACATTAAATGCAAAGGTAAGAAATAAGAAACGTTTGTGCAGATACACACCTTGCAAAGAATTCACAAAGAATTGAGAGATTAAAAGCTTGTTATTTTGTTGCTGTAGCATTTGCTGTCCATTTTTGCATTTCCGGACAGCTTTTGTATTCATTATCAACATTAATGTAAAATGTAGGAATGTTTTTAGTGAACCATTTTTCCAATGTTTCGTTCTTCTTCTCTTCCAAAGCTCTTTGAGCTATTTTATTATAATCGTCTTTAAGATTTTCACGATGAGGTTCAGTTCTTGTTATTAACTGTACAATACGAACTCCTTTTTTACCCCTCTCATCGGTATATTCAAAAGGTTGTGAATATTCACCAACAGTAAGATCTTTTAATTTTACTACCAGGTCCTTATCTAATTGATCAATAGTTAAGAATGTTCCATTTTGTCCTGAGATCCTTCCGCCTGTGAACTTACTTGCATCATCGTCGCTGTATTTGGAAACTGCTTCTCCAAATTTCATTGTTCCTGCAATAAGGTTTGATCTTACTGAATCAAGTTTATGCTTTGCTTCATTTACTTCTATAGATGAAACCTGGGGTATTTTTAAGATATGCCTTATAGAGGCATCATCACCCGCCCGACTTATCATCTGGATAATGTGATACCCAAATTTTGTTTTAAAAACAGTTGATACCTGTCCTTCTTTTAAACTGAATGCTTTTGCAAGAAAGATAGGGTCCCATGTTTTTTCATTCCTGTTGATATCATATTTTCCACCTGTTTCTTTACTTCCCGGATCATCAGTATACAAAGAAGCAAGCGTTTCAAATTTTTTGGCACCGCTTTCAACCTGTTGCTTATAGTCTTTCAACTGATCAATTGCATAGGTTTCAAGTTCACGGCTTGGTTTGGGATAAACTACTATCTGCCCAACTTCAACTTCTGATTCATAAAAAGATAAACTGTCTTTAGGTATTGTTTCAAAATAAGCCTTTACTTCAGAGGGAGTGATCTTTACATCTTCAACAATTTTATTACGCATGTTCTGCGCTAGTTTTTGCTCCCGAAATGTTTGCTTAAAATCTTCTTTAAGTTGATAAATGGTTTTCCCTGCAATTTGTTCTACAATATCCTTTGAACCATACTTGTTGATAAAAAACCTTACCTTATTATCAATTTCTGCATCAATTTCTTCATCAGAAACAGGAAGAGAATCTTTCTCAGCCTGCAGCACTAAAGCTTTTAAACCAAGTGCCTGTTCTAAAATAAGACATTTAGCATTTTCCGGAATATTTATATTCTCCCGCTGCATATCACCTATGCTATTTTCGATTTCACTTTTAAGAACGATCTTATCGCCTACTGTTGCGATGATCTGATCGGCCAGTACTTTTTTTGTTTGTGCAAATAGAGAAATGAAAGCAATAGAAAGAATCGCAGTTAAATAGAATTTCTTCATAATACTCCAAAAATAAACTGCTATAGATGTAATAGCTGTTTTATGTTTTAAATTAACAAATTATTAGTCTGATTGTTTTGTCATTTGGAGCGATAGCGAAGAATAGACACAAGTTATAGATGCTTCGTACCTCACAACATGACGAATTACAAAGTTCTCTTCACCTCCACCTCTTCAAAGGCTTCTATCATATCACCGGGCTTAATATCATTATAATTTTTTATTATCATACCACACTCCATATTAGTAGTTACTTCCTTAGCATCATCTTTAAATCTTTTCAGACTGCCTAATTCACCAGTATGGATAATGATGCCTTCTCTAACAAGGCGTATCCTGTTATTACGGGCAACTTTTCCATCAAGCACCATACAACCTGCAACAGTAGCTTTATCAAACTTGTAGCTTTCTTTTATTTCTGCAACACCCAAAACCTTCTCCTGTATTTTTGGCTCCAGCATTCCTTCCATAGCGCTCTTAACCTCATCAATTGCATCATAAATAATAGAGTATGTTTTTATTTCTACTCCCTCATGCTCTGCAAGTTTAGATGCAGATAATGCAGGACGAACATTAAAGCCAATGATAACTGCGTCCGAAGCGGTAGCCAGCAATACGTCACTTTCGGTTATTTGCCCTACACCTTTATGTACCACACTTACTGCAATTTCTTCAGTACTTAGTTTTTGTAATGAGTCGCTCAATGCCTCTACAGATCCATCCACGTCAGCACGGATAAGGAGGTTAAGTTGTTTAAAGTTACCCAAGGCAAGTCTGCGACCGATCTCATCTAAAGTAATATGCTTCTTAGCCCTTATACCTTGCTCACGCAGAATTTGGGCTCTTCTGTTTGCCGTCTCTTTGGCTTCGGCTTCGTCTTCATACACTTTAAAAGTTTCACCGGCCTGCGGCGCACCATTTAATCCTAAAATTAAAACCGGTGTTGCCGGAGGCGCTTCCTCACTTCTTTGATTACGCTCATTAAACATCGCTTTCACTCTTCCGTAATGTTGTCCTGATACTAAGAGATCGCCTTGTTTTAAGGTACCGTTCTGTACAAGGATTGTTGCAACATATCCACGACCTTTATCAAGCGATGCTTCAATTACAGTTCCGCTGGCACCCTTATCGGGGTTAGCTTTCAAGTCCTGTAGTTCGGCCTCCAATAATATTTTATCCAGAAGCTCATCAACATTCAGCCCACTTTTCGCACTTATCTCCTGGCTTTGATATTTACCACCCCAACTTTCTACAAGGATATTCATTCCTGATAATTGCTCTTTTATTTTTTCAGGATTAGCACCGTCTTTATCAATTTTATTAAACGCAAATATCATTGGAACATTCGCTGCCTGGGCATGAGAGATTGCTTCTTTTGTTTGAGGCATTACCGCATCATCAGCAGCAATAACTATCACAGCAATATCCGTAACCTTGGCACCCCGGGCACGCATGGCAGTAAATGCTTCGTGACCCGGCGTATCTAAAAATGTTATCGCTCTTCCATCTTTCAACATCACTTCATAGGCACCAATATGCTGTGTGATACCACCAGCTTCACCGGCTATAACATTTGCATGGCGTATATAATCAAGCAAAGATGTTTTACCATGATCTACGTGGCCCATGATGGTTACTATTGGAGGACGGGATACAAGTTCTTCTTCAGTATCTTCAGACTCTTCTTCCATTTCAGCTTCATCATCAATGCCAATGAATTCTACTTCATAACCAAATTCACCAGCAACTAACTCAATTACATCTGCCTCTAACCGCTGATTTATTGAAACCATAATTCCGAGACTCATACATTTACTGATGACCTCTGCAAAGCTTACATCCATCAGGTTTGCAAACTCGCTCACAGAAATAAATTCAGTAACCTGCAATTTATTATCTGCCGTTGCTTCACCACCTTGTAATTCAGCGGCCTCATCTCTTTTCGCTTTACGATACTTTGCCTTCAGGCTCTTTCCGCGTCCTCCGGAGCCTGCAAGTTTGGCCTGTGTTTCCCGTATCTTATCCTGTATTTCTTTTTGATCTATTTCTTTGTCATCCCGGCGGGCTACTGCGGGAGCATTCCTGTTAAACCTGCCTCCTCCCCCTTGCGGACGATTGCCCTGGTATGGACTCGGAGGCCTTTGACCTTGTCCCTGACCGGGAAAAGGACCCCGTTGAAAATTAGATG
>JAYVEA010000022.1:0-6716 GCA_043749085.1 Chitinophagales bacterium
ATTAAAACTGCTGAGGCAAACGGCGCAACTGCAGAAGTAAAAATTCCTTACGCCTCTCACTATCCTGTTACATTTAATGATGTGGCACTAACAGAAAAAATGGTACCATCGTTACGAAGAACTGCAGGAACAGAAAATGTATTAGTAAAGCCCGCAGTAACCGGTGCAGAAGACTTTTCATTTTATCAACAGAAGGCCCCGGGATTATTTTTCTTTTTAGGCGGAATGCCTAAAGGGCAAGATCCAAAAACTGCACCCTCCCATCACACCCCAGACTTTTATATTGATGAAAGTGGTTTTAAGTTAGGCGTAAAAGCTTTTATCAACTTAGTATTGGATTATATGGATATGGCAAAAAAATAAGCCCTCCTGTAAACAGAAAGGCTTAACGATTGCTTGCCATTTGAAATAGTTTTACTGTGGCGGCAATACCGGTAAATATTTATTTTTTACCTTTTACAGAGTCCTTTGCCTTTTTAGCTGAAGAATCAACAATATCTTTCTTCACTTCGGCTGTAGAATCAATTTTGTCTTTCTTTGCGGCAGCAGCAGAATCAATTTTATCTACTGTAGAATCTTTTTTATCTTCAGTTTTAGATGTAGCGCTATCGTTGCACGCAACAAATGCACCTAAGGTCAGGATCATTAAGAATTTTTTCATCGTTTAATTTTTAGTTTTTGTTTAAAGGTTTGTGCTGTTTATACCGGTATTAGTAAAAAGTAACCTACCTGGTTATAAGAAGATTTAATAACCGCTGTATTTTTTTCCCACAATCAGAATAAGGTTTACAAAAGATCAGGAATTAAAAAAGCCACTAAACTGGTTAGTGGCTTACGCTTATCTGCGTACCAGATATTTTAATGAACATTCGGCTAACCGTTGGTTACCGAAGGTGCCCATGTTTGATCTGTAGATTGCATGAATACCTCCTTTTTATTTGGTGACGGAAGTATAAAAGTACCACAAAAAACTAAAAAATAAAATCCTGATAAATATTTTATTAATCGTTTTACAATTTATTACTGATGATAATCCTTACAGGTTTCCAGTGTAGATTCAATCTTATTAACTATTTCATTTAAGCCAAAAGGTTTTTCAATATAACCATCTGCTCCATATTCTTTATAATTTATAAGGGCTTTAGCAGATGCGGAAAACATTAAAATACAGAGGTATTTGTCACTTTCCTGTTTTCTTAACTCTTTACATATTTCTCTTCCGTCTTCGCCTTGTAAGTATATATCAAGAATTATAAGATCAGGTGAAAAGGATTGAATTATAGAAATAAGATCCTGTTGCGTGGTAACGGTTTCCACTTCGTGGCCTTTTTCTTCCAGGAAAAATCTCAATACTTCAAGCAGATCCAGAGAATCATCTACAATAACTATTTTACTCATAAACTGGCTTTGGAACTATTGACAAATATATTTATTTATACATATATTTTAAAGTTTCTGTTATGCACAAAAAATAAACTATGGTTTGATTCTTGTGGAAATAAAAGTTTTTCTAAAACATTATGAAGAAAATATTAGTTGTAGATGACGATATTGATATATTAACAGTAGTACAATTAGTGCTTGAAACAAATGGATTTGAAGTAGTGGCGATATCTAACTGGCAGCAAATTTATACACAGATTGAGACTTTTAAACCCGATTTGATATTACTTGATGTATCATTAGGCACACAGGATGGGAGAAATATTTGCAAACAATTAAAATCTGGTAAGTACACAAAACATATCTCTGTTATATTATTCTCTGCAAATCATAATATTGAAAAAAGTGTATCTGAATGTTTGGCCGACAGTTTTATTTCCAAGCCCTTTGATATAAATGATCTGATCCAGGGTATTAATAATGAACTTATGGAAACAAATGGTTTTAATTGATCTTTGCTTTCTACTTAATGTTATATACAAAAGAAATTCCTCTAAAATCTTTTCCGATCTGTGGGAAGAATGTGACATCTTTATGAACTTTACTTTTGTGCCACTTAGGAATTAAAATACCCGTTGCTGCTCCTAATCCATATCCTAAAAGGTTATCACTTAAAAAATGAAACCCGGATTGGTACCTCATATACGCTACAACTGCGGGAATGGCCGCTGCAACTACCCACACAATTGGTTTTGCTTTTGAATCGGGATTAAGATCTGAGAAAACTTTAGCAGCAAAAAAAGTTGCGGAAGCTGATGACGCAGTGTGGCCTGCATAAAAAGAACGCTGGTTATTTTTATTTAAACGTTCACCAATAGGTGTAGTTGTACTATACACCAAAGGCCTGGGGCGGCTGGTAAGTCCATTGGTCATTGTATACAAGGCACCTGTAATAGCCTCCGCTTCCAAATACATCACTAATAATTGTGATGCATTTTTTCTTTCATTTTTATTAGCTACCATCATTATTAAAGGCAAAGGAAAAGAGGCAAGCATCGGGATATAGCTTACCTTATTTAAATTATTAGAATAATTACCTGCATTGCCCCTGTCAAAAAAAGGAATTTTATCCTTTGTTTTAGTTGCAAGTTCTGCCTGCGTAAGTGGTTTTTTATTTTTAATGAGAGTGTTTCCCCAATAAGCTAAACCCAGGCCGGCAATAATTATGGGAGCATCTGTTTTAAAAGTTGTTTTGTATGGAGATGTGTAATTATGTTGGTCGCTGGTTATTACTTTTGTAGAATCCTGTGCAATTGAATTTTTTAAAAGCATACAAACTCCAAAAAATAAAACGATAAATTGTTTCATATAATTTTTATTTAGACCGGATCTTTTGAGTTAAGGTTGCCATATCTATACGTTGTAAATTCTTTGCTATAAAAACCCTGCCATAATTTCTATCTTTAAATATGGAATATTTTGTAGAGAAAAAATCTATTGTAAGAGAGATTTGGGGAAAGGGAGATATTATCCTTTTTATTTTTGCCGGAGCATCTGCAGAGTTTGCTTTAAATAAAGCGGTAGACTGGTTATATTTTACAGGCAAACTTCCTGCAGACCCTTTAGGCAGATTATTTTCAACAGTAACATATGCAAGGAAAATTGTTTTTTCAGAAAAAGAAGCAGCCTTAAAAGCAATTGATAAAATCACAGCCATTCATTCTACAGTAGAAGCTAACCGCAATTCTAAAATTCCTGACTGGGCTTACCGGGATGTTCTCTTTATGTTGATTCATTATTCTATCGCTTCATTTGAATTACTGGAGAGAAAACTTACACTTAAAGAAAAAGAAGAAGTATTTGATGTTTTTTTTAGGTTTGGCAACCAAATGAATTTACAGGGCTTACCCAAAAACTTTAATGAGTGGCTGATTATAAGATCTGATGATCTTAATACTCACCTAGAAAAAAGCTTATATACTATAGATTTATATAAACAATATAAAAAACACCTGGGATTGACGAGGTATAAGCTTTTATTGGAAGGCCAAATGCTGGTAGTACCGCAGGAAGTGAATAATTTATTAAGGCTTGGAAAAGTTTCTTTGCTGCGCCCGCTACTTAAGTTTTACAAATTGCTTTGTAAAATTAAATGGGATTGGTTCTTAAAATCGTTGATACTTCCGGATAAGTACAAAAGCGAAATAAAAGATCTGGATATTATCCCGGAATAGATAATAAAAATATTTGTTAAAATATTTTGCAAAATTAAATAACATAGTTTAGCTTTGCATATCCAGCCCTATTTAACACAACCTCGCCCATAAGAAGGAATAAATTCAAAAAATCGTTTTCCGTTATTCCTACGAAAGCCTACTTCTTTAATCATTTTTAAAACTTAAAATGTAGGTTATGAAAAAATTTTATTCAACACCGGTTGGAGAAACAGTAGTAGCTATTGGAATAATTACAGGCTTTTATGGCTTAATGGCCATAGCCAGTCTTTTAGCCTGGTAGTTCTATAACCACCTCTGACAAATTTTTTAATTTTGGGATGCCCCTTCAGGCATCCCTTTCTATTTTCCGAAATTTTAAAATCTAAATTAAATAAGTTAGCCTTTAAAGCGATAGTTTTATATTAGCATCTTTATTATCTGAATGAGTATATCAAATTAAAGTTTCTATTAGTATTATTACCTGTTGAATTTGAGTCAATTGTCTAATATTTAAAGCTACTGACTCAAGAAGAAAGGTTTTTAAAACTAAAAAAAATCTTCATCAATAATTTATTAAATTGTTTTTTATATTTTATTTCAATAAATAACAATAAAATATTGATTAAGATATGTTTACTTAATATATTTTTAGACAATTTTAGTAGCAAAAATTATTTTACCACTAAATAGAAACAACTAAGAAAATTAGTACCATTTTTAAAAAATCTTAATGAAAAAATCCTTTATTTTTTATTACACTGCTCTTCTGGCTATTACTTTTGGCTGTTCCTCTCCTAAGGAATTAGAGTACCAGAATTATAAAAATTTTCATCTTGAGAAGCTTGGATTTAATGCTTCAAGGGTAACCCTGGATCTACAATATTATAATCCTAATAATTTTGGGCTCCAGCTTAGAAGGACAGATCTGGACATCTTTATTAATAATAATTATTTGGGACATAGTGGATCTGATACACTGATAAATATTCCCCGGAGGGATACATTTCTTCTTCCGATAAAATTTGATATGGATATGAAAAACGTTTTTAAAAATGCATGGAATTCCCTGGTGGGAAGTGAGGTTTTAGTAAAGGTTACCGGTAAAGTAAAGGTGGGAAAGGCAAATGTATTTATGAGTATGCCGGTTAATTATGAAGGAAAGCATAAGTTTTCTTTCTTTTAACTTTTCCAGTTAGCAGGATCTTCTCTCCAGTTCAACAGGGTTTTTTCTTCAAGAGCTGATATAATACCTTTTTCAATAGCTAATTCTAATAAAGTATTGTAATCAGTAAGGGACTGATAAGGGATTTTAGCATGTTTAAAGGCTTCCTGGGCCTCATTAAATCCATAATTAAAAATAGAAATCAATCCATTCACTTCGAGGCCATTCTCCTTTAACACATCTGCCACTTGTAAACTACTTTTTCCTGTTGAAACCAGATCTTCTATCACTACCACATTCATTCCTCTTTCATAATATCCTTCAATTTGGTTACCTAATCCATGCTCTTTTGGTTTTGGACGAACATAAATATATGGAAGCTTTAACTGATCAGCAGCCATTGCCCCCCAGGGTATTCCCGCTGTAGCTACACCAGCTAATAGATCTGATTCCGGAAAAGATTCAAATATTAAATTGCACATTTCAGATTTAATAAAATCTCTTATAAAAGGGAAGGAAAGTATCTTCCTGTTATCACAATATATCGGGCTTGTCCAGCCACTGGCCCATGTAAAAGGTTTATCCGGACTTAGCTTAATTGCATTAATTTGTAAAAGTTTTTCAGCAACTGCTTTTTTATTATTCATGCCACTAAGGTAATCTATGTTTATAAAAATTTATTTTGGAGATAAGCCTGCTTTTCTTTGTGATAAAATTAATAACCAAATTGATGAATATATACATCATCCCGATGCAATATTTATTGATGAAATATCGACTGCTGCCATAAATTCTTTATTGCATGAGATTGCCAAACCCGAATTTCATGCAGGAATATTACTAAATAAAGATTTGGACAAATTAAAGAAGGCTTTCTTTAAACATTTTACTTTAGTTCAGGCTGCTGGCGGCCTTGTGATAAATGACAACCAGGAAGTTTTAATGATATTTAGAAGAGGCAAGTGGGATCTTCCCAAAGGCAAATTAGATAAAAATGAAAGTATTGAACAATGCGCTGTTAGAGAAGTTGAAGAAGAAACCGGATTAACCGATATTGAATTAGGAGAAAAAATTATAACTACTTATCATACTTATACACAATTTGGAAAACATATTTTAAAAGAATCTCACTGGTATAAAATGCATGGTAATGCCGATCAAAAATTAGTGCCGCAAACTGAAGAAGATATAACCGAGATAAAATGGATTAATGAATCTGATCTTAAAAAATACACTTCTAAAACATATCAGACTATCATAGAAGTTTTAAGTTATTTGGAAAACTAATTATCTCTTAGGAAGAATGGCAACAGTTAGTCTGCTTATACAAATCAATTTCTCACTTTCATCATAAATTTTTATATCCCATACATGGGTTGACCTTCCTAAATGTAATGGCGTACAATGTCCTGTCACGATTCCATCTTTTGCACTCCGTACATGATTAGCATTTATCTCGAGGCCAACACAAATAAATTTTTCAAGATCTATAACTAACGCAGAAGCAACGCTACCAATGGTTTCAGCCAATGCACAGGAAGCGCCTCCATGCAATATTCCATAAGGTTGTTTGGTTTTTTCATTTACAGGCATTGAAAGCTTTAAAAAATCATTGCCAATTTCTACCCAGTGCATACCTAAGTGATTAGCCATCGTTTCTTTTCCAAACTCTCTTATATCATCAAGTGTGATTGATTTATTAAACCAGATCAGCATTAGCTTTACGATTTAAGTGTACTTGCTACTTCTTTCGGCAAAAATTGAGAAACATCTCCCCCATTTCTTATAACATCACGGACAAGAGTAGAGGCGATTGATGTGAATTGAGGAAGACAGGTAAGAAAGATAGTTTCAACATTATGATCAAGACTGCGGTTCATATCTGCAATTGCTTTTTCATATTCAAAATCGTTTACATAGCGTATGCCACGCAAAATAAAATTAGCGCCAACGGA
>JAYVEA010000023.1:0-6708 GCA_043749085.1 Chitinophagales bacterium
TAAATAGATAAGTGAAGATGAACGGAGTCTCGAAGTTTCGGGATAGACTGTCGCCACTGAAGTCTTCTCAGGGAACGAATGCCGGTAACCAAAAAAATTAAATTTTAAATAATTAAAGAGTGAAAAAGAAATTATCAGACCAGGACGGGTCAAACAAAAAATACCCTCCAAAAATCGGTGGGCTTAATTTTAGATTGTTTAAAAGATTTTTATCCTAAATAGGCTTTTAAAGCGCTGCTGTATCTTGCTTTTTGTAAACGCTTGATAGCTCTTTCTTTTATCTGGCGGATGCGCTCTTTGGTAAGATCATATTTCTGGCCAATTTGCTCAATGGTGGTTCCATTTTCTCCATCCAAACCAAAGTATGCATTTACAATTTCGGCTTCACGGGGACTGAGAGATTTTAATACACGGCGAATTTCATTTTTTAGTGAATCGTGCATTACATCTTCATCAGTTTCGCCGGCGCCTTTTAATAAATCTCCCATTGCAACGTCTTCTGCTTCATGCACAGGTGCATCCAGCGAAGTGTGACGTGTGTTACTTTGGAAAATGTTATTGATCTCAGTTTCGCTCATTTCCAGGATTTCAGATAACTCTTCTGTTGAAGGTTCTCTTTCATGTTCCTGTTCAAAAGCCATGTACGCTTTGTTTGCTTTGTTATAAGTGCCAATTTTGTTTTGAGGCAAGCGGACTAATCTGCCCTGCTCTGCCAACGCCTGTAGTATAGATTGGCGAATCCACCACACAGCGTATGAAATAAATTTGAACCCTTTTGTTTCATCAAAGCGTTGTGCCGCTTTAATTAAGCCGAGGTTACCCTCGTTAATAAGATCACTTAATGATAAACCCTGGTGCTGGTACTGTTTTGCAACTGAAACTACGAAACGTAGATTGGCTGTTGTGAGACGCTCTAAAGCTCTCTGGTCGCCCATTTTAATTTTCTGTGCTAAAATAGTTTCCTCTTCCGGAGTGATCATTCCAATTTTAGAAATTTCCTGCAGATACTTTTCAACCGCTTGTGAATCCCGGTTGGTGATCTGCGTAGCAATTTTAAGTTGCCTCATGTGTGTATATATTAATAATTAACGTACGCTTTATAAGACAGAATAGTGGGGGAAATGTTGCAAAAGATAAGTTAAGAAGCACTCATCTTTAGAATCATTATACAAATTTACAATGCAAAATTGGCATTTCATAATGTTTGGTGGAATAATCTGTCTGAACTGGGATTTTTAGGATTTATGGGAATTTGTCTAACTATAATTTATAGGATTTAATGATTATTAGGAATTAAATTAGTGTGATTCTTTACATTCGCAAAACTTTTAATCCCGGAAATCCTAATCATCTCATTAATCCCAGTTAAAACAATGATAGATTACAGATCGGATACATTTACCAAACCAAGCCCCGGCATGCTGGAAGCAATGTTTAATGCTGAAGTTGGTGATGATGTATTTGGAGAAGACCCAAGCGTAAATAAATTGGAATCTTTGTCTACCAATATGTTTGGTATGGAAGCTGGTCTTTTTTGTCCCAGTGGAACCATGACCAACCAAATTGCTATAAAATGCCATACCCAACCGGGGGATGAAGTTATTTGTGATAAAGTAAGCCATGTTTACATTTATGAAGGTGGCGGAATTGCTTTTAATTCCGGTGCTCAGGTAAAAGCTATTGATGGAGACAGGGGTAGAATAACTGCACAACAAGTTGTAAATGCCATAAATCCTGAAGATATTCATAGACCAAGAACCAGTGTGGTAAGCCTGGAAAATACAACAAACAGAGGCGGAGGAAGTTGTTATGACTATACTGAAATTCAACTTATTAAAGAGGTTTGCCTTGCAAATAACTTAAAACTCCATTTAGACGGAGCCCGGCTGTTTAATTCCCTTGTAGCTAAAAACCAAACGCCCAAACAATATGGTGAAATTTTTGACAGCATTTCCATTTGCTTAAGTAAAGGTTTAGGAACTCCTGTTGGCAGTATATTGTTAGGAGAAAAAAATTTTATTAAACAGGCAAGAAGAGTAAGGAAAGTATTTGGCGGCGGAATGAGGCAGGCGGGCTTTATGGCTGCCGCCGGAACTTATGCTTTGGAGCATAATATTGAAAGGTTGACAATAGATCACAGGCATGCTAAGCAGGTTGCTGAAGCATTGTTGAAAAAAGATTTTATTGGCAAAATGCTTCCTGTTGAAACTAATATTATCATTTTTGAAGTGCGGAATGATTTTTATACAGCTAAATCACTGGCAGATGAACTTTTAAAATTTAATATAAAAGTGATTCCTATCTCCCCAACACAAATAAGAATGGTTTTTCATTTAGATATTACTGAACAAATGGTTAAGGAAACTTTACAAATGATAGATAGTTTATAAAATAACAAAGATGTTACCCAAAATAGATCCCTCTACAACACAAACCTGGCAACTTTTACAAGAACATTATAAAGAGATAAAACATATCCAAATTAAAGAACTTTTTAATGAGGATAATAATCGATTTACAAAGTATTCTTTATCTGCTCCGGATATCATTTGGGACTATTCAAAAAATATTATTACCAATAAAACGGTACAGCTTTTACTACAATTAGCAGAAGAATGTGAGTTGAAGTATGCTATTGAAGCAATGTTCAATGCCAAAAAAATAAATCAAACTGAAGATCGTGCAGTTCTCCATACAGCATTAAGGAATTTTACAGGCAAACCGGTTTTGCTTGACGGAAAAGATGTAATGCCTGAAATACAAAAGGTGCAGGAACAAATGAGAACTGTTTGCAAAAAAATACATGATGGGGATTGGAAAGGTTACTCAGGTAAAAAAATAAAATACATTGTAAACATTGGAATTGGCGGAAGTGATCTCGGACCTGTTATGGTTACTGAAGCTTTAAAACCTTATTGGATAGAAAATATTCAATCCTTTTTTGTAAGCAATATTGATGGCAGCCATATCGCAGAAGTACTAAAAAAAGTAACTCCTGAGGAAACACTTTTCTTAATAGCTTCTAAAACTTTTACTACACAGGAAACTATGACCAATGCCTTTACGGCAAGGGATTGGTTTTTAAAAAAAGCAACTGATGAAAAATTTATTGCCAAACATTTTGTTGCCTTAAGTACTAACACAGAAGAAGTAAAAAAATTCGGGATTGATGAAGAAAATATGTTTGTGTTTTGGGATTGGGTTGGAGGACGCTACAGTTTATGGAGTGCTATTGGTTTATCCATTGCATTAACAGTTGGCTATGGCAATTTTGAAGATCTGCTAAAAGGTGCACATGAAATAGATAAGCATTTCCGGGAAAAATCCTTTGATAAAAATATTCCGGTTTTAATGGGTTTAATAAGCATTTGGTATTTAAATTTCTTCGGAGCTAAAACAGAAGCTATACTTCCTTATGATCAATACATGCATCGTTTTGCAGCTTATTTTCAACAGGGAAATATGGAAAGCAATGGAAAATTTGTCGACAGAAATGGTGAAAAAGTAAATTATTCAACCGGTCCCGTAATTTGGGGTGAGCCGGGAACCAACGGCCAGCATGCATTTTACCAATTGATACACCAGGGAACACAATTAATTCCCTGTGACTTTATTGCGCCTGCAATCAGCCATAATCCAATTGGCGAACATCATAAAATTTTATTATCAAATTTCTTCGCCCAGACAGAAGCTTTAATGAATGGAAAAACAAAGGAAGAATTAATAAATGAAAAAGTTCCTGAAAAATTAATTCCTTATAAAACTTTCGAAGGCAACAGGCCCACAAATTCTTTTCTCTTAAAACAAATAACCCCGTTTAGTTTAGGTGAATTGATTGCTATGTATGAACATAAGATCTTTGTGCAGGGGATCATCTGGAACATCTATAGCTTTGACCAATGGGGAGTTGAGCTTGGTAAACAATTAGCAAAGAATATTTTACCGGAATTGGGGAACGATGCAGATGTAAGCTCTCACGACTCATCAACTAATGGATTGATAAATGCTTTTAAACAATTACGTAGATGATTAAAATTTTGTAATTTGTAAATAAAAATTATATGAAATCTTATATTATAGTTTTTATATTATTCTTCTCTATAGAAATAACTTATGCACAACATATAGAAACTCCGAACAATAGGGGAATGATTGACAATATCAAAACTGTAAAACCACAATCATTACAAGAAAACTTTCCTCAGGCTAAATTTTTATATCAAACTGATAAAGGGAAAGTATTTGCACTGCCATTAGATAAGATGCCATGTTTAGTTTCTAATATTATTTCAAACATGCCAATTGCGATTCTTGATTTAAAAGAGTATAAAAAAATACCAAATCCAATTCCCGAACAAAAAGTTATTCCTGAAGTAGAAGTGCCTGACAAAGGTGTAATACATAGGCTAAATAAATAAAACCCTCTAAAATTTCTTTAGAGGGTTTAAGCAATTAGGTCTGGTTTAAATTACCACTTATCCACTTCCTCATCATCAGGCTTTACAGCAATTTCTGGTGTAGCCGAAGGTGCAATTCCGGTAGCAGAAGTATCTGGTTCTTTTTCAATTGCTTTTTCTGAAACAGTATTATTTTCAGACTCATTATTTTGCGGGGCTTCATTATTTTGTGTTGCTTCAGCATTTTCTCCTCCTTCATACGGAGTATCATGGTTAAATGCGTCAAAATCAAAATCAGGCATAAGGTCAGTTTTTACATATTCAATAGACTCTGATAATCCTTTTAAGAACTTATTGAAATCTTCTTTGTATAAAAATATTTTATGCCTGTCATATCCATCTTCATTAAATCTTTTACGACTTTCCGTAATGGTTAAATAGTAATCGTTACCACGTGTTGCCCTTACATCAAAAAAGTAAGTTCTGCGTTTACCTGCTCTTATTCTTGCGCTATAAACACTTTCCAGTTTTTTGTCATTATTCTCGTACGCCACTGTATTAATTTTTAAGGTTAAATTTTATGTGTAGCAAAGATAAATTTGTTTTTGTAATAGCAAAATTTTTAAGAAACTACTATAACTCTTCGGCCATTTTCTTTTCTCTTTTTTGTTGATGAGCATACATTTCAGCATAGTGGCCGTTTTTACTTAATAATTCGTTATGAGTTCCCTGTTCTGCAATGGCACCATCTTTCAACAAAATTATTTTATCAAAATTGAATAAAGAAAATATACGGTGTGTTATTATAATAGCCGTTTTATTTTGTAAATAATTATACAGATTATTAATGATCTGGCTTTCCGTTTTTGCATCTACAGCACTAAGACAATCATCAAAGATCACTATTTCATGTTCTTTCATTAAAGCTCTTGCTATAGAGATACGTTGTTTTTGTCCTCCGCTAAGGGTAACTCCCCTCTCCCCTATTATTGTTTTATATTTTTGCGGAAACTGCTCTATCTCATTTTGAATAACCGCATTTGCTGCAGCTTCTTTTATCATTTCTTTTGAAGCATTTTTAACAGCAAAACTTATATTATTTTCTACTGTATCACTGAACAAAAAAACATCCTGGGGTACGTAACTTACCTGAAAACGCAATGACTGAAAATCTATTTTTTTAATTGACACATCATCATACAAAATATTTCCATGCTGTGGATCATACATCCGCAGAAGAAGTTGTGCGATAGTTGATTTGCCTGAGCCCGTTTTACCAACTATTGCTATTTTTTCACCTTGATTTATTTTCAGATCAAAATTTTTAATTGCATGAATCCCTGTATGTGGATAAGTGAAATCAACATTTTTAAATTCTATTTTCCCTTTTAATATTATTTGTTCAGTATCCTTATTGTTTTGTATGGTTGATCTTGTGTGAAGAAATTCATTTATTCTTCGTTGAGATGTTGCGGCTCTTTGTATCATACTTGCTGTCCATCCTATTGCACTCACCGGGAATGAAAGCAGAAGGATATACATAACAAACTCTCCGATAACACCAATACTTATTTGCCCGTTAATAACATACAGGCCTCCAATTAAAATCGTAATTAAAGTGCTAAGACCTATCAGTAATGATATTGATGGAAAATAGATCGCTTCTGTTTTGGCAAGTGAAATTGCATTGTTTCTATAGTCTTCACTGTTCTTCTCAAAAAAGCCAAGCATTGCTTTTTCCTGTACAAAAGATTTTATCACTCTTATGCCCGAATAAGATTCCTGTGCATTTGTTGTAAGATCAGAAAGAAGAGATTGAATCCTGTCACTCTTTCTATTGATAATGGTGTTCACATAATATATGGTAAGCGCTAATATTGGCAATGGAGCAAGAACATATAATGTTAACTCAGCATTTTCTTTTATCATATAAAAAACTGAGAACCCAATTGTGGCAGCAAGGTTAATTACGTACATCAACGCGGGGCCTGAATACATTCTAACTCTGCTTACATCTTCAGAGATCCGGCTCATAAGATCTCCGGTGCTGTGGGTTTTATAAAAGTTGGTATCTAACTGTTGATAATGATTAAATATTTCATTTTTCTGATCATACTCAATATGCCGACTCATTACTATAATAGTTTGCCGCATAAGGAACATAAAAAATCCGCTTATCAAAGCAAGAATTAAAAGTATGAGTCCACAAACAAAAATTTTTTTCTTTAAAGTTGAAGTTGCAAAATTTTGTATAAATATTTTTTTTACCAGCGGATCATAATTTACCGTTGTATTCTTGTTTACCTTATTG
>JAYVEA010000024.1:0-6700 GCA_043749085.1 Chitinophagales bacterium
TTGAAAATGTAATTGCAGCAATTTCCGTAGCATATCATTTAAAAATTGAACCTGCTAAAATAAGATCAGCAGTACAAAATTTTAAAGGAGTAAAAAGAAGATTTGAATATATAATTAAGACAGACACACAAGTGTTCATTGATGATTATGCTCATCATCCTGAAGAATTAAAAGCTTTGATAACAGGAGCTAAAACTTTATTTAGTGGTATGAGATGCACTGTTGTTTTTCAGCCACATCTTTTTACACGCACAAGAGATTTCGCAACTGAGTTTGCAAACATTCTTGATATGGCAGATGAAGTAATACTGTTACCAATTTATCCTGCAAGAGAATTACCAATAGAAGGCGTAACAAGTGAGTTGATATTAAATAAAATGAAAATGGCTAAGGCAAGCATAAAAACTAAAGAAGAACTTTTAAATTATTTAAGCGCTTCGAAAGCTTTCCCCACCGGGGGAGGTTTGAAGTGGGCCTTATTTATAACTGCCGGCGCAGGCGATATTGATACACTGGTAGAACCTATTAAACAAATTATTCTTAATAATTAATGTCAGACAAAAGACGATATAACGGTAGAAGAATTTTTGCGAACATACTTTGGTCTTTACTGGGATTGGCAACTGTTGTATTACTGGGCGCTGCAATGAATTTAAAACATAATAAGCATTGCAGAGGCATCAATATAAATATCAGTGGTGTTCAGAATAATTTTTTCATTAACAAAAATGAGATCAACAGTATCCTGGAAAAACTTTGTGGAGGCAATCTGCAGGGTAAGTCCTTAGGCGCTTTCAATCTTGCTTTAATTGAAAATACATTGAGGAAAAACGAGTGGATAAAAAATGCAGAACTATTCTTTGACAATAATGAAGTACTGAGAATAGATGTTACTGAAAGAGAACCGGTGGCAAGAATTTTTACCAAAATGGGTTCGTCATTTTATCTTGATACTACACTTGCTGCATTGCCTTTAAGTGATAAATCGTCTGCAAGGGTTCCTGTATTCAGCAATTTTCCTGGGCAACAAAATGCACTTACAAAAACTGATAGCATTTTATTAAGAGATGTAAAAAATATCAGCAGTTACATTTTAAAAGATCCTTTCTGGATGGCACAAATTGATCAAATAGATATTACTCCTGAAAGAACTTTTGAGATGATTCCTAAAGTTGGAAATCAAACTATAATTTTTGGAAATGCAGATAACTATGAACGGAAATTTAATAATCTACTCATCTTTTATAAGCAGGTGGCAACAAAAGTTGGGTGGAACAAATATTCAAAAATAAATGTTCAATATAAGGGACAGGTAGTTGCTGTAAAAAGAGGAATAGAAGATGTAATACAGGATCTATTAAGAACAAAGCAAATAATGGAAAGCATAGTTATTACTGCGCAAAAACAGGCTAGTGACAGTATCAAAAATATTCAGTTAGATCAACAACAAGATGATAACATAATTCCTGTAGCCCCCCGGCTTGATAATATTCCCGATGAACAACCTTTAACAGTAACCCCCAAACCAGTTGTTACAGCACCTGTAACAACAATTCCATCATCCACTGAAAGACCAACTGCTACCCTTGCAAAAACTATTGTTCCTGAGAAATCTATTGTCCCTGAAAGGAAAGTTTCCAAACCAACTACAAAACCTTTTTGGTTACAGGCGGCCATGGCTAAGCCTTCTGGAGGTTTAAAAAAATCGAATTCAATTAAAACCAAATCCACATCCAATGGAAGACCAAATCCAAATCCGCTGAAGAAAATAGTTGTAATAAGATCTTCAGTAACAAAACGAATTATTAAATCAACAATTAAATCACCATCTAAAACAATTATAAAACCTAAAACAAAACCCAAGGCAGTGATGCCTCCACCAAATGATTATTAACCCTCTAAATCCCGAAAGATTCGGGACTAACGAAAGCGCTAAAATTTTGAGGGCTGAATAAAGAACAAATGATGAATTGTAAAAAACAAATATTTAAAAATAAATAAAATGCCCGGTCTCTCCCGATGCATCGGGAGATTTAAGGGTGAGGCTTCACACAACAAAAACACATACAACTATGAACAGCGAACAACCCATTATTGTCGGTCTGGACATTGGCACTACAAAAATTGCCGCCATTGCCGGACGTAAAAACGAATTTGGCAAGCTTGAAATTCTTGGCTTTGGCAGAGCCAACAGCAATGGTGTACAACACGGTATGGTGTTGAACATTGATCAAACAATTAAAGCCATACAAACAGCGCTTGAAAATTGTTATGCCAGCAATCCTACTTTGCCAATAAGCGAAGTGTATGTTGGCATTGCAGGCCATCACATTAAAAGTCTTCAAACCCGTGGCGATATTGTACGCCAGAATACTGATGAGGAAATTAAGCAGGCAGAAATTGATCAGCTTATAAATGATCAATATAAAACTTACATACCCGCCGGCGATCAGATCATTGATGTGATACCACAGGAATTTACGGTAGATAATTTTCAAAATATTCCTGATCCAATAGGTTATAGCGGTGTAAAAGTTGGTGCAAACTTTCACATCATCACCGGTGATAAAAATGCGATAAGAAATATTAACCGCAGTGTCGATAAAGCAGGGTTGAAAACAAAAGATCTTGTTCTTCAGCCATTGGCTTCTGCAGCAGCTGTAATGTGCGATCATGATCTGGAAGCAGGCGTTGCAATAGTTGATATTGGTGGCGGTACAACAGACCTTGCTGTTTTTTATGAAGGTATTTTAAAGCACACTGCTGTTATTCCATTTGGCGGGGAGAATATTACCAATGATATTAAAACAGGTTTAGGTGTTTTAAAAACACAGGCAGAGCAAATGAAAGTTCAGTTTGGCAGTGCTTTGGCAGAAGAAGCAAAAACAAATGCATTTATAACGATTCCGGGTTTGCGAGGCATGGCCCCCAAAGAAATATCTGTAAAAAATCTGGCAGGTATCATACAGGCACGTATGAGTGAAATAATGGATTTTGTTTCTTACCATCTGAAACAGGTTGGTCTTGATAACAGGATGCTCAATGGCGGTGTAATACTTACCGGCGGCGGCTCTCAGCTTAAACATCTAATCCAGTTAACGGAGTATGTAACTGGTCTTAATGCAAGAATCGGTTATCCTAATGAACATCTTGCTCCCGGGCATATTGAAGAGCTTGCAAAGCCTATGTATTCAACTTGCCTTGGTTTGATCCTGAAAGGTTATAATGATTATGAGAACAAACGCAAGCAATTCGAAATGCAATTCAGAAAAGTAAATGTTCCGGAAGCTTTACAACAACAGCCTGAAGAAACTGAAGAAGTATTGGTAGATGAAAAGGCAGCTAAAGTAAAACAACGCAAAACTTTAAAAGGCTTTATGGATTCTTTCAAGAATGGATTAATTGATTTGTTCAAAGAGGAAGAAGACGCAAAACTATAAACGTTAATCCGTTTAAACGTTTATTGGTTAATTGATTTAACTAATAAACTGATAAACAAATAAACCAATTAACTCATTACAAAACAGACTAACCCTAAAACAATTTTTTTATGATACATTTTGATTTGCCTAAAGAAAAATCGTCCATCATCAAAGTGATTGGTGTTGGCGGTGGCGGCAGCAATGCCGTAAACTATATGTTCAGCCAAAGTACCGATGCGGTAAATTTTATTATCTGCAATACAGATGCGCAGGCTATTTCGCAAAGCAGTGTTCCAAATAAAATACAGCTTGGTCCACACTTAACACAAGGACTTGGCGCCGGCGCAAATCCTGCTATCGGCAGGGAAGCCACTGAAGAAAGTCTTGAAGAAATAAAACGCATTTTGGAAGTGAATACCAAGATGGCTTTCATTACTGCCGGTATGGGTGGCGGAACGGGTACAGGTGGTGCACCCATCATCGCAAAAATTTGTAAAGACCTTAATATTCTTACCGTTGGTATTGTAACAACACCTTTTGCTTATGAAGGCAAAAAAAGAATTGCCCAGGCTGAAGAAGGAATTAGAAAATTAAAAGATCATGTTGATACATTACTTGTAATAAGCAATGATAAGTTGCGTCATCAGTTTGGTAACCTTACCATGAAAGCCGCTTTCAGCAAGGCTGATAACGTTTTGGCAACAGCAGCAAAATGTATTACAGACGTGATCAACAGTACAGGGCAGATAAATGTAGACTTTGCGGATGTATGCACAGTAATGCGTAATGGCGGTGTTGCCATTTTAGGCAGCGCTGCATGCGAAGGCGAGAACAGGGCACAGCAGGCTATTGAAGATGCATTGAATTCTCCTTTGCTGAATGATAATGATATCAGGGGAGCGAAATGGATCCTTATCAATATCAATTCTGCCGAAGGCGAAACTGAATTTACCATGGATGAAGTAGAAACGATTCAGAACCATTTATTAAGCCAGGCAGGCGAAAACACAGATGTGATATTAGGTTTAGGATATGATAATAACCTCGGGGAAAAAATTGGCATCACATTAATTGCAACAGGCTTCGAGCATAAAGATCCTTTTGATAAAAAAGAAACTCCCAAAGAAGAAGATAAAAAAGAAGAGAAGATCGTAATGACTTTGGCACAGCCCGAAGAAAAGAAAACTGTTTACCAGCAACCTGTTTTCCAATTCGATGAAAAGCTAACTCCCAAAGAAGAACCATTGCCACTGGTAAATCTTAAGCAGGAAATAAAATCTGAACCAAAAACAGAAGCCGTTGCTGAACCGCATGAAGATGTAATGGCACCAACGATTTCAGAGGTTACAGCAGCTCCATTAATCGTAGAAATACCAGAAGTTCTTAGTAAAACTACTGTTGATAAATCGGAGCCGGAAATAATACATTTCGAATTATCTTCAATCCCTGATTCAATCCCTGCCGAAACACCAGCACCTATAACTGCTGAAATACCAAAACACGAAAATCAAAATTTAAATAAAGAAATTAAAGAAGCGGTAACCGGCCCGACGTCTGGCGGTTACCTGGCTAAGCCTTCCAAATTATATGTGGAAGATCAGCCGCAAAAGGAATCCAAATCTGTGGAGGAACCACTGCCGTTGCAAATGTCGGCACAGGTTGACGAACCTGTAATCGAAATGCAGCTGGTAGTTAAAGATTCCTTAGAAGCGACGGAGGAGCCCGAACAAAATGTACAACAAGCTCAGCCGATCATGATGTCGAATGTAGAGGAGCAGGCACTGCCTGACGAAACAGACGAGTTAAAGCGCAAGGCTATGGAACGTATTGCGAAGTTGAGGAACTTATCTTTCAACATAAACGCTGCGGATCCTAACAACGAGTTTGAATCCGTTCCCGCCTACCTCCGTCGCAATATGGAACTGCATAATTCCATCGCTGATGTAGAAAGCTTTTACAGTAATTACACCGTAAAATCAGATCAGAATAACCAGGCGCAGATCAGCACGATCAATACTTTTTTAGAAGGTAAAAAACCTGATTAGTAAATTGATAATTTTAAAATTGCGAATGGAGAATTAATAAATAATTGTTGTGTGTGGTACTTTCATAGTTGCCTGCCTGCCGGTAGGCAGGTGCCCCGGAGTCTGTAAAAGTAGCCGGGGCTTTTTGTTTTCTTTTGTCATTCTGAGCGATAGCGAAGAATCTATTGTAGGGGCTGTGAATATTCATTTCATCACTCAACTTCAGTACCCGCTTTACATTCCAAATCCGGCGCAACAGCCACAGCACAAGGTTCACCGGGTTTTACATTTCAATCGGGCAGCCCTTCAGCAACAGAAAATAATTCAGCAAAACATAGTTCCGTAGGAACGCAATATCAGTAGCTGCAGCAATTAAATGGTTGGAGTTCCGTAGGAACGATATATTTCGTCCCGCTGGGGCTTTGAAAACATTGATGTATTTATTTCTACGAATATTTTACCCCTACGGGGTTTGAAGAATCTATTTCTAAATTTTTATTCAGCTTCTATCTTAGGTTTCCAGCAAATGAATCTCTGTTATTGATGCATAATAAAATTTGTAGTTTTAATCCTATCATATAATAACCAAATGGAGATTGAAGAACTAGAAAGAAAGATAGAGAAATGGGAAGTAAGTTTATCTTCTACAGAAAAAAAGTATATACATTATTATTCAATGAGAAACTTTGTGTTCCACTATTCAGAACTTAATGACCGAACAAGAGTTAAAGTCATGAATTTATTCGAAGGCTATGTATATGAAGTTGAAGATGCAGCATTTGATTTTGATAAGACTCATCTTATGAATTAGCAACTAAGTATATGAATCCAATTGCAAATTCTTATTCGGATTTAGGATTTAAAATAAATATGAAATTGAGCTTTGTATTATTCTGGGGGATATTAGTTGATATATTATTATTGGTTGCTGGAGTATTGGGTAATATAAAATACATACCTATTACAACACTTTTACTGTTACTTTATTTTTTGTATTTACAGTTCTTTAAAAAGCAACATAAATTGGTGTATGGGCTTTTTTATTAGTCTTAATTTATCTTCATGCAAAAATCAATACTTCTCATCTCAAGTTCATCAGTTGCAGGCAGTGGCTACCTCGATCCGTTTGAAGAAACCATAAAAGACTTTCTAAAAGGTATTCCCGAAATTGTTTTTGTTCCCTATGCTGCAGATAAACCCAATTGGGATTTGTATACACAAAAAGTGAGAGATAAGTTTAAACTGTTTGGCATT
>JAYVEA010000025.1:0-19065 GCA_043749085.1 Chitinophagales bacterium
AAAGAGTAAAAGGCGCTTATGCTTTTAAACAATTATTACAGCAAAATGGATGGATACCTTTAGGCACTGACTTTCCTGTAGAGGACATAAGTCCATTCAAAACATTTTTAGCAGCAGTTGTACGTAAAGATGCAACAGGCTTTCCTGCAAATGGTTTTCAAAAAGAGAATGCATTAACACGGGAAGAAACAATAAGAGGTATGACGATATGGGCAGCAAAAGCAGATTTTTTGGAGAAAGAAGTTGGTAGTATTGAACCAGGCAAAAAAGCAGATTTTATTATTCTTGACCAAGACCTAATGAAGATTGATGAAAAAGATATTTTAAAAACAAAAGTTGTAATGACCTATGTAGGCGGTAAAAAAGTTTATGGAAAATAAATTATAACAAATGCAAAAACTATTACTTATTATTTCTTCCTTTTTAATTATCCAGATTTCCTTTTCCCAAAAAGCTAATGATCTTATAAAGGTCACAGATATGCTTAAAATAAAAACTATTGGTTCAGTAATACTAAGCAATGATGGCAGCAAAGCCGCATTCGCAGTTACTTCCATTGAACCTGATGATACTAAAACTGATTACAGGTATGTATCGCAGGTTTACATGATCAATACAAATGGGATTTCATCGCCAAAACAATTAACTTCTTCAAAAGATGGCTCATCACAACCTGTATGGAGCCCCGATGGTAAACAGTTAGCATTTGTAAGAGCAGTAGATAATAAACCACAAATATTTTTATTGCCTATGGATGGAGGAGAGGCTAAGCAGCTTACACAAAATAAATATGGAGCAACCACTCCTAAATGGTCGCCGGATGGAAAACAAATTATTTTTGCATCAGGAATTTCTCTTGCTGATCTTTTAAAAGATTCAATGTTGAATCCCACACATGCAATACCTCTTTGGTCATTTGAAAAACCTGGATTTAATAAAAATGAGAATTTAAAATTTACTACAGTCAAACCCAACCCCGATGGAAATATGGACGAAGTAAGGGCTTACCTGGCAAAAGATGAAATAGATAAAAAAGCAAAAGTGCTTACCAAATTAAATTTCCAGGATGAAATGAATGTATCCTCAGAGAATACGGTTACACAATATTTTATTACTGATATAAAAGATAGTGCAAAGCCAAAGCTGATAACAAAAGGCTTTTACCGATTTAATAATATTGATTTTTCGCCTTATGGAAAAAAGCTTATCATTTCGGGTTTGGTTGATTCAATTCAAAATCCTGACCGTGCATTGGAAAATCAAATATTAATTTCCAATACAGATGGAAGTGATCTAAAATTATTATTAGGCAAACAAGACATGAATTATAACAGTGCAAAATTATCACCTTCGGGAAAGTGGCTTGCTTTTATATTTGGAAGTACCAGATTTGTGGAAGTTCCCCAGCTTGCTATCATGAATATGAATAACAATTCAAAAGAAATAATTACACTACCATTTGACAGGAGCAGGAATAATATTACATGGAGCAATGATGAAAAATATATTTACTTCTCTGCCCAAAGCAACGGCGGACAGCCATTATACAGGGTAAATGTTGATACTAAAAATGTAGAAGAGCTTTCAGGTTATAATAGTGGTGTATTAAGTTTTGATGTAACAGGAAATAAAATTTTATTTACGAGAACACAGGTTTCAGATCCTTCTGAATTATTTGTTGCAGATGCATCAATGAAAAATATAAAACAGATAAGCAACTTTAATGATTGGGTTAAGGAAAAAAAATTATCAGTGCCAGAAAAGAAAAGTTTTATCAATGATAAAGGTATGATGGTTGAATACTGGGTGATGAAGCCAGCGAATTATTCAGCTGGAAAAAAATATCCGTTGCTCCTGGAAATTCATGGAGGTCCTACGGCAATGTGGGGACCGGGTGAAGCGAGCATGTGGCATGAGTTCCAATATTTTTGCAGCAAAGGTTATGGAGTTGTTTATAGCAATCCAAGAGGATCGGGCGGATATGGAACAGATTTTCTTCGTGCCAACATCAACGATTGGGGAACAGGCCCAACAAAAGATGTGTTAACTGCACTTGATAAAACAGTTGCTGAAGGCTGGGCAGATACTTCTAAACTGGTAGTAACCGGCGGCTCCTATGCAGGGTATTTGGTTGCATGGATCATTGGTCATGATCATCGCTTTAAAGCAGCATGTTCACAACGGGGTGTATATGATCTTGCAACTTTTTTTGGAGAAGGAAATGCATGGAGATTAGTACCAAATTATTTCGGCGGCTATCCATGGGAACCTGAAGTGAATGCAACATTGGTAAGAGAATCACCCATCACTTATGTAAAAAATATTACAACACCTTATATTATTTTTCATGGGGAGAATGACAGGCGCACAGGTTTTGTACAGGGAGAAATGCTATACAGAAGCTTAAAAGTTTTAGGAAGGCCTGTTGAATATGTCCGTCATCCCGGAGCAACCCATGAGCTTACTAGAAGCGGTGATAATCGGCAGCGGATCGATCAAATGCTGCGGACGTACGAATTTTTTGAAAGGTATATTGGGGGTAAGTAAACTATTAAATAAAATATATAGTGGTTTAAGTATAACACTATTTCCTCTATATTCCTTTTTACTTTTCTTCCAGCTTTACAGGGCGTTTTAAAAATTTTGAATTGGTGATATAGCTTGCATCATTACCATAAACGAAAAGGCACGTGCAGCTCTTTATTTTATTAATCACCTGTTTATAAATACCAGGTGATAATGCAGGGCAGCCAAGACTCCTGCCAATATAACCCTGGCTCTTTACAATGCTTTCATCAACATAGTCTGCACTATGCACTACAATATCTCTTTCCAGTGCGTTGTTGTTATAGCCTATCTCCTGCCCTATCAGGCGCAATGAATATCCATGTTCGCCGGAATAAGTTGTCTGCGTTGTATAAAATCCCACACTGCTTTTATTGCTCTCCGGTTCATTGGAAAAATAGAGTGCTTTATCCAATCCTGAATTTTTACCGTGTGCTACATAGGTAACAAATAAAAGTTTATAATTTTTAACATCAATAACAAATAATCTTTTTTTACCTGATGGAAGAGAGAAATCTATAATAGATAAAATATTATCGTTACCTAATTTTCTTTTTGCTTTTAAAACATTATATCCAAGCATTGCATAATCATATGCCCTCCTTCCTAAACCAAGCTTACCTAATTTTAGGCTATCGAATAATATGTCAGCTTTTGTAAGCTTTGATGTATCATAAAAAAATAATGCAGCATTTGGGGTAAACAAAGGATCTTTTCTGCCAAATGCGTCTTCATCTTTAATTGTTATACTAAAAAATAATAATAAACAATATTGAGAAAGACGTTTATAGATGATCGTTTTCATGATCAAAATAACTACAAATACAAAGCCAGAAGGAAAGATATAATTGGTAAATATTGAAGTGCTATTAGTTACCAAATAATAAATGGCAAATTATACTTTACACCTTTTATTTCTGTAGCAATAACATACATACCATCAGATAAATTATGAAAATCAAGAGGTAGTTGAAAGCAAAATTTTATCTATACAAAAATTGTAATAACTACAATACATTATTGAGAAATATAACTTTCAAGGTGTGCTATGGTATTTTTTTGTAATTCAATTATTGCAGTAACCACATCTGTAATGGATATTACACCAAGCACTTTATCATCTTTCATTACAGGCAAATGCCTTATTTTCCGGCCGCTCATTAAGCCCATGCATTTTTCAATATCATCTTCGGGTAATACAGTTATTACCTTTTCCGTCATTATTTCTTTAACAGCAGTCTCATTTGAAGATTTCCCTTTCAGCACAATTTTACGGGCATAATCTCTTTCAGAAATAATTCCCTTTAAACGCTCATCCTCCATTACCAGTAAGGCACCTACATTTTTTTCACCCATAATTTTTAATGCTTCGTAAACCGTAATATTTTCTGTTACAGAATAAACATTACTGCCTTTAGACCTTAAAATATCAGCAACTTTCATAATAAAATATTTTCTTCACTACTAAAGTTAATAAAATTTTATGATGGTAAAGTAAATAGTAAAACCAGTATAAACCATTATAGCTGTATTTTTTTAAAATACATTCAATAAAGAAAAATAAATTTGTTATCTAAAAAACTTTTATGGAACCTCAATTAACTTTCTGAGCAATATAAAACTGGTAAGGGGTTTGAATTCGATTATGGTTCATGGGCTATCAATGGAAGTAAATAAATCGCAATGAATATCAGCAAAGCAACTTTAGAAGATATTCCTCTTCTGGAAAAATTAATAAACAGTGCTTACCGTGGAGAAGAATCAAAAAAGGGATGGACAACAGACGCTGATTTGCTTGAAGGTAAGCGAATAAATATAGGTGAGCTCAGAGAAATCATTACTCAGCCCAACACTGTAATATTGAAGTGCAGTAACGATGATAATGATTTAATTGGCTGTGTTTATCTTAAAAAGAATGATAACAAAATGTATCTGGGAATGCTCACGGTATCTCCAGTGTTACAGGCGAGTGGCATTGGTAAAAAAATTTTGAACGCAGCTGAAGAATATGCAGCCCAACAAAAATGTAATTTGATCCAAATGCGGGTGATCTCTGTTCGCCATGAATTAATTGCCTGGTATCAAAAGCATGGATATTCTAAAACCGGTGAAACAATACCATATGTTCCCGGACCTGGCTTGAGTACTCCAAAGCAGCCATTGGAATTCATTGTAATGAAAAAAATCATTGACTGATCATCAAACAAATAACATTACATTCAATGCCACAGCCGGGGAGTATAAAGATTGAATAGATTGTTATGAGAATAATTTGAAAAGGCAAACGTAACTTTAGTTCTCAAAACAATTTTAGATGAAACATTTTTTTCTGTTACTATTTGCCTCTGGCTATTCTTTTCTTGCCTCTTCACAACAAACACAAAAGCCACCACTGCATGGAAAGAATTGGATGGCGGTTACAGGAAAGCCCCTTGCTGCTACTGCCGGGGCGATTATATTTCAAAAGGGTGGTAATGCAGTTGATGCAGCATGCGCAATGCTTGCAGCTACCTGCACCATGTGGGATGTATTGAGTTGGGGCGGAGAAACCCAGGCACTTATTTACAATCCCAAAACAAAAAAAGTGATTGCTATAAATGCATTAGGCGTAGCGCCATCAGGAGCTACAGTTGTTTTTTTCAAAAGCAAAGGATATAATTTTCCTCCTGAATATGGACCTCTGGCAGCAACAACTCCAGGCACTGCAGGTGGTTTATGTTTAATGCTGGCCAAATATGGAACAATGAGTTTAAAGGAAGTATTAGCTCCTGCAATGCAGCTTGCTGCAGGTTATCCAATAGAGGCACAAACTGCCAACAGCATGGAGCGTGGCAAAACTATGATTAAACAATGGCCTTATTCGGCAAAGGTTTTTCTTCCTCATTCTGGTGAAAAAAGAGAAGCGCCTGAAGCAGGAGAAATCTTTGTACAGAAAGACCTGCTTGCTACGCTTACTAAAATGGTAGCAGCTGAACAAAATGCATTGAAGAAAAAAATGAACCGTGAACAGGCTATCATGGCCGCCAATGATCGTTTTTATAAGGGTGATATTGCAAAAGAATTTGTTCGTGGGTGTAAAGAGCAGGGTGGGTTAATTACAATGCAAGATCTTGCAAAATGGAAACCTGTTGAAGAAGAACCGGTGCATACAAATTATAAAGGCATTGAAGTTTATAAACTTCAGCAATGGACACAAGGACCAATGTTATTGCAATCATTAAACATCCTTGAAAACTTTGATCTGAGATCAATGGGCTATAACAGTCCGAAATACATTCATACAGTATATCAAACAATGAACTTAACTTTTGCCGATCGTGATTTTTATTATGGCGATCCTTATTTCCCGCCTGCGGAACCGATCAACGGTTTGTTGAATAAAGACTATGCAAAGAAAAGAGCAGCATTGATCACATTAGATAAAAATAATGCTGACATTACTCCCGGGGATCCTTATCCTTATGAAGGAAAAATAAATCCATATAAAGATCTTTTAAAACAAAGAATTTTTTTAACTGATACTGCAGGAACAAAAAAGGGAAATGCAATTCCTCTACAAGATAGAACTCAGTCAGCATTGAATTTAATACATACCGGTTATGATGATCCGAACTACATGGATAGGTTATGGCGAGGAACAACTTCAGTAGAAGCGGCTGATAAAGAAGGATGGGTAGTTTCTATAACGCCAAGCGGCGGATGGCTGCCGGCCTGTATTGCAGGTAACACAGGTGTGGGTATGAGTCAGCGTATGCAAAGCTTTGTGCTGGATGCCACTATCAATCCATTCAACGTAGTGGAACCGGGTAAGCATCCACGGGTTACACTTACGCCAACACTTGCATTAAAAAATGGAAAGCCATTTCTCGCTTTTGGTGTGCAGGGGGGTGATACACAAGATCAAAATTTATTACAATTCTTTTTAAATATCGTGGAGTTTGGTATGACAGTACAACAAGCTACAGAAGCGGCAAATTTTAATACCAACCAATTATGGCTGTCTCTCGGCGGAACTAAATTGGAAGATCGTACTCCCAAGCCGGGTGAAATTTTGCTGGCCAACACTACTCCCGATTCCGTACGTAATGAATTAAAAAAAATGGGTTATAAAATGAGCTTTGGCAACCGTACAAGCGGACCGATAAACGCTATTTTCTTTGATGTAAAACATGGAAGTTTGTGGGGCGGCAGCAGCAATAATGGAGAAGATTACGGAATAGGATGGTAATACAGAATTATATCTGAGCATAGCTTTATATGGGGCTTTTTTTATTTATTTTTGAGCGTGAAAAATAATTGAAATCTTTTTTGGAAGAACCCTGATCGTTCGGGAAGATACGAACGGATACGAGAAATTACTTTTTGTTATAAGATAATTGTATCTTGTCCATTACCTGCTGTAATTCACATTTAACTGCCAGCCTATCCATCTATCGATTGTTTCTTTTTTTATAACCAAAAATATACACACATGAGAAAGATTATTGTAAGCATATTAAGTATGCTTTTTTTATCAGTCCTTTCAATTCCTTCTTTTTCACAAAAGAAGGTCAAAGAAAAAACAATGACATGGACCACTTCTTCGCCGGCTGCAAAAAAGTTAGCCCAAAGTGGTGCCAACCATTTAATGAATGCAGAATTTGCATTAGCTTATGAAGATCTTATGGCTGCCGTAAAACTTGATCCAAACTTTACTGTTGCCCTCACATTATTGTCTAACGTAACATCAGGAGCAACACAAAAAGCCTATGCACAACGGGCTATAAAAAGTGCAAAAAATAAAACAGCAGGTGAAAAATTATTTGCATCAATGGCAGAGGAAAAAATTGACCGGGATCAAAGAAGTGAAATATGGAGCAAGCTTCATACGATGTTTCCGGATGGCCCAATGATCGGTAATTTTTACGTACAAAGCCGTGCCACACCTGAAGAGCGCTTTACTGCTGCGCAGGCATATATGAAAAGGTTTCCCAAGCAGGCTAATATCTACAATACATTAGCCTACTACTACCTGAGTGATAAAAAAGACAATGCTATGGCAAAGCAATATTTTGAAAAATACATTGCTCTCTATCCCGAAGGATACAATCCTTATGATTCAATGGGAGAATTTTATTTGCTTACAGGCGATATGGAAAATTCAAAAAAATATTATTCTATGGCATTGGAAAAATATCCATTCAACATAACCTCAGTAAATGCACTCCAGAAAATGGCTGATGATGCGAAGAAAAATGAAGCAAATAAATAATCTGGATAATGAACTATTAGTTTCAAAAAGTCCTGGGCTGCAAACCCAGGACTTTCGATTTGTTAACAATTTGTGTATTCGATATAGTTAAAGAGATATTAAAGAATCGGAAAGGTCCCAATAAGAAACAGATGTAAAACCTAAGGATACAAAACATTAAAAGTACTTCTGTCTGGTTATCTTCGCATAAGCGATATACGATGAAATATCTTTTTAATTCCTTTTCCAATAAATTATATTATAGATTTTTTGGAGTAATAGTATTCATTTGCTGTATAACCCCGGCTACTGCTTTTGATGCTAATGATACCACTCCAACCTCTACTCAAAAGGATGCTATCCATTTTATAGAGAATATTAAAACTTTAAAGCCAAGCGCTTACTGGCCGCATATAAAACCTCAATTATTCCTGGAGAACTTAAAAGAAAATATATACAATCCCTTAAGTATTTATGAGGGAAGCAATGTGAATTTTTGCGGTTATGCGGCCCTCTCCTACCTGCCGCTGCATCACAATCCTGTTGGGTATATAAAATTTATGCTGGAATTATTTGATAAGGGTAAAGCTAACGTGGGAAATGTTTTTATAAATCCTTCGCCGGCTATTATGCAGGCAGCAGGAACCCTTAAATTTAAAGGAGTATTGGATATACGCCCCGCGGATCAGCTTTGGTTTCTCAGCCTTGCTGATCATTTTAAAGGTTATGTAAATTTTTTTAACCGGCATTATAATCCCGGAGATGAAAATACTTTTTGGGCCTCAGTAAATTATGCAAAGTTTAACCGGATGGTTAAAGAGCTATTTAATTATAAGGTAACTTCAAGGGGCTACGATATTATGCATCCTCACATAGATAACTTATACGAATACATACAAAATAAGATGGATACAGGAACTGTTGTTTTGTACATTAACAACGCCTACCTGTACAAAAAGAAACACAATACTTTAAGACCTGCTGTTCCTACACATTTTATTATTCTTCTCAACATTGTACAAACCGATGAGCTTATCACTATAACTTATTGGGATTATGGTTTTCGTTCTGTTCGGCAGGTAACACCGGCATTTTTAAAAAAAATAGTTTTTGGTATTACTTGTTGCATAAAAAAATTATCATGAGCAATAAGATCATCAGCATAATTTGTTGCACAATTTTTTTTTATTCATGTGCCCCAACAAAAAATATTTCAAAATATTATTTAGAGAACCGGCAAGTGCTTGATAAGATTCAGGAGTCATACAAAGCACAATATTCTCAGCATCCTTTTTCTATTGAATTCACAGATAAAACTTACAGAAATATTTCAATAGAAATATTTACAGATTCATTAAAATACATTTATGAGTTTACCGCCGCAGAAGAACGAATGAAAGATACTTTACGTAAGTATCATTTATCACATGAGGATATAAGCCAATTGGTCTCGCAAATGACTTCAATACATTGTACATGGATAAATACGCTCGACTACTATGTTGAAGGGAAAAAGAAAAACTTAATATTTATGTCGATCAGGCCAAGGCTATTTACTTTTCCTTTCACAAATAAAAAATATTATATACTAACCTATTTTTTACAGCCCCAATATTATGATGCAGAAGGACGATTATTAGATCGCCGTTATAGAAGAAAGATCAGGAAAATAAATGAAGATGTTTTTAAAAGAATCACTGATAAAATAGCATATACTATATCTTCCAGATTTAGATAAGAATTAACCAGGTATATCAACCCCACGCATTCCTTAAAAATCTCAGCCAGTTTCCATGCATAATATTTTCAACATCCTGGTGAGAATATCCACGCTTATAAAATAAAAGAATTAGCTTTTGCATATCGGCAATTGTTCCAAGATCGTATGGGCATTGCTCTGTGCCAAATGCACCATCAAGATCAGAACCGATACCAACATGCAATGCATTCCCTGCTATCTGGCAAATATGATCCATGTGATCGATCAATACTTCAAGATTACAATTCATTTGTTTTGGTGTTGATACTCCCCTCTTCCAATTAGCAATCATCATCCATGCATCTAATACACCACCAATTACAGCACCTCTTTCAATAAGTGCCTTTATCTGTTCATCATCGTATTGCCTGTTATGATTTACCAGTGCTCTTACGTTATTATGACTTGCCCATACATGGCCCTTAAAAATTTTCAGTGCCTGCCAAAAACTGTCGTCACACAAATGTGTGGCATCAAGGATAATATTGAACCGTTCCATTTCTTTCAGCAAAGCTTTTCCTTCTGATCCCATCAATCCTGTTGAATCAGTTCCATTGGCATAACGTCCGGGGCCATAATGTGCCGGGCCCAAAGCACGCAATCCATATTGCCATGCTGTTTCCAGATTTTGAATCGTTATAAGAGAATCTGCACCTTCCAGACTTAAAATATAACCAACAGGTTTTTGTTCTCTATTATCATCGTTATCCCATAAGCTTATTTGTTTATTAAGAGAAGCAAGATCATTTACCTGTACCATCTCTCCTGCCTGTTCCATAGCATTATACCATGCAAGCTGGCCTTGTGTTTGCGCCCATGCCTGTTCGGGTGAATGCCAACCGGGCAATGGGTTTCCGGGTGCAACATACCGTGCAATTTGTGTTGCTACTACCAAACCAATATTTCCTTTTCTTAATTCGGGCAATGAAACAGTTGCATTTCCCCTATCCGGTTTATCTTTTAATCTCCGTTCTTTTGCATTTATTTCATCAACACTTTTGCGCAGATCACGATTCCATTCCATCGCGTTCATGCTAAGATCAAGATGGGCATCTATTGTAAACATGTTGTTTATATATTGATCGTTCTGTCTCTTGCAATGATCTTCCATTCACCTGATATTTCATTATTTTTTACTATAAACGCACGCTCATATAAAGCGCACGTTGGGCAAATGTGAACCGGCAATCCATATAGTACATCACCAATTTTATAAGAATGATCGGCCTTGGTCTCGACTACCAAATGTTCTTCGCTCTGGCTAATAAATTTTACTTCAGGTGCATTTAAAAAATGTACACGATTGTGTAATTCATTTTCTGCTGATATAGATTTATGGCCAAGATCCAAACAAAGTTTTGTTTCACAAGGCAGAGAAATAATTCTGGCAACAACCAAAGCTGCCGGAAGAAAATGCTGCTCTGCACATAACATCTTATAGCCCTTATCCCAATAAATAAATGTACCCGGACTACATTCAATATTTTTTCTTTTGGCATGAATTGGAAATGTAGGTGAGCCTCCTGCAACTATAATTGGTTCGGCAAAACCTTCTTCCATTAATTTTTTTTTAAGATATTCAACAGGTTTAAAAGCTTCATTGCATTCGGCTGTGCGTTGTTGAAAATCTTTTGCCCTAATATGGCCATCGTAGGCATGCAGCCCTATTGGTTTTAACCCGTTCATTGCTGCACATTGTTTGTATAGCTCAATCACTTTATCTCCCGGCGCAACACCGCTTCTGTTCATTCCTACATTCAGATCAATGTATACCGGAATTTCTATCTCATTAGAAAACGCGGTGGCAGAAATTATTTTAGCGGAATCAGCATTATCAATTAAACATGAAAATTTAGTGTTTGGATATTGTTTTATTAATAAGATAAGGCGCTGCAGTTTTGGTTCATTAGGCTGGTAAGCCAGCAATACATCAGGCGCTTTTGCCATTGCAAGCATTTCGGCTTCGGATATAGTTGCACATTTAAATTTATGAATACCTGCATCCATCATTAATGATGTTGCTTCAATTGTTTTATGTGTTTTTACATGAGGCCGTAATCTCTTTACATCATCGATCATTGATAATAATACCTGTATGTTTTCTTTAACCCTGCCAGCATATATAACCAATGCCGGGGAATCTATCTCATTGATATATTTAATATGATACCATTCAGATATATTATCTCTCATGCTATTATTTTAATGCAATTCAAACATTGCTTCAATTTCTACCGGAATATTTCCGGGAAGGGAACCCATGCCCACTGCACTTCTTACGCCAATCCCATTTTCTTCACCCCACACTTTTTTAAATAATTCGCTGCAGCCATTAATAACATACGGATGCTTTTCAAATGAAGCGACACAATTTACCATACCCAATACTTTAATAACACGTTTCACTTTATCAAAGCTTCCAAGATTTTTTTTTATTGTTGAAAGAATTGTTAACCCAACCTGTTGCGCAGCCAGTTTGCCTTGTTCAATATCCATATTATCTCCAATGCGCCCACAGATAAGGCTTCCATCATTTTGTAGTGGCCCATGGCCGGAAATATACAAATGCTTCCCATCAATAAGAAATGGTTTGTAAACTCCTAACGGCTCAGGTGCCGGAGGAAGCATTAATCCTGTTTCTTCAAAGCGCTCATCTGCTGTAATATCCATGTTGTATTTATTTAAATCAGATAATAGATATTTTGTGTAAAGATAATTAGTGAATTGATAAAGCCATTTTGCAAACAATAAACTAAGAGATACTAAATTTTAGATACTATGAGTTAGGTGGGAAATTGATTACATTAATTTACCATGATGAAAAATACTTATTCTTCTTCAGGAAATCCAAAATTTGCTTTGAAAATTCGGTTGTTGCCGAAGCATGATTATGATCGCCGGGAATAATGGCGATTGAACTGTGAGGTAATATTTTTGCAAGTGCTGCAGCAGAGCCGTTATCACTATCTTTATCACCACAAATAACCAATACGGGTTGTTTTACTTTTTCTAAAATTTCTTTGCCGGTTGATGGCTGTGCCTTTTGCAGATATGCCAATGCAAGCTGGTCCAGCCCCTGCGATTTTACATAATCTACAGCGCCTTTCAATTCCGGGATGGAATCTCCCATTAATGCCCTGTAAAACATTTTTCTTCTTGGCCATTCAGGATTCGTAAAGTCAAGACCCATACCACCTAATACTGCATTCTGCACTCTTTTATCTAACACGAGTAATCGTGCAGTAATAATAGAACCTCTTGAATAACCAATGGCGCTGTAGTGTTTTATTTTTAAAAGATCCATCAGTTTCATTATATCTTTTGCCTCTGCATCATTCCCGTAAGCTGCTGTATCATGCGGCTTGCCGGATTTTCCATTGCCCCTCATATCCAGTAGGATCACTTTATAACCATTATTTAAAAGATCAGTGTATAAAGCTGTTCTCTTCCATGAATTGCTGTTAGAAATAAAACCATGTATCAGTAAAACAGGTTTCCCTTTACCCCGTACTTCATAATAAATTTTGATACCATCAAAAGAGGAAAAAGAATTGGAATCAACCGGAAATTTTGATGAAAGCAAATCTGCCTGTGCTTTTGCATCAAAAATCAAAAAGCTATAAATAAATATTAATAATGATCGCATGAGTATATTGTTATTTAAAGTTATTTGTATTTCCGGTTAATTAAAAAACATTATATGGTTTAATCATAATCAACACATGGATTAGGGATAGTGATAAGAGCCCAGGGATTTGAAGTTCATAATTTCAAAATAATAATAGTTCTCATTGCAAACGGGAATTGCCGGGAGAAACAAACAATCGTGTCTTATTAGTACTACTGTAAAATCTGTTTTGTATTTTTATTCATCCGAAATAATAATTTAAATAAAAATCATGGAGGTAATTAAAGATAAAGTTGCTTATATAACCGGTGGCAGTAAAGGAATAGGATATGGTGTTGCTAAAATTTTACTGGATAAAGGAATGAAAGTTGCCATCACCAGCCGTAGCCTGAAAGCGGCACAGGATGCAGCCGCAACGTTAAGTAATGATGGATCAAGAATTTTTGCCTCTGAATCAAATGTTAGTTCCATGGCTTCGGAACAAAAAGCGGTGCAGTCAGTAATTGAACATTTTGGCTCGTTAGATGTATTAGTTGCCAATGCAGGTGTAGGCCACTTTGCACCAATAGAAACATTAACTGAAGATGATTGGAAAGACACGATCGATACAAACCTCACAGGAGTTTTCAATAGCGTGAAAGCCAGCATAGAGGCTTTGAAAAAAAGCAAAGGCTACATCATTACCATTGCAAGTTTAGCCGGTACTAATTTTTTTGAGAACGGGGCAGCATACAATGCAAGCAAGTTTGGCCTTGTAGGTTTTACCCAGGCTATCATGTTAGACCTTAGAAAACATGGAATAAAAGTTAGTACCATAATGCCCGGCTCCGTTGCTACGCATTTTAATAATCATATTCCAAATGAAAGTGATGCATGGAAGATACAACCCGAAGATATTGGACAGTTGGTTGCAGATCTTTTAGAAATGAACCCACGTACATTGCCGAGTAAAATTGAAGTTAGACCTTCCATCCCGGGAAAGGGATAAGCCCGGCAATAGTATTATTGAGAATGCACTGGAAGAGAAAAATAAAATGCTGATCCTTTTCCTTCTTCACTATTTACCCATATTTTTCCGCCTTCACGTTTAATGATCTCTGAAGAAATGTACAATCCCAATCCTAATCCCTGGAAGGTTTGATGCTTAAGATTATTTACCCGGTAAAACTGCTCAAATACTTTTTGCTGACTTTCTTTATTAATGCCAATACCAAAATCCTGTACACAAAATGTTACTTCATTTTCATTAACCTCTGTGGATATATTTATAATTGCTGAATCAGGAGAATATTTAATGGCATTCGAAATAAAATTGGTGATCACCTGGCTTATGCGTTCTTTGTCTGCAAATACCATTATTTTTTTTGCCAATCTTAAAACCAACCTATGATAGGTAGTTGTGCGTTGCATATCTTCTGCCATTTCATTAACCAATTCATTAAGGTTAAAAGAGCTTTTATGATATTCCAGCTTGCCGGAATTTATCTTTGTAATATTTAAAAGATCAGTTATAAGATTATTAAGCCTGTTTACCTGTGTATCCATACGAGCCATCATTGCAGCTTCTTTAACATCACCTTTTTTTATCAGCATTTGTTCCAATACCTGCCCATAGGCTTTAATACTGGTAACAGGTGTTTTAAGCTCGTGGCTTGCCATTGCTATAAAGTTATCTTTTTGTTGCTGCAGATTTTTTTGATCAGTTATGTCATCAACAATTCCCAACAGCTTATCCGGCTGGCCTTCTTTGTTATATAATACTTTGCCCGCAACTCTTACCCATGTTATGCAATTGTCTTTTTTTAATAACCTTACCTCATAAAAAAGGCTGCCCGTTTTTAATGATTCTGTATGAGCATTGTTCCTCATATCCAGATCATCAGGATGAATTGCAGAAGCAAATTCATGACGTGCTACATTTTTATCGAAACCAAAAATTTCATCAAACCTGGCAGTAGTTATCATATCATCAGGCGAAGAATAATTTAATTCAAAAGTGCCGAGTCCGCCTGCATCCAAAGCAATACGCAGCCGCTCTTCTGATAATTGTAATTCCTTTCCTGATAAAACCTGCTCTGTTACTTCTGTTGCTACAGCCATAACACCAGAAATTATTCCATCTGCTTCTCTAAATGCTTCATAAACAAAATCGACATACACGGTTTTAATACCATCTTTCCTTGATAATGTAACCGGAACACCGTAAGCTTTATAAGTTTTACCGGTAGTGTAAACATGTTTTAGCAATGCTTCAAATCCCTGATCCTTCGCTTCAGGAACACCTGTAAATATTGGCTTCCCAATTACTACATCCGCATGCTTACCCCACAATTCCAACATCCGGTCATTTGCTATTTCCACTACATATTCATCACCTCTGAAAATACACACCGCAGCAGGTGCCTGCAGAATTACATTTCGCAAATTCTTTTCACTTTCTTCAGTCTTTTTTTGTGCCATTACTTTTTCAGTAACTTCTACTCCGGTTGCAAGAATACCATAGATTTCATTATCAGAATTATACATCGCCTTATACCACAGATCATAATAATAGTTTCCTAAAACTCCATCTCTTATTACTTTTGCCTCAACGTTTTTAACCTCATAAGGAATACCTGTAGTAAATACATCATCTAATAGTTTAAGAAATGGTTGCCCTTCCAATTCGGGTATTGCTTCCTTTAAAGTTTTGCCTATTACAGATTTATCCCGCCCCCATGTAGCAAGCAAAGCATCATTCACTATTTCAATTTTCATTTCCCTGCCACTATATAAACACATGGGTACAGGGGCTTCTTCAATAAGACTGCGGAAACGGTGTTCGCTTTCTTCAATGCTGTTCTTTGTCAGCACATTGTCAGTTGTTTCATTACACACAACCAATACCCCTTGCACTTTGCCTTCTTCATCTTTGATAGGGCTATAACTAAAAGTCCAGTAAACATCTTCAATTTTACCATTGCGATAAATAGGAACAAGTTGATCTTCGCTCCATGTGGCCTCACCTCCTGCAAGCACCTGGTCAATCAAAGGTTTAATAATGGGCCATATTTCGGGCCAGCAATCTTCTCCTTTTTGGCCTAATGCGGCAGGATGTTTTCCATATTTTCCAAAACTTGGACGGTACGCATCATTGTAAAATTGTATAAGCTCATCACCCCACCAAACAAACATTGGAAATTTTGAATTTAGAAGAATGCTTACTGTAGTCTGCAGGCTTTGCGGCCAATCATTGTGTGAACCAATTGATGTTTGAGACCAATTATACGAACGGGTAAGCTCACCCATTTCTCCGCCCCCTTCTATAAATTTATCAAATGGCATCTATTTATTTTCTTTCAGCAGATAGTTTTAAAGAGAATTAAAATTATAGCATTTTTTTATAGTGATTAAAAAGAATTATACGCATCAATTACTGGCAAAAAACTTATTAACGGCAATTCCATTTTGGGAACGGAATATCCACAAAGGCCAAAAGATTACAGACCGCAGCACTTTTAAAGTACTGAAGGAGGGTGTTGAAAAACTCCGATGGAAATTATTTATGCAGTTGCTTCCATTGCCATTTTGGGAGTACCCATCGCCGCGGATTCGTTAACTTCATAGCAGGTATTCTTGCTAACGTTACCCACATTATCATCAAGAAATTTTTGAACATCGTTTACTGAGGGGCCTTCCCATACACATGTTCCTGACTTCATATCAGTTGAAGGAAAAATGCTGTGCAACTTTAGCGTAGAAGGCATAATAGAACCAATGTCTTTGGCAGCTCCCCAAAAAGTTTCGGGATCCTGAATGTCGTGATGAGCAATAATTAACATAGTAATCGATTTAAGAAGTGAAAAAATAAATTTGTAGTACCTGGGGTGGGATCTTTGAATTTCATTTCGGAATGGATATTTCAAGGTAATAAAAAAATCAATACCTATAACTGAACAATAAAATTTATTTTTTGCAGTATTTTTGCAAGCTCCTATCCATGAGTTTTGCAACCCTGGGCTTTCTTTCTTGATAACATTGTTAAGTTTCTTAGTCGTGCCACAATACACAAGCTTATTATAGAGGCCTGGCAGTTAACAAATGCATGAAATTTAAAGTTGGAGTAAAAATTGCATAATATTCATTGTAACCTTTACATAAAAAAAAATTATTATTCTTTAACCTTAAAACACAATTTTATGAAATTCAAATTATTTATTTTTTTTGCCACATTAATGTTAGGCAGTGTTACCCTGAAATCTCAGGATAACAAAATGGCTGAAATGCAGATCAAACAACAAAGAGATCAAATTAAAGATCGGTACGAGCAGCAAAAGAAAACTATTGAGCAGGCATTTAAAACTGATATGGCTGCCCTTAATGCAAACAAAAACCTTACACCTGCGCAAAGAGAAGCGCAAAAACGGGTAATTCAACAGCGCTACCAGGAACAAAAACGTACCAACCAGGTAAATTATGAAAGAGACCTTAGAGCGCTGAAAACACAACAAAAAACGTATAAAGAAAATAGAAAAGAAATGAAAGAGGATTCGAAAGAAATGAAAGAGGATTCGAAAGATGCAAAAAAAGAAATGAAAGAAGAAAGAAAAGAAATGGAGAAAATGTCTCATCCCAAACCTATGAAAGCGCCAAAACCTATGAAACCTATGAAACCTATGAAGCACTAACTCACAGGTACTACAATTAAAACATAGATAAGAACCATCTCACATTCAGGAGGTGGTTTTTTTTAATCATTATCAGTGTCCACCACAGTTAATAGTTTTTAAAATCACCAGTATATCACTTAAATAAGAGTTTTTCGGAAATTAAACTTTTGGATATAAAAGTTTATGGCACAATACAGCACTTAGGAAATCGGTATTTTAAATCTTCCGCCGCGGGATAAAATTCCCGGAATAATTATTTATTACCTTACACTCATCAAATAAAATATATGAAAATAATTTCTTCAAAAATCCATGGCATGTTAGATTATGCAACGGTAATTTTTTTATTAGCTTCTCCAACAATTTTTAAAATGGAAGGCAACCTTTGCACCATTACATATGCGTTGGCGGCAGTACATTTTTGCTTAACCATATTAACTGATTTTGAACCCGGGTTAATAAAAGTAATTCCGTTTAGAATTCACGGGTTAATTGAAATAATAGTTGCTGTTGCATTGGCAGCCCTTGCTTTTTGGTTTTATAATAATGGTGATGCTCCAGGATTTTATTTTTACATGGCGCTAGCCATTGTTATAATGATCGTTTTTATTTTAACCGATTTTAGATCTGCTCCGCAGAGAATTTAATGATGCCCTGGTTGCAACAGAGGACTAGTTGGAGGATGAGGAGGCAGCAGAACTTTTATTATTTTAACATACTAAGGATAATAAGTGTATAGTATTGCTGATTTAAAAACAGACCTTTGTTTTAGAAATCATTACACCAATTCTATAGGACTGTTTACATTAGTCACAATTAAAATATTAAACTATGATTAAGAATATGGATTTAAATATAGATGAAAAGACTATAAGCAAAATAGGATTACGCCTGTCAGATAAACCCATTAACGCTCCAAATGCTATTAATGCAAGAGTATTTGAATATCCCCATTTAAAAGATGTATTTATAATGGAGAGTGATCTTTATGGTAACGTAATGCCTAAAGATCATTGTTTCCTGGCTTTCTCTGGCAGCCATGGATTAATAGGAAAACATTTGAAAGTTGAAACACTTAACAATGCCAGCGTAGAGGATATAAAAAAAATGGTTGAAAGTAATTCAGAAGGTTGAAAAATAAGTTTGCAACTCAGTACTTCCTTTTTTAATTGTATTTTATAAGTCCGTAGTACAGACTACTGACAGGAATACTTTTATTATTTTAAGATACTAA
>JAYVEA010000026.1:0-18945 GCA_043749085.1 Chitinophagales bacterium
AGAGCAACCTTTGTTTCTTAAGCAAATAAAATGAAAAAGTTTACCTGCAAACCTGTCTACAAGTTTACTGCAATCAACTTATTATTTTTCTTTTTTACAAATAGTATACAGGCACAATTTCGCAATTATAATATTGTTTATACTGATAATGCCCGGGGCAATATTGTAATGTTCGGCAATACCTTAATGGCTATTGTTGACAGCAGCATTGTAAATACGGTTAAGATGAATGATAATGCTGCAAATGGCAACAGCAGCTTTGGTAACGACTTTTCAAACATGCAATATATTGATGTAGATGGGAGCGGATTTTCCGGAGCCGGAACAAGAAATTCTTCTACAGCTGATTTTACATTGCCTGCAGGCACCAATACGATTAAATTAGCAAGACTGTATTGGGGAGGCCGTGTTAAAGATGCTGAATTTGATCTTAACCAGCTAGCAAATAAAAAAATTAAAATCAGAAAGGGAACCTTTCTTCCTTACACTGAATTTACTGCAACACAGATTGACCGGAACAATTTTATTCAGAATAATCAAGCATACACAAGATACCAGGCATTTGCTGACATCACTTCATTTATGCAAACAGGTGGCACGGGTACTTATTCTGTAGGCAATGCTCCACTGTCAGTCGGCTCAATAGATAATGGCGGAAATTATGGAGGCTGGTGTATTGTTATTGTATATGAAAATCCCTCTTTAAATTATAACAGCATAAGATTGTACGATGGCTTTCAGGAAGTATTTAATAATGGAAATCCATTAACAACCTCAGTAACATTATCGGGGTTAGATGTTCCCTCAAGCCCTCTTGCTGCAGGAGATGCAAAAATGGGCGCAGTAACATGGGAAGGAGATGCAAACCTTATCGGGGATTTTTTAAAGATCAACGGCAACACTTTTTCTAATAGTATTAATCCTGCAAACAATCCATGGAATGGAACCATAAGTGATAATGGGGTACACATCACAACTAAAAATCCCAACTACACAAACCAAATGGGAATTGATATTGACCAGTTTGAAATAGGAACCGGTTATGGAATTTTACCAAATGCAACTGCTGCTACCTTAGAATTTGGTACCGAGGCAGATCAATATTTCCCGGGGATTTTTAGTTTTGTAATTAAAATGAAAGAGCCCACAATCACCCTTGACAAATTTGTTGTGGATGCCAATAATAATAATAAAGCTGAGGTTGGCGAAGTATTAACCTATACATTGAAGGGAATTAATATGGGTGCAGGAAATGCCAATAATGTTTCTATAGCAGATACCTTACCCAATACAATTACATATGTCCCAAATTCTTTAAGAGTGATCAGTTCTCCCGGAATTATACCGGGTTTTAAAACCGATGCCACAGGAGATGATATAGCTGATTACATTTTAAATGGTACATCACAAACTGTTAGGTTTAGAGTGGGCGCAGGCGCAAATGCCACAAACGGCGGTGTTCTTGCATCTAATGAAACATATGAGGTTGAGTTTAAGGTAACCGTTAATAATCCCGGCAATGGAAAGCCTGTTCCATCAATAGTAAATACAGCAAGGATAAAAGCAACCAGTGATGCTAATGTAGATTTTACAGATGATGGCACAGCTATTATTAATCCTGAAGCAGGAGCATTACCTGTAATTCTTACTTATTTTAATACCTCTCTGCAGCAAAATAGAAAAGTAAATATTACATGGGGCACTTCTATGGAGATCAATTGTAAATACTTTGATATTGAAAGAAGCACGGATGGAAATTTATTTACCACTATCGCAACATTGCCTGGAAATGGAACTACTTCTTTATCGCATGATTATACAATAGCAGATGAAATTGCATCGGTTACTTCAGCAGTGGTTTATTATCGCTTAAAACAGGTTGATCTTGACGGAAGGAAAACCTATTCACAAATAAATGCAGTAAGACTTAAAAAAGAAAGCAGGCAACTTATAGTTTCTCCAAATCCCTTTACCAGTTATGTAAATATTAATCTCGAATGGAGCAGGAATGAACCTGCTACAGTAAAAGTTTTAAATACTTTGGGCAAAGAGATAATAAGAAAACATATCCAGTTAATTAAGGGAGCAAATTTTATCAAGCTGGATGATCTTTTGAAATTGCAGGCAGGTAATTATTTTATTGAAATTGCTTCCTCAGAAGAAAAGATTTCTCAAAATATTCTTAGGCAATAGATAAACTTATTTCACTTCCTGCATATCTACAAGCCTCTTATAAAAACCATTTTTTTCTATAAGCAAATCATGTGAACCTCTTTCAACAATTTTGCCACGTTGTAAAACAATTATCTCATCTGCATGACGTATAGTGCTAAGCCTGTGCGCAATCACAATACTCGTACGATTCTCCATCAGGTTATATATTGCATCCTGCACCAGGCGTTCGCTTTCTGTATCAAGAGAGGAAGTTGCTTCATCTAAAATTAATATAGGAGGATTTTTTAAAACAGCTCTTGCAATAGTGATACGTTGCTTTTCTCCACCACTTAATTTATTTCCCCGGTCGCCAATATTGGTTTGATATCCATCTTCTTTTTGTAAAATAAAATTATGGGCATTGGCAATTTTTGCTGCATTAATTATTTGCGCCTCTGTAGGGTTATCCATTCCCAATGCAATGTTGTTGGCTATTGTATCATTAAAAAGAATCGCTTCCTGTGTTACTATACCCATCTGGTTCCGGATAGAGGCCAAAGAATAATCTTTGATATCAATATTGTCAATCAATAATTCACCGGTACCTGTATCATGAAAACGTGGAATAAGATCAACAAGGGTACTTTTACCTGCACCTGATGAACCTACCAATGCAATTGTTTTGCCTTTCTCAATAGTAAGGTCCACACTATCTAAAATAATTTTGTCCTCATATAAAAACCCCACCTTTTTAAATTGAATTGAATTATTGAACTGGGTTAAATGTATGGGATCAGGTTTCTCTTTTACAGAAACATCTTCGTTTATAAGGTACTCAATTCTTTCTATACTTGCTGCGCCTCTTTTAATATTATATGATGCGGCAGATAAAGCTTTTAATGGCTGTATCAATTGAGAAAAAATAGCGATGTACGCTAAAAAATCTCCCGGATCTAAAAATGCACCCCGCAATACTAAACGTCCTCCATACCACAAAACAAAAACCACCGCAGTTACACCCAATATCTCAGATACAGGAGATGCAAGGTCTCTGCGCCGGTTGGCCCTGTTCTTTATTTTAAACAACTCCTCATTTTGTTGCGTGAACTTATCAAGTTGTTTTCTCTCAGCATTAAATGCTTTAATAATTCTAATGCCGCCAAGTGTTTCATCAATGGTAGATAATATGGCGCCTAATTTTTCCTGCACTCTTGTGCTTTGCTTTTTCAGCGATCGTCCTATTCTTCCAATTATTAAACCTGAAAATGGCATAAATATTATCAGGAATAAAGTAAGCTGCGGACTTAGCATTACCATATAAATAAAGAACAGGATGATTGTAATGGGCTCCCTGAATAAAGTTTCCAGCACACCCACCGTAGAACCTTCCACTTCCCCGAGATCATTCGTGAGCCTGCTCATAATATCTCCTTTACGCTGATCATTAAAATACCCGATCGGCAGTGCCAGTATTTTTTTATACATCGCCGTACGCATATCGTTGATGATATTATTGCGTATCGGGTTAAGGTAATACATGGATAAATACAGGAAGACATTCTTTAAAATAACAGACCCCAATACCACCAAACAAATAACACCCAATGCTTTTATATCTCCATTAGGAGAATTGATTATATGATAAAGCTCGGCCTTAAATTTATTAATAGGATTTATTCGTGCTAAAAAAGAACCGGGATTAGCGGCAACAGTAAGCGTATCTGTTTTTTTAAAGATCAGCAGTAAGAACGGGCTTAGTAAAGCCAGAGAAATAACAGAAAACAGCGATGATAAAATATTGAAACCGAAATAAGCGAAAATTAGTTTTGGATATTTTAAAATATACCTGAAAATGGATCGTAAACTCTTCATCTATGGTTTAGGGAGATTCTTATAAAAAATAATACAGGCAAAGTAACTAATTTTACAACGACCAATACCATATAAAATGATAGAGGGTAAAAGACAAAAACAGGTTGCAGGTGTTATTATTCATGAACTTAATGATATTTTTTTACGAATGGGTTTAAATATGCAGGATGGAGGTATGGTTTCTATTTCTTCAGTAAAGATCACCCCCGATCTTTTTGAGGCAAGAGTTTACCTGAGTTTCTTCCAGATAAAAGATAATGATGCAATGCTTACCAGGATACAGGAAAAAAGTAAAGAGATAAGAAAAGAATTAGGTAACAGGGTGCGTCACCAGCTCCGCAGTATTCCGCAAATAACTTTTTATATTGATGATACACTTGATTATGTTTTTAGGATGGAACAACTCCTGGATAAAATAAAAAAAGAAGACAAGTCTGAACCGTGATTTGGGTAGATTAATGGGATTATTAGGAAAATAATATTCTGATATTTTAAGATCTTAATCCAATAAATCTTTTAATCCTATAAATCGTGGTTCAGACGATTTTACTTCATACTATAATTAAACGTTAACTGAAAGATAGGTATATCAAAAATATCTGCGCCGGGATTGATGTAGCGGTAATAATAGCTTTTGATATTTAGAACATTATTTATCTCGATTCCCATACCTACTGAATATCCTTTGAATATTTTATTATCAGGCGGATAACCCGAAAGCTTGAAGAATGTATTGCTCGTTTGCAAAACATGATAGCGAAGCAATACCCAAAATACTCCCATATTTTTTTCCTTGTCTTTTTCCCATGCACCCGTTTGAAAGAGTAAGCCACTGTTTGCATAAGTGCTGAAGAAAGAAAATGTTTTATAAGTAAATGCCTGCTGACCTGATATCATTTTCTCTCCCAATTGATAAACGAATGAAAAGCCTGTCAAGCTTTTTGTCTTTTTATTAAAACGAAATGTATTGTCTGTTGAAAGATTAAAGATACCGCTCATTGGGTTTATTAAACCCAATATCATTTGCTCACTACCTTTTGAGTTTATGTTATTGCCCGTATTATAATTATTACCCGACACCCCTGAATACACTGATACCGGAAGCATAAACTTTTTTGGCTCGCCGATATAAATTTTAAACACTCTTGCCGATGCATTCATTTGCCCACTGTTTTTAAAATCAATAAAACCACTGTTGAAGAGCTCCGGTTTTTTTGGTTGAGTTGATTGTGGATTAGATGCTACAGGTTTTATTATTACAGGCTGTGTAATAGATACCATATCGACATTATTGGTGGCAACAATTAGTTTATTTAATATGCTATCCGTTTGGATATCGGCAACTAAGGATGGTTTATTTAAAAAAGTTTTTTGGCTTCTACAGAATAGCGATAAAGGAATTACATAAAATAAAAATAATATCTGTTTCACTTTATTTAGATAAAAAATTATAGCCAGTTCCTTTTATAATGAATGAGCAAAAAACTCGAAATGGAAAAAAATAAGAAATACATATAAATTGATATTGTAAATCCATCTGAAGAACAAAATTTAATCGCGGATTTTATAGGAAGATCAAACTGTGACTTTGATAAAATGGTTCTATAAAGCAATTTTTCTGCTATATGTAGCATAACTAAAAATAAAAATGCATAGCCAAATTTATTTTTAAAAAGTAGGTAAAGAAATAAAAGAAGAAAGCAATAAAAAGAAGTTATGAAAAAATAGGAAATCAGGGCTTTTATTGAAATAACGAAATTTACATTTTGGTCTTTATTAAGGTTATATTTATTAAAGTAATAAGTAAAAAAGTTATCTGACAAATATATTATAATAGAGAAACTAGAAATAATAAATAATAAAACTATAATCAACAAAAAAATGGCATTATTATTATATTGATGCAATAAAAATCTATGATATATCTTTTTCTTAAATGTTCTGTTTACAATTATAATGAAAAATAGACCTAAAAGAAATCCTGTTTGAGTAAGGTTATAGCTAACTATAAAATCATTTACGGATAATTTATTATCTGAATTTTCTAATAAAAAGAACAGGCTGCTATTAAAGGCTGAATAAATTAATAGGACCAAAAGGTAAATTAAGTTAAACGTTCTTTTAAAAAGTATAATATCTACATTTAACAATAGGCATAAATATTTCATAAGGTTATAATTGTATATGCTTCTAAATGTTTTTCAACTATTGAATCATAATGTGATGTAAGGATGAAAGAACAATCTTTTTTAATCCTAGACATAATAATTTCAATTAATGAGATTTGACTTTTTTTATCTAATCCATTAAAAGGTTCATCCAATACAGTTAAGGCGGCGGTGGGTAATAACGCATCAATTAATGAAATTTTCATTTTCATTCCAGCAGACATTTTACTAATTTTCAGATGAATATCTTCTGTCATTGAAAATTTTTCTAGTAATTCATTAAAGGATTCCAAATGATGGTCAATTTTATTAAAAAGCTCAATATTTTTATATCCTGTTTTTGAATCGTCAAATCCCAAAAAGTCCAAACTTCCTCGTATTATACGGTATTGGGAATTTTCTAATGTGCCTTTATAACCTCGAATCAACCCACATATTATTTTTAACAATGTTGTTTTTCCGGAACCATTAGCCCCTTTGATCAAATAAATCTGTTTTGTTTTAGTAAAATCAATACTAATATTATTTATGATTTTTTTGTTACCGTAAGAAAAAGAAACATTTAATAATCTCATTTTTAGAAAATTTAAAAGCAAGTAAGTTGTCAAGTTACTTGCTTTTATATTGTATCTTGCTTAATGATTTCAATACCTTAAACCAGTCAACAAATGCTTGTATATGACCATAACAGGCAGTCCAACAATCATGAAATGCCTGTGTAGCCCACAAAGTCTGACAAGGAGCCCAATCGCAAAAGGTATCGCACCACACATTATTTGCACAGTTCTGTTTCTGTAGGCTATACGTATAGACAAAACATCCAAAAAAGCAATCAGAACGGCCGGTGCTTAAATTCAATGATGAAGAATCTTTTCCCGAACGAAGTTGTCCATGCCCATTTATTTTAGAATATTTACCAAATTCTTTACCCCCGGAAGTATTCATGCTGACTGATCCACTTATCATTTGTTGATTATTATCATAGGTTGCGCTATCAGCATCATAAACAAGCGATGTAAGGAAAATAGTTGGGGAGCAAAACGCTATAAATCTGCCTCGAGGTACTTGAGAGTTACTTAATAACTTTTGAACTGTTGGAATAGAAATTGAAGTAACAGAGTCAGTATAATTAAAATTAAATTCAGCAGAGCTAAAATCTAAATTGCCCATCGAGGAAAAATTACTTTGAAAGCGGGAATAATCTGTACTGTTCGTAATCAAAGTAATGATTTCAGCCTTAGTTAAAGGACAAGGCGATACAGAAGTAATAGTAACAGCAGGATCATCAATGTTAGTTATAGTATAAATCTGCCCTGTCTATGCTGATAAGCTACCGGCTCCAACTATCACGCTAAAAGGATTATCATAATTTAGACCACCCGCTGCTGCATAAAAGTATCCGCTAACAGTAACATCCTGGTTATACGTTTGGCTCAATGTTACTTTAACAAGATAATCATTGGTTGTAGTAGACAACCCGTTGGAGCCCGGAGTTGGGCCCAGCAAAACTGCCCCTGCGGTAACGCCGGCACACGTTTGTGCCTGTACATTTGTTTTAAAAGCCATTAGGGCTATTAAAAGTAAAATACCATAAAACTTTTTCATTTTAGTTTGTAATTTTGTTGTTAGGAATTTAGTTTCTGCCCAGATGGAAGTAAATGTTTCTATGCGCAATTGAAACAAATGCTGTTTAACCGGGTGCAGTGCATCAGCGTAAGAATTTGATGCACTGCTTTTTTTATTGACGCAATCTCAAAGGATATTTATAGCAATCCTAATAAATCACTGTCTGTTTGTTAAGTAAAATCAACTATTTGTTAAGTAAAGTATGAATGCAGAAAATGAATCCCGATAGCTATCGGGACTTAAAATGATGAAGAAAAATTGGAATTATTTATTCATCTGCCTCTTCTTAGCCTGCATTTGAGAAATTAATTGGTCAATAACCATTCGATGAATTAATATCGCTTCCTGGTGAGAAGGAATATTTTCAAGTTCCTCTGTAGATTTAATAATTTTAAGAGGCAATAACCTGCTAACGTCTGTATTCAAAATTTCAGCAATGCGATGTAAAAGAGATATTCTAAAATCCATCAGTCCATTTTCCATTTGGCTCACTGCTGCTTTAATAACTCCCAATTCTTTTGCAAGGGATTCACCTTTCATTTGCATTTCATTTCGGACTTCTTTAATGTTGTTCCCAATAACCTTCAATAGGTTTTCATGTGTCATAAAAATCATTTAAGCAAATGTGAAGTTCTTTTTTATCCTGTACTACGGGGAAATCACCCTTTTTTAGCCCTTTTTTTCAGGTGTTTTGGTACAAACAGGAAAATGCTTTGCATTTTCTATGTACAGCTTTCTCTCTTTAATACTAACTTTCCATCCTCCCTGGTCGGTGTCTCATCTTCCCTGGTCGGTGTCTCACCGGCCACGATCATAAAGACAAAAACATAATGACCATTGACTTATGACTTTCATTTCATGTTGTAATTGAACGTTAGCTGAAAGATTGGTATATCAAAAATATCTGCACCCGGATTGATGTAGCGGTAATAATAGCTTTTGATATTTAGAACATTATTTATCTCGATGCCCATGCCTATTGAATAGCCTTTGAACATTTTATTATCCGGCGGATAACCCGAAAGCTTGAAGAATGTATTGCTCGTTTGCACAACATGATAGCGAAGCAATACCCAAAATACTCCCATATTTTTTTCCTTATCTTTTTCCCATGCACCTGTTTGAAACAATAAGCCGCTGTTGGCATACGTACTAAAAAAATTAAAGCTTTTTAATGTTATTGCCTGCTGACCTGAGATCATTTTTTCTCCTAACTGGTAAACGAAAGAAAAACCTGTTAAGCTTTTTGCTTTTCTTTTAAAACGAAAAGTATTGTCAGTTGAAAGATTAAACATACCGCTCATTGGGTTTATTAAACCCAGGATCATTTGCTCACTGCCTCTGGAGTTTATATTATTACCTGTATTATAATTATTACCCGAAACACCTGAATACACTGATACCGGCAGCATAAACTTTTTTGGCTCCCCAATATAAATTTTAAACACCCGTGCTGATGCATTCATTTGCCCCGAGTTTTGGAAATCAATAAAGCCGCTGTTGAAAAGTTCGGGCTTTTTAGGTTGTTGAATTGGAGGAGCAATAGAGGTTGAGGACTTATTTGTTATTGGTTGAGTAGCTTTTTTAATTGCTGTATCTGCCTGTGTATTTGCTAATGCATTTGGATTATTAAATAGAGTATCTACTTGTCCAAAGCCATTCGAATACATAATAACTATAAGACATGAAAATAGTATTTGCTTCATGTTTTATGAGCATTCAAAGTTTTAAAAAAGAATAAAAGAACTCCAGCGAATCTTCTCCACAGATGCACCCAAATTTGATTGCCAAGCGCAAAAGGAATATACAAGTAATGTAGCTTAATCATTAGCCGAGTCCCATAGGAGACTCGGCTAGGACTAAATTTTATTTCTTGCCCAAAAAGAGAACATCAAAATATTTCGTATTCCAAAAAGGAATGAAATTTAACCAGAATTTTGATTTATCAATTTTGTTTAAGGCGATTAATCTTATTCCTGAAACCATAGGATGATAAATTAAACAGTATGATAGTAGTAGCCATGCAAACTGCGAATTACTTATATAATGATTCTTAGTACATATCGCTAATGATATTAATGGCAAAGAAAGCAATACATAAAATAGAAAGATATTCTTCATAATAAATTTTTTACTTACCAAAATTTTTTATTTACTCCAAGCGCTTAAACAACTATGAATTGCACAAACTCCAGCAATCGCAACCCCTGTTTCTGGTATAAGGAAGGATTGTACTTGAGCCCACACCGAAAGCCAACCATGGTTAACATACACATCAGCTATACAATTTGCTGTGGCTTGACCACAAGCTCTTAGTGATGAGCTTATCATATAATTACCACTTACAGTTGATATTGAATAAGTGCTCAAGTTATAATTATTTATTGTCGTAATCAAGCCTTCATCTAAATCAAAATATTTTAAATGTACATTGGTCTTTCCAACAATTAATGTGGGTCGAATATAACTAGTGCCATCTGTGAATAACGTAAAGCCGTAGTTAGTAGAATTAGATGAAGAGTTATTTTTAAATGGGGCTGTTATTGCTATCCCACCAGGTGAATTTGCATCATAACTTCTGTATAGATTTTGAAAATCAATATCATTAGCGGTAATAGTAGATGAAAGACCTGCCTCCGTGCTTAATTTAGATAAGTCTACATTTAATGAATTAAAGGCATTCATCATTGTGTTTGTAATTAGTGGATCGTTTACTGGCACAATTTGAACACTTGGAGGGCAAGGCGTTACATTATCAATAGAAACCCTTGCACTCCATTGTGGATCTGTTGAATAGAAATATGGAGATGTTTCGGCTGTTAAACTACCTGCTAATATTGTTAGCTGCCAAAGACTAGGAGATGCCCCCTGGGTATCCATAATTGTTCCACCAACTGTTACGTTCTGGGTATAAGGTTGTGCAAGCGAAACCTTTACGCCAAACCAATGTATGTACTCTGACTGTGGACTAACAGCAGTAAGTTCTGCTGTAACGCTTGTACAAGTTTGTGCCTGTACGTTTGTTTTAAAAGCCATTAGGGCTAATAAAAGTAAAATACCATAAAACTTTTTCATTTTAGTTTGTAATTTTGTTGTTAGGAATTTAGTTTCTGCCCGGGTAGATGTAAATGTTTCTATGCGCAATTGAAACAATACCTTTTTCCGGGTGCAGTGCATCAGAGTCTGAATTTTGATGCACTGCTTTTTTTATTGAAAAGCAAAAGTCCGTATCAATATTCTTCCTGTAAAAATTTTGAGTTCATAAAACTTAACTGCCGGTTTATATTTTTTGAAATAAATGAAAGTTTTATAGATAAAATACTACACAACAAATTGTAGTATTTGATTTAGATTACATTATATTTTATAAACAACAACCTATGCGCCTTACTAACTTCCGTCTTTCCCCTTCAGCTTTAGAAGTTGGAGATAATATCAGAAAATTGCGAATTATGAATGGTCATAAACAGGATTGGCTTGCAAATGAAATAAATATGTCTTGTGTATCATTAAGCAAAATAGAAAATGGTAAAACTGATATTCCTCTGTCCCGCCTGTTTGAAATAGCTACCGCATTAGATGTAGATATAAAGATTCTTTTTTCTGATCTGCCTTATTTAATAAACCATTAACCTTCATCTGAATTCCTGTTTTCGCTTATATCTTTATAGCTAACTTTAAACTTCTTAAACGTTTAAACACTTAGATGTACCTCACATTTGCCTGGCGATATTTTAAAGCAAAAAAAAGCACCAATGCTATAAACATTATTTCGTGGGTTACGCTTTGTGTTATTGCTTTCTCCACCATGTGCCAGGTATTGGTGCTAAGCGTTTTTAATGGCTTTGAAGACCTTGTACAATCACTCTATTCTAATTTTTATACTGATGTAAGAGTTATTGCTTCAAAAGGAAAAACTATTTTTCTTACGGCAGATCAGATCAACGCTATAAAACATTTTAATGGCGTAAAAAATATTTCACTTGTTGCGCAGGAAAAAGCATTGCTTCAGAATGGAGAATTGCAGACAGTTGTTTTTTTAAAAGGTGTGGATGATAATTATCCGAAGGTTTCGGGTGTTCCTCAAAAAATGCTTAACGGAGATTTTAAAACAGGCACTGCTGATGAACCATTATTAATATTAGGAGCAGGCATTGAATATGCTGTAGGAGTACAGGCCGATAAAAGTTTAACCCCACTCACTGTGTTCTTGCCAAAAAAATCAGGGTATGCTTCTTCAGACCCGGCTTCCTCTTTAAGTGAAGGCAATGCGTATGCTTCAGGCAGTTTCGCCATTCAGCAGGATTTTGACAATAAATATGTAATAACAAATATTGATTTTATAAAACAGCAAATGAATTATGCGGCAAATGAATACAGCGCCGCTGAAATTGCTTTATCAGATCCTTCGCAAACAGATGAGATGACGAGTGCTTTGCAAAAAATGTTGGGAGATAAATATAAAGTTCAAACAAAATACCAGCAAAATACCAGCTTATATACTTCTATGAAAGTGGAGAAATGGGCTATTTATGCCTTGCTTACACTTATTCTTATCATAGCCGCATTTAATATGATCAGCGCTCTAACTATGCTTGTGCTGGAAAAAAGAAATGATATAAATGTACTGCAGTCATTGGGCGCAGATAAAAGCCTGATATTAAAAATATTTTTAAGCGAGGGATTGATATTAGCTATTTCAGGCGCAGCTATAGGATTATTATTGGCTACCATTATTTGTGCATTACAATCAAAATTTAAATTGGTAAAACTTACAGGAAATTCTTTTTTGATAGATTATTTCCCGGTAAAACTTATTGCTACAGATTTTTTACTGGTAGCATCTACCGCAATAATTATTGCTTTTATTGCCGCATGGTTTCCTGCAAATAAAGCAGCGCACCAGGCTTTTGAGTTGAGGAATTAAAAAGTTGATCCGTTAAAATGTTAATTTGTTATTCGTAGGTTATGGAGTAATGGATTTTGTTTTAACTTTTTGAGATTTTGCTACAAATTTTATAAATGCATTTAACATAGCTAAAATCTTTTCTGCCGCAGAAATTAATCTATCACATTCTTCAACCGGAATCATGCTTCTTCTTTTACATTTTTAAAGCCAGGCTTTTGTTTCTTGTATCGAACCTCTTGAATAGAAATAAAATTGTTTACTTTCTTTATAAAAATATCTGCCATAACCTTCAGCAATATTAGCCGAAATAGAATCAGCGGCTCTTACCATTTGTTTACCAATAGTATCTTTCTCAAAAATTTTCCAGGTAATTACAATATTCCAAATTTTATCAGAAAAATCTTCGGCAAGATTATAAACCTCTAATTTTTCAAGAGTATATTCCATAAATAAGAATTGCACTAAACTTTAATAAAGCACAGGTTAACAAATTAACCAATTAACTGATTAACCATTTAATAATCTCCCAATGTAACAGGCAACTGCGTCAACGCCACTTTCAACTGGTCATCATTTGGTGCCACGCCATGCCATTCAAAATTTCCCTTCATAAAATCAATTCCATATCCCATTTCAGTCTTCATTAAAATAACAATCGGTTTACCTTTACCCAAATATGTTTTTGCATAATTAAGACCGGCAATAACAAGGTCCATTTCGTTTCCATCCATTTCCAGCACCTGCCAGTTAAATGCTTCAAATTTTGCGTGAAGATTATCCAGGCTCATTACTTTTTTAGTAGGTCCATCGATCTGTTGACCATTCCAGTCAATAGTAGATATCAGGTTATCTACTTTATGGTGAGCTGCAAACATAATTGCTTCCCAGTTCTGTCCTTCATCTAATTCTCCATCCCCGTGTAATGAAAACACTGTATGGTTATCCTGGTTTAATTTTTTTGCCAAAGCAGCGCCAATTGCTACGCTCATTCCCTGGCCTAATGAGCCGGAAGCAACTCTTATTCCCGGTAATCCTTCATGGGTAGTAGGATGACCCTGCAAACGTGAATTAATTTTTCTAAAAGTTTTTAATTCTTCCAAAGGAAAATAACCCGCTCTTGCCAGTGTGCTGTACCATACCGGTGAAATATGACCGTTCGACAAAAAGAAAACATCTTCTCCTACCCCATCCATATCAAACTGGGGATTTCTTTCCATAATTTCAAAATATAATGCAGTAAAAAATTCTGTGCACCCTAAAGATCCTCCAGGGTGGCCGCTTTGCGCATCATAAACCATTCTAATAATGTCTCTTCTTACCTGTGCCGCTATAGCTTTTAAATCCTTCATTTAAACTTGAATTTTATAATATTAGTTAAGAAAAGGCGAACCTACATTAAAAGCTGTAATAGCACAAATCCAATTTTCGGCCTACAAATTGAAATAAATCTATATTAGTTTCGTTTATTTGTGATTGTTGGTTATTTTTACGGCGTAAGTATATTTTAAAAACACCCTAACTAAAAGCAGCATATTCTCTCAGGGATGGGTCTAAATGCGGCGATTGGATTTCAAAATAAGAATTATACTTAATTTTTATTGCTTATTACAATAATGCAGCATGGATAATATTTTACTAAGTTCCGCACTGGCGTTTTTAATAACGTATTTTGCAATTCCACCTATAATTAAAGTTGCCAGGGATAAAAAATTGTTTGATGAGCCTGATGAACGCAAGGTTCATAAATCAGTAATTCCAACACTTGGTGGCCTGGGCATTTTTGCAGGATTTATTATTGCCACTTTAATGGGAGTACCTGCACATATTCCAAATGAGTTGCAATATTTTTTGGCTGCAGCCATGGTTATTTTCTTTCTGGGAATTAAAGATGACATCTTAGTTCTATCTCCAACTAAAAAATTTATAGGGCAACTAATAGCAGCCGGTATCATTATTAAGTTTGGCGGAATCCAGATAAATAATTTACATGGGTTTTTAAATATAAATGAGATCCCACATATTGCAAGTTATATACTCACTGCTTTTACAATCATAGTTATAACAAACTCTTTTAATCTTATTGATGGTGTGGATGGCCTGGCAGGAAGTCTTGGATTACTAACCTCCCTGATATTTGGAGTTTACTTTTTTATTACAGGAGAAGTAATGTATTCTGTTATGGCGCTTTCCTTAGCAGGCAGCCTTATTGCTTTCCTTATCTATAATTTCTCTCCTGCAAAAATATTTATGGGTGATACAGGCTCACTATTAATAGGATTGCTGAACTCAATCTTTGCTATAAAATTTATGGCAGTAGCCGCTAACCCTGCAGTTAGTTTACCATTACTTTCCGCCCCGGCTATTGCATTTGCTATTTTAATAGTTCCTTTATTTGATACACTTCGTGTATTTAGTCTTCGCATATTTAACAGGCGTTCGCCTTTTAGTCCCGATAGAAATCATATACATCATTTTTTACTCGATCTGGGTCTCTCACAACGGATGATCACTGTAATATGCGTTTCAGCTAACATTGTTTTTATTGGCTTGGCATATGTACTGCGTTCACAGGGAACTACAATGGTAATTGGGGCATTAGCTACAGCAGCCCTTTTATTTGTAACGATAATATATTACAGTCGTCCAAGATCAAAATTTATTACTGCAGAAATCAGGGAGGATGAAAAAGAGATTATTAAATCTCATAAAATACTTACGCTTGTAAGAGAAACTGCGGACCAGGACTAACGATTGGTTTAACTTTTTAATCAACCTCTTTTTGCTAAATTTGTAACTTGTTTTACAAGCTACTTGTATTACAGCATGATTATTACCGCTTAATTATCGAGACATGACAGACGATCTATCATTTATATTAGAGGAAGAAAGAGAATCTATGACAAAGGCTATTAACCACCTGGAGGCCGAGTTGGTTAAAATACGTGCAGGCAAAGCCAATCCTGCAATGCTTGATGGTATAGTAGTAGATTATTATGGCAATCCAACACAGATCAATCAGGTAGGTAATATCAGCGCATTAGATGCAAGAACTATTTCCATTCAGCCATGGGAAAAAAATATGTTGCAACCTATTGAAAGGGCAATTATTGCAGCAAACATTGGCATCAATCCACAAAATGATGGAAATATAATCAGGCTTTTTTTGCCTCCCTTAACCGAAGAAAGACGTAAAGAAATGGTGAAACGAAGCAATGGCGAAGGTGAACAGGCCAAGGTTGCCGTTAGAAGTATTAGAAGGGAAGCGATTGAACAAATAAAAAAATTGCAGAAGGATGGGCTTAGCGAAGACCAGGCAAAAGATGCCGAAACTGAGATACAGGAAATGACAGATAAATATATTTCTCTTGTTGAAAAACATTTAGCTGCAAAAGAAAAAGAGATCATGTCAGTATAAATTTTTCTTATGCTGAAAGAACAACTTCTTATATTAATTTCTACCCCGCTTTATCTTTTGGTGATAGGTGCTGAAATGTTGTTAAGCCATTTACATCTTAAAAAATATTATACGCTAAAAGATACTGCGATGAATGTTTACCTGTGTTTGGTAAATGGCGGCATCGATCTTTTATTCAGGGCTATATATGTTGTTATCCTTCTTTGGTTTTTTAATTTTCATTTCCTTTATTTTTCTTTTAACCCTGTTTTATACTGGGGTGGGTTATTCATACTGGAAGATCTCCTGTTTTATATTGAACATCGGGTGGATCACTACTCAAGGTTTTTTTGGGCTGTTCATGTTACGCATCATTCTTCAGAAGAATTTAATTTAACCACCGGCTTCCGCTCTTCGGTATTACAGCCAATGTATCGTTTTATTTATTTTATTCCTCTTGCATTATTAAGCTTTCACCCGATTGATATTGTATTTATGTATTCGCTTACACAGATCTATGGAATATTGGTACATACACAATATATAAAAAAAATGCCCGCATGGTTTGAAGCTGTATTTGTAAGCCCCTCACATCATCGTGTTCATCATGCAAGTAACATACGTTATCTTGATAAAAATATGGGAATGGTACTGATAATCTGGGACCGGTTATTTGGCACTTTCCAGGAAGAAGTGAAAGAAGATCCCATAAAATATGGACTTACAAAACCGCTTGATGATCCTCATCATCCAGCAAAGATCATTTTTCATGAATGGCAAAACCTGGGTAAAGATCTAAAGAAAAATATTCCTCTTCTTACAAAATTCAAATATTTGATCATGCCTCCCGGCTGGAGCCATGATGGAAGTACAAAAACTGCCAAACAGTTAAGAACAGAAATGCTGAAAGCAGAATAATTTCATTTGCTCTGGTTCTTTATTACATTGTATATTTATCCCAAATATTTTTATGGCAGAAATAAAACTTAGCCAGGTAAGTACAAGAGCGGATAAGGATCTCGATAAAAAAGATACAAAAGAAAAAACAGCCAAACTCCTTGAAGAACTGGATGAGTTACAAAATCTTTTATATGCTGAGAGAAAACATTCTCTTTTAATTGTTATTCAAGGCATGGATGCCAGTGGAAAAGATGGTGCCATCAGGAATGTATTTGGTTATTTAAATCCCCAGGGAGTAACTGTAAAAAGTTTCAAAGCCCCTACCGATGAAGAATTAAGTCATGATTTTTTGTGGAGAATTCACCAGAATGCACCTGCGAAAGGAATGATACAAATTTTTAACCGCAGCCATTATGAAGATATTTTAATTACAAGAGTGCATAAGTGGTGCGATGATGAAACGGCAAAGAAAAGAATGAAAGCTATAAACGATTGGGAAGATTTGCTGACACAACATAACAATACACACATTCTTAAATTTTATTTACATGTATCTCCGGAAGAGCAGCAGGCACGGCTTGAAGAAAGACTGAAGGATCCGACAAAAATGTGGAAGTATAATGACAATGATTTTGCAGAAGCAAAGCTTTGGGATATTTATATGAATATGTATGAAGACGCTTTTTCTAATTGTAACCAGCCTCTATGGAACATTATTCCCAGCGACCAAAACTGGTATAAAGAATATTTAATTGCAAACAAAGTTCGTGATACCTTAAAGAATCTGGATATGCAATTTCCCGGAATTAAACCAAAATAGTTTGCTTATTAATAACAATTAAAACATACAACTATGGCAATTTTAAAAGAATTTAAAGAGTTCGCAATGAAGGGCAGCCTTGTTGATATTGCTGTTGCTTTTGTAATGGGTGCAGCCTTTGCTAAAGTAGTTACCTCTTTTACTGAGGGCATAGTATCTCCTCTGATAGGTTTATTAGGAGGAGCTGACCTGGCCAAAAAAATGTACGTTATAAAAGAAGCAGTCACAGATGCATCAGGCAAAATTATTACAGAGGCGATAGCAATTAAATGGGGTGATTTTTTAACGTCTATTATCAATTTTATTATTGTAGCCTTTGTAATGTTTTTAATGATAAAAGCGATAAACAGGGTGAAAGCCCGAAGAGAAGTAGCAGCTGCTGCATCTCCATCTTCTACAGATCTATTATTAATGGAAATAAGAGATTCATTAAAAAAATAATTCTTTTTGGGATGGGTATTTTATATTTTTGTATCCCGGTGGAAACGCCGGGATTTCTTTTAAATTAAGCTTGTGAACACAGAAACATACCAGATAAAATTACCCCAATTCGAAGGACCCTTCGATCTTCTTCTATTTTTTATTGAACGGGATGAACTCGATATTTATAATATTCCCATAACAAAGATCACTAATGAATTCCTTGACTTCATTCATAATAGTGAAGAGCTGAATATTGATCTTGGCAGTGAATTTATTTTATTCATCAGCACCTTAATGCGCATTAAAGCAAAAATGCTTTTGCCAAGAAAAGAGCTTGACCAGGAAGGAAATGAAATTGATCCACGTCAGGAATTGATCGATAAAATTCTTGAGTATAAAAAATTCAAACAGGCAGCACTTGAAATGCAGCAGATGGAAGCCTTGCGGATGATGATGGTAAAACGAGGCAACCTTCAGAATGAATTGGCAAAAATTGGTGAAGAATCAGGTGAAGGAACAGAGTTGCAGACAGTAAGTTTATTTAAGCTGATGAAAGCCTTTGAGAGAGTTGTACAACGGCTTCATGAAAGCAGGAATAAACCTGTGCATACGGTTGTACAATACAATTATACAATGGAAGGCAGCCGCGAATTTGTAATGGATCTTCTAAAAAAAGAGC
>JAYVEA010000027.1:0-6625 GCA_043749085.1 Chitinophagales bacterium
CCCAATTTATATCTACTGTTCCATTATCAGCGTTGGGTACAACTCCGGGATTGATTTTTTCAGGATTAAAAAAACCTAATTGCGACAATTCTCTTTGTGTACGAATAATATCTGCCCGGCTAAACTTCTCACCCGGTATGGTTCTTAGCTCGCGGCGAATAACATATTCTTTTGTTTTGTCGTTACCGCTGATAGTTACCTTGCCAATGGTAGCCTGAGGCCCTTCTACAATTCGTATCTCATGATCAATTGTATCATTATAAACCGCAGTTTCAACAGGGTCTATCCTGAAAAATAAATACCCATCATCCATGTATAAGCTGCTTATATCTCCTCCTTCCGGTGAAGCCTGTTTCCCTAACCGTTTATTAAGAGTTTCAACATCATATGTTTCACCTTTTTGAATACCAAGAAAAGCACTTAATAATGAATCAGAATATTTTGTATTCCCTCTCCAGGTAATATTTCCAAATACATATTTATGACCTTCAGAAAGTTTAATCGCCAAATTTAAATTCCCTTTATCATCGATAATTGGTGTATCTTTTACTATCACTGCATCGCGGTAACCAAGTGAATTGTAATAGTCCAGTATCTTATTTTTATCCTCGGTGTATTTTTTATCGCTATACTTTGCTGAAGCCAGCTTAAAACGGAAATATGGATCTACAAGCTCTTTTGTTTTTGATGGAGACAAATACCCATTTTGCTTTAAATAATTTTTAAAGTCCAGTGTATTACTTTTATCTGAATATGGATTTATCACTTTTACGGGATCCAGCGTCAGCCTGCTCATTTCCTTTGTTCCCTTCATTTGCTTTTTAAGTCTGGCATCCGGAACATTATCATTTCCTCCAAAAAGGATCTCATTAATTTTTACTTTGTTTTTCTTATCTATTATAAATGTTAGTAAAACTGAATTTGTAATAGATGTATCCTTTTTTTCAGACACCTGAACATCAATATTTCTATACCCTTTTTCTATAAAGAATTTACGAATATTATCCCGGGCAGTACGCTTCATATTTTCTGTAACAACTCTTCCTTTTACCAAACCTACCTTTCCTGTAACATCATCAGCCTCGGATTTTTTTATTCCAACAAATTTAAAATTTGACAAACGTGGTCTTTCTGTAATACTAATTTCCACATACAGGTTTTTACCTATAAGCCTGGTAAAATATATTTCTACATTTGAAATAAGATTCTGTTTCCACAAATTATTTATTGCTTTACTAAATGCATCTGTGCCCGGGATCATTACTTTATCTCCAACTGCAAGTCCGGAAATGGATACAATTAGATTGGCATCGAAAGATTGTGTACCGGTAACTTTTATAGCAGCAATTATATATTGTTGCGGAGTTTTGGAAGTAAAGATGTTTTCAAGCTCCACATTTACCGATGTAGGAATTGAGTCCTTTCGTATTTGAGCGCCGGAGGTTTTGGCAAGAAAAAAGATAATAACGAAGAAAAAAATCCTGTAAAGTTTCGGCATCAAAAAATCAATTTTATCAAGGCGGCAAGATAGGAGCAATAATTAAAACTATTTGTTAAATAGTTTAACGAAATCCTTACAAAACCTGTTCAGTACTGTTTTATATCTGTTCTGCTGTTTTGCCAAATCTGCGTTCTCTTTGCTGGTAGTCAATAATGGCTTCGTACAAATTTTCCTTTCTGAAATCGGGCCATAAGGTGTCTGTGAAATATAATTCTGCATATGCCAGCTGGTACAATAAAAAATTACTTATTCTAAATTCTCCGCTGGTTCTTATCATTAATTCCGGATCAGGAAACTTTGCCGTGCTTAAATATTGTTGCAGTGTATCCTGGGTTATATCTTCTGCATTTAATTTATTATTTTTTACATCGGCAGCTATTTTTTTAACAGCATCGGTTAACTCCCAACGGCTACTATAACTTAAGGCCATTATAAGATTAAGCCCTGTGTTGTTTTTTGTTTCACCAACGGCATCATCCAACTCTTTTTTAGCCGCCGCAGGTAACATTTCAAAATTGCCTATTACATGAAGCTTAATATTATTTTTATTAAGCGTGGGGACTTCCAGCCGTATTGTATCAATAAGTAACTCCATCAATCCTGTTACTTCATCTTTTGGCCTGTCCCAATTTTCGGTACTAAATGCATATAGGGTTAGATATTGAACACCTAATTCCGCACAGCCTTCCACGATATTACGCACACTTTCCACTCCGTGAAAATGCCCAAAGAGTCTGTCTTCACCTTTCTCTTTTGCCCATCTTCCATTACCATCCATAATGATAGCAATGTGGCGGGGCAACTTTTCAATATTAATATCTTCTTTTAAACTCATTAAGTAATAAAAATTGAAGTCAGGCAATAGCCTGACTTGCCACAAAAGTAATAAATTTGTTACTACGATTGCTGTATACCCAGTATTCTAATTCTTAATTAATTTTCCTTTTATAACAGTATTTTCTTTTTGTGCGGAAAAAATATAAACACCTGCAGAAAGTTTGGATAAGTTGATGCTGCTTGTATTTGAGGCATCAGCGATCTTTTTTCCCTGCGGATCATAAACAGTTATCCTGTTTAATGTCAAGGGAGAATTATTTTTTTTAAAATTAAATATATCATTGGACGGATTGGGATATACGATCGCATCAGTTTCCAATACAGGCAACGCAGCTGCTGCAGGTTTTAGTTCTGCAAAAATTTCTATGTTAGATATATTAGCAAAGCAAAAATTATATTCTCTTAATTTGGTTACCTGCCAAAAACTACCGGCATTTTCAGGAGAAACAGAAATTTTATACAATGAGGAGTCAAAAGGTGAGACTTCTATATCAGGATCTTTGCCATTATTATCTTTTATACCAAATGCGCCTTTAACCCCACCGGGTGTTAAACAATTATTTGTATAACATGCATTATTAATGCTGAAATACAGTTGACCAATGTTTGGAACATAAAAATATTTTGGAAGACTTTTTAGCGTATCGCCATGATAATTCTCTGCCATTTTACCGTAAAAAGGTCCACCTTTAAAAAATGTATTTCCATTAGTTGTAATTACAATGTTGGCTAAAGATCTAAACTTTGATACAACCGATAATTTATATAGTCCTGCTGAAGGTACAGTGACATATATATTTCCCGAATTACTTTCTCTTGATATGATTTCATCTTTAATTACCAGCAAAGCTTTGTCGGTGGCTTCAACTGTTAGGTTTATAAATCCTTTGCCCGGCGTATCAAATGTGGGGATACAATTAAGATTTATTGAACCTGGTGCAGGTGCATAAAAATAAAATTCGCACCTTCCGGGATTATCAGCTCCATTAGTATATCCAATCTTCACTTTAATTTTATCAAGCGGCTTTAAGCCGGCCGCAGCCATCTTTTTTATAATATCAACAGCGTTCTCAAATTTAAAATCGGTAGCTAAAGCTGCATACTTTGATACATCTTCTAAAAAATAATTATTTATTTCTTCATTAGTGATGGGGGATAAATTTCCATTTAAATAAGCTGTTCCATCAACGATATTATATTGTTTATAAAATTCGCTTGTAGGCGGAAATTTGTTTACGATACCTAGTATTAAGAAATAACTGTTTACCAGTTGCAGCTTATTTATTTTGGCGAGGTATAAACATAGATTTGCCGCTTTGTCAATCTTATTCTGATACGATCTGTTATCACTTATAAAATTATAATACAAAACCATATAATGCAGGTATGCTTTTAATTCCCGGAGCCTTGCAACAACTTCAACGTTTTCATTATTTGATACTAAAATAGCTTTATTTAATTCCTGCAGGAATAACGGTATTTTATATTTATTATCAGGGATGAAATCGCCACCGTTCATAATATTTTCTTCTCCCCAGTATTTTAATAATTGACTTATATGCACAGCAATATTTTGAGGGAACATGTTTGATGTAAATTCATTTATGCTGCTGTCAACATTAATGTCGTACTGCAGATAACGGTTGCCGGCAAATAGAAACGGCAATGATGCAAATTTTGCGGGAGATGCTTCAATAACTATACCCTGGCTATGTTTCTCTTTTAATCTTGCCAAGGTATTTTTATAATTACTTAATGAGAATATCGGTGTTTCACCTGTCCATTGAGGAATATTCATGTAATCATATTCTGAGATATTTGTATGCCTTTTATACCACCTGTTTAATAACCCCACAGGGCTGCTTTCTGATTGAAAGGCCGATGCCACCACCTGTACATCAATATTTTTATTGATAGAAATATTATCTGATGGAACATCTGCATGGTTAAAGTAAGCATAACATTGAAAGCGCTTATCCGAAAGCACTTCATTTATTTTTGAAGCCGTAAAATTAGACAGCAGAAACTGCTGATCACTTTCCTTAGGGTAAGGCTTACCATTAAAACTTCCAACAGCACAACCTAAATTATCTGAAGAATTACCAAATGCCGATCCATCCGGAACTTCGATACCAATGTATTCATTCCCATAATTAAAATTCCAATAAAAATTTTTATATAATTCAGGAGCGCTGAGTACACTTTTTTTATAAGAAGAATAGCGTTGTAAAATTGTTGATGCCCAATATGCTTTTGCATCGCTGTTATTAATATCGGGCACTGATTGGGAATTAGCATTTCTGGCTCCATTTATACATGCTACATAACATGGATGGGCCTGTAGGGTTGAAAGATATTCTGCATTAAAAATATCACCTCTATGTCCGCTAAACCTGTATGCGCCATTCATATTATTGCGAACCTGGTATTGCCACCAATCATGCCCGTTCAATCCAAAGTTTCCACCATAGGGATCATCTTTATCCATTGCCCACCTGTTATATCCGCCACTGATAAACCAATTATTATATTTAAATTTTTGAGAAACTATCTTATTTTCGGCTTTGTAGGGTGAAGTAAGTTTTGGTATTTTCTCCCACAATGTTCCCGGCAAATAAAACCGGAACCCTAATTCATCTAAATAATTATAAATACCAAAGCATAACCCCGCATCCTGTGCAGCTGAAAATTTTATAAGATTTCCGTTGCACTCAATTTTACAGAATTGATAATTTATAAAAGAGGAATCATAAATAAATACTATGCCTGATGTAGGAATAGAAGTATAAGGCTGTGCAGTAAAATTATTTCCCGGTATTGCTTTATTAAAAAGTGTTGCTACGTCCTGTGCGGATAATTTAAGTTGGTCGGAAGCCTGGGCGGGATAATAAACCGTTTGCGCATGCAGGGTAGGTGCAAAGCAAAGCAATACTAAAAAAATAATACGATGCCCAAATTGCGAGGCCATAGTTCAAATTTGTAGTTTGAGTAAACTATGCCTTTCAATGGATAATGGAATGAGATATGCCTATCCCGGGCTACTAAGAGAATGGATGAAAAAACCTTTCATTTCAATGGAAAATGGAGGATTTGTCTTAATTAAGACAATAGGATATAAGGGATGATTGCTTTAAATGAGGGAAACATAAAAGTAATAGAAAATTTTAAACAATCAAATCTATGGGGAAATAAATATTACCGTTTTACAGGAGGGCAACGGTAAGAACTTAAATTAAAAGATAAGCCAACCTCCGCAATAAGATACTGGTCATTTTGCTTGCTCCATCCCCGTTGGCGGCCTTCAACACCAATAGGTTCGCCTGTTTCGTAGGAGCGATCCTGTAAAAGAGACGCCACCGAGGATGCCCCGTTGGGAGATGGAAATTTATCCACTCCAATATAAGTTGTGCTTACGTCATCTAAATAATCTGTACGGGTAAAGCGATGAGCAATTTCAAATGATAAATTAAGATTTTGGTTCAGGCTGTATTTAAAACCTATACCAATAGGAAAACAAAGCGACATTGTACCATATGCTTTCCTGTTTTGATAAAAAGTTTCTCCTTCAGTATTTAAGGGACGAAGAAAAACTTTTTCCCCCTGGTAATAGGCATAAGGGTCATAAGCAAAAATCCCTACGCCAAGTGTTACATAAGGCGTAAAAAAGTGATCAGGATCATTAGGAATGTATTTAAAAAAATTAAAATCGCCCTGTAAAGCAATTTCCCAAACATTACTGTTGAAGCTTAAATTTCTTCTTTTTTGATAATCATTTTTGCTGTACACATCACTATATCCTAATTGAAGATAATGAGCTGAAATGCGTAACCCTGTATAATTACCAAATTGTTTTCTAAAAAAACCACCTACTGCAATTTTGGGGCGATTAAATGCTGCCCTGTTATTTAAGTCGCCAAAATAATGTGCTGCTCCAAGTGTAAAACCAAATTGCCCTTCCTGTACATCCGAGTATTGGGCATTGGCATTATGAATACTTAAAAAAGAGAGTATCGCAATTAGTATATTTAATCTGTTTTTCATTGGGTGCAAAATAAACGAAAAAGATAAGTTTTATTAAAATAAAGAAAGTTAAATATTGAATCAGTTTCTTTTATCAAGACCCCACGAAAGCTTATTTCGCAGTGTCTGTAAAAAATTATTTTCATTAAGCCTGATAAGATTAATACCAAATAATTCTTTTCTTACAGCAAGCTGAACATCTTTATCTACTATTTCCCTCCGGCTATCCAATGTGCAAAGAAACCCATCTGTTCTTCCTTCCACCTC
>JAYVEA010000028.1:0-6615 GCA_043749085.1 Chitinophagales bacterium
AGATGCAGCAGGAAGGGTACTGGCTACAATGACGGGTGTACAAAATAATCAACTGGTAACCCTTGGTGGAAATTTCATAGGCGGAAGCTACTTCGCCGAAATTATCCAGGGTAATAACCATAAAACAGTTAAGCTGATAAAGCTTTAAGATAATAGTTAGAGGTTAACTATAATGCAAAAGGGCTACTCAATTTGAGTGGCTTTTTTGTTTGTGCTGAACTTTTGATTGTATTTCCGTATCTTTACCCTGATTTGTTACAAAAATTGCAGAAATTTACCTCCTCTTTGTAACAGGATATTTTATTATTACCCTATCTTTATTACATGTTTAAAAGAACAATTATAAGCGAACTAGAGAAATGGGCTGTGGAACCAAACCGTAAACCATTAGTTATACGAGGGGCCAGACAAGTAGGAAAAACTACAATGATAAACCAGTTTGCGGCTCAATTTGAGCAATACATATACCTAAATCTCGAGTTGCCTGCAGATAAAACTCCTTTTAAAACATTTTCAAACATAGAAACCCTGATTCAGGCAGTATTTTTTATAAAAAATAAATCTTTGGCCTTAAAGAACAAAACCCTGTTGTTTATTGATGAAATACAGGAAGTGCCTGAAGCATTAAATATCCTGCGATATTTTTATGAATCGGAGCAAGGTATTCCGGTAATTGCTGCGGGCAGCCTGCTGGAAACCCTGTTTGATAAAAACATTCACTTTCCTGTGGGCAGGGTAGAATATAAGGTGTTGCGCCCTGTTTCATTTCCTGAATTTTTAGCAGCTATGGGAGAAACTACGGCGTTACAACAATTGCAACAGGTACCCATAGCACCATTTGTGCATAATAAACTGCTGCAACTTTTTCATACATATGCCCTTATTGGCGGAATGCCGGAAGTAGTTAACCATTATATACAGCACAAAGATTTAACAGCGTTGTCGTCCATCTATGATTCTTTAATCACTTCCTACCTGGATGATGTAGAAAAATATGCTACTAATGCTACGCAGGTATTACATATAAGGCATGTTATCCGCACCTCATTTTTACAGGCCGGTAAAAGAATAAAATTTGAGGGCTTTGGAAATTCCGGCTACCGTTCCAGGGAAATGGGTGAGTCATTGCGTACTTTAGAAAAAGCGTTGTTGCTGCGGTTAATTTATCCAAATACGGGAGCTGAATTACCGTTAATACCGGATGTAAAAAAATCCCCACGTCTGCAGGTGTTGGATACGGGCATGCTTAATTATTTTGTAGGTATACAAAAAGAAATTTTGGAAACGGAGGATTTAAACAAAATTTACCAGGGAACTATGATAGAACATCTTGCAGGGCAGGAAATACTGGCCTTTCAACATCAGTCATTAAGCAGCCTGCATTTTTGGGTAAGAGAAAAAAAAGATTCATCTGCAGAGGTAGATTATCTATTTGTTTATGAAGGAAAATTAATACCTGTTGAGGTAAAAGCCGGAAAGGAAGGGAAGTTAAAATCATTGCATCTTTTTATGGACATGGCACCACATACAATGGCGGTGAGGTTTTATGCAGGTGAAATGAATATTACAGAAGCTATCAGCGCTGCCGGTAAAAAGTATAAATTACTAAACCTGCCATATTACCTGGTTTCTCAAATACAACATTACCTGGCATGGTTTCAAAAACAAATGAAGCAATGAGCAAATGCCAAAGCTTAAAAAATATAACTCACATTTTCTAAGCCGGATTAAAGCCTGCCTTAAGTATGAGAGTATCAAGTAAGTCTCACGCAGGCACACTAAAAAAGCGAACTCTTTTCAGAATCCGCTTTGCTCCTGCCTATTGTCAGGCAGGCTTAACCCTTGCAACTAAACAATAAGAATTATGTGTGTTTTAATTTTTATTTTTTCCTTGCCATCATCTGATTTTCTTTTTCTTTCCCATCACCATGATTTTTTTTCATTTGATTAAGTTTCGCAAACTAATTGAGGTGTTTTCCTCGGCCATCCGAATTCTATTCTCAACTAAGGAAGAAATCTACAGATAAGCAAAATCATTTAGGCTGTAATGCCAATCGTCTTTTAGCTTCATTAAGTAAGCTGTTCAGGTAGGCAGAGTCTTGTCCTTTTTTTTCTACCTTATCTAATGCCTGGATACATGCTGCATAATTGCCAAGCTGAAAATAATTAACAGCTAAATTTTTATATAGTATTTCAAAATGAGGAGTAAGTTTCAGCGCTTTTAAATAACAGTTTACAGCACTATCATATTTTTTCAGGTCAGTATAAATTGTCCCGAGATTATTATAAACCATAGCACTGTTAGGATTATATTTTTTTGCCTTATGGGCTTCCTCTATAGCATTATCAAAATCTTTCAATTCTTTATAGGCAAGGCTGGTGTATACTTCCAGAGACTTACCATTTTGATCAATAGTTACATAATTATTTTTGCCTGCTTCAGCTTCATCAATAACTTCCTGATAACGGTGCTCTTTATCATAAGCTGCCGTAATGTTCATATGTTCTTCAAAATTATATTTTTTAATACCCATAAATAAATTAATAAAGGCAATTAAAAATAATCCTGCAGTAAAAAAACTATTCTGTTTACCATTCCTTTCAGTTTTCAATTCATTATTAATATAGCATGCTAAAATAATTCCTCCCATTAAAATTGTATAAAGCGAATGTTCTATTCGCTCAGCAGGAAAACTGAACATACAGTCAACAGCAAATGCAAACAGCCCGGAAAGCATTAAAATGCTTAATACTCTGCGATCTTCAGGCTGTGATCTTTTTATTATTATTTTAAAAGCAATAATTACAATTCCCGCCCACATGCCAAAATAAAATGTCATTCCCGGGATACCCGTCTCGCTTAATACTTGTAAATAAACATTATGTGGGCGGTCTGGTACAAATGCTCCATAGGCCCAAATTAATCCCTCAGTGCCATAGGCAGGTATTGTTAAATTCCAATTGCCGACACCTGTACCTAATACAGGTTTATCTTTTATTACTTCAATAGTTTTCTTCCATATCTTGATTCTCTCATTTACATTTTCTGCGCTTTCAGATTTACCATCGCTCCGGGTTAAACTTGCTGCTCTTTGTTTTACTGATTGCGTTAAGGTGTTTTCTTTATCAAGAGTTAATAAAAGGGTAACCAGGGCAATAATGCTGATTGTGGTGATCAGTAAACCTGCAATCCATTTTCTCCGGTTGGGGGGTGAAAAAATTATTACCAATAAAAATGACACTATTATTATAGAAGTTGCAGCCAGCCATGCAGATCTTGTTTGTGAAATAACAATAGAAACAACCACTCCTGTTATTGCAGCAACCGCTAAATATTTCCATAGTTTTCCAGCTTTGTATAAAACAAATATTATAAAGGGAATAACCAATGCCTGCGCAGATCCAAAAAGATTTCTGTTCCCCATTAATCCAAAAGGTTTCGCATTAGCGCCCGGAAGATCTGTAAAAGCCAGATCGTAATATTGTAAAATACCTGCCAGACTTTGTGCTATAGACATTAGTAAAACTGCTTTGCACAATTTTAATATCTGTCCTTCTTCCTTTTGAGCAGTTACAAAAACGCCAAACAATAAAATAAGGTTGAGAAAATGCCGTGCAGTTTCATAATATCCTGCAGAAGGGTTGATCGCGGAAAATAAAGATAATACACTCCAAATACCAAAGGCAATCCCTGATGCAAAGATTATTTTAACAGGTAAACCAAGAGCAAAATTTATTTTTTTTATTATGAAAAAAAATAAGAGAAATAATAATATAAATACGCTAAGAAAAATATAGCGTACAGTGATTACCGGATCAAGTGTAACACGGGAAAATAAAACAGGTAAAATAAAAATTAGTACTGCAAGCCAGTTGGTCATGCTGTTCAATCCTGTGGCAGAAGCAGTAGTCTCGTGTTTTTTAGTTAGAGTCTTTTCAATTTTTCTTTCTGCTTTTGAAGTACGCTTGGCCATAATAAAAATGTTATTGTAGGATGATTATTTCCTTTAATGCACTTTCGGATTGTACATTTAAAATTAAAATAAACTATTATAAAATTAAATTTCTAATTCATAACTCATAATTCTAAATTCATTGCTCATTTCAAAAACGCGTTAACTTGCTCCATTTTAAATCCGGAGTAATTACAAAATTCTTCAGCGGTAATAAACTCTCCTTTCTGTTTATTCAACTTCTTTCTTATCTGCGCCAGCATCTTTCGTGCTGAGCGTTCTCTTCTTCCCGTTATGTTTTGAATATCTTTTGCATATATAGCAATCCGGTTAGGTATAACATTCATATTCTGCCTTTTAGTTTGAAATGTGATAATATATTTAAATTCTTGCAGCCTTCATAAGTCTCCCCTTTGGGGGGAGACCTGCCTGCCGGCAGGCAGGTTTAGAGGGGGCCAATATGCGGTTTGGAATTACTTTCATAGGCATAATAATTTTTGATCATAAACCTAATACTCCTTAAAACGCTTCCTTCCTGTTTAGGAATAAAACAGCACGATTAGTAAATAAATAGAATAAAACAGAAAGGTATCTCTTCTTGTCATTCTGACGAAGGAAGAATCTGTACTCTCGAATTGAATAGATGCTTCGTGCCTCAGCATGACAATTCGAATTGTTGTGTTGGTGAAGGAAGTCTTCAACAACCGCATGGACTTGTCATTCTGCCTGTCCCGACTTTTTCGGGAAGTATAGCGAAGAATCTATAAAAATGGTAAACCAAAACAGGAGTTACAATAAAAACTCAAATCAAACGAATGCATACCTAAAGCATACTTAAAGCATGGCAGGAGTATGAAAATAGTTTTGAATAATAAACATAAAAAAGGGAAACCCTTTCGGAAATCCCTCTTTTAATCATGTTATCTCTTTTCCATTAAGGACTATTCTTTTCCGAAAATATTGGCTTAAGGGTTTTTTCATTATCCTTTTTATTCGAATAAAAAATGATCACGGCTAATATTCCACCGGCTATTAATGCAGCGGTGCCTCTTCCGAAACTCAAGCCTCCCTTTTCCAATGGCTTTGTGAGAAAATCGCCAAAGGTTGCTCCAAAGGGCCGCGTAAATATAAAGGCGATCCAGAAAAGTAATACCTCGTTTATTTTTGTAAAATAATGAACAAGTACTACTATAATAATTATACCCGCCGTTACTCCGGCACCAGCTAAATAACTTAATCCTACATTATCACTTAAATAATCACCAAAGGCCGTTCCCAGGCTGTTGGAAAATAAAATAGCTATCCAGTAAAACACCTCTACCCTTGTTTGGGTTATGGGGTAAACCTTTATTCCTTTTTCAATTCTATGCCATAAGAATAAGGTAAGGAGTAAACAGGAAAAAAGTATAAGAGAACCGAGTGCATAGCCAAGTCCCAGCGTTCTGTCCATCAGGTCAGATATTTCTGTACCCACTGTAGTGGTGCCAACAATAACCAGCCAATAAATTGCCGGATGATAGTGTAAACTTTTTAGCTGTATTATTAATACCACTAAAAATAAGGCTACCGTAATGGCAAGGCCGATAATATATCCCAGGTTTAGGGTCATAGAGAAAAAGTCTCCCAGCATTTCCCCAAGGGTTGTTGCCACTACTTTCATTATCCAGAAGAAAACGGTGATTTTGGCAACCTTATTAAACGTTAAAGAATTATCCTTCATAAACTAGTGATTTAAATGATTTTAATTTCCAATTAAATAAAATTACGCTGTCACCAACGATGTGAGTTGGGAAAAAGTATTTATTAAAAACCATGCCTGATTATCTGTAGTTATTTTTTTTTGAAATAAAAAAGGGAAAATTTTTACTCTCATTTTTATGTAACATAAATTTTCCAGGGCTTAATCACTATCCATAATAACAGGTAATGGTTTTGCATTATACAGCCCTGAGCGGAAGACAGGGAAAATAAGGTTAGGTAAATAAATAAAAAGCGAACTCCTTTCAGAATTCGCTTGCTCCTACCCTTACAACTAAACAATAAGAATTATTTGTTTTACCTTTTATCTTTTCTTTTCCAGTCTCACTTTTTCTTTTTTATGAATAATAGATAGTTTATTAAACCAATGGTTTAATTAAATAAAATAAAAAAATTGTTAAGAGATCAATCTGCAAGAAGTGGAGTAGCAATTGCAATCGAATCTTTGTTGGCCAATTGTCCGCAGGCAGCGTCGATATCTTTACCGCGGCTTATCCGTAACCTTACATTCACCCTGTGATTCGCAAGGTAGTCCATGAACTTTTGCGTAGCGTCTTTATCAGGCTTGGTAAAGTCGGCCGCATCAATGGGGTTGTATTCAATAATATTTACAAGATGAACAGGCACCTGTTTATAAATTTTTATAAGATCATCTGCGTCCTGCATGCTATCGTTTACTCCTTTAAATAAAATATATTCAAAAGTGATGTCGTTGCCTGTTTTTTGATGGAAATAATTCAGGGCTTCGATCAATGCTGCAATGTTATTGGTTTCATTAATCGGCATTATTTCATTTCGCTTTGTATCATTGGCTGCGTGAAGAGATAATGCAAGGTTGAATCTTACCCCATCATCCCCTAACTGCTTAATCATTTTTGCAACTCCCGCAGTGGATACGGTAATT
>JAYVEA010000029.1:0-18744 GCA_043749085.1 Chitinophagales bacterium
ACAATTTGTTTTATTCTGTCAATCAGCATTTTTTCATCCTCTGCACTTAACGCTCTTATAGTTCCAAGCATTTCTACCTGTTCAGGTATTATGTTTGAACGGTTTCCTCCATGTATTGAGCCTATTGTTACAACACCTGCATTTTCAGTGACATTTAAATTACGGCTAACTATCGTTTGCAGGTTATTAATTATTTGTGCTGATACTACAATTGGGTCTATTGATGACCATGGATATGCCCCATGAGCTGACCTGCCTTTAATAGTGATCTTCATATCGTTTACTCCGGCCATTGTACCACCCGGACGATATGTAATTTTTCCAACTTCAGTTTGCGAATTAATGTGCAAGCCAAAAACTACATTCACATGCGGATTTTCCATCACTCCTTCATTTACCATTAACTCTGCGCCACCTTGTTCACCAGCAGGTGCACCTTCTTCTGCAGGCTGAAAAATAAATTTTACAGTCCCTGCCAGGTCATTTTTCATTGAAGCTAATATTTCTGCCACACCCATTAAAATGGCAACATGAGAATCGTGGCCGCATGCATGCATCACACCAACTTCCTGGCCATTATACTGTGTTTTTACTTTTGAGGCAAATGAAACAGGTGTTCTTTCAATAACAGGTAAGCCATCCATGTCTGCCCGCAAAGCTATGACGGGACCAGGTTTCCCACCTTTTAATATTCCTACAACACCTGTTTTTGCTACTCCTGTTTTTACTTCTATGCCCAGTGATTGTAAATGCTTTGCAATTATACCAGCTGTTCTAAACTCATTATTTCCCAATTCAGGATGTTCATGCAGATCTCTTCGCCATGCAATAACTTTCGATTCAATTTTCTCAGCAGATTGATCAGCCTTATGTTTTAATACATCATTTTGGGCAAATGCAGATATTGAGATCAGTAGTAAGCCGGGGATAAATATTTTTTTCATTAATGTTGATTAAAAAAGTAAAGAGAATAATTTTAACGCAGCAGGTTTTATAGTTCTATACAGGAAGAATATACTTTATGTTTTACTGATGTACCCTTAACAAGGGCTTTTATATTTAAGGTACATGATGCAAGCCATTCTTTTGCACTCCCGCTTAACCCATCAATTCTAACAGTTGCTTCATATTCATTTCCGGAAAATACGGCAACATCAACTCCTTTTCGCTTTCTTTTTAACTCATATATCTTATCATTCATCTTTATGTATCCTGATCCGCCGGCAATAAAAAACCAAACCTGGCTTTTTTGATTTTTAGAAAAATAAGAACACCTGCCCTTATATGCCTTTAGCTCATCTGAAGTAAATGTACCAGGTAAGATGGTTTTAGCAGAATCAATTACAGGAGTTTTAATTGCAACTGAATCAACTTGCCTGCTTGCTATTGTGCGTGGAGTATCTACAGGATTATTAATTGTATTCTTTGTTTGCTGCACTTCCGCTTTATTAGTATCAGAGGTTATAGAACTTTGCCTGGCAGTCTTTTCGGGCTCCGGGGCCAAAAGTGGCTTATCTGCCCGGGTTAAAAAATATCCTGCAATTGCAATAGTAATTATTACCAGACTTCCAATTATTAATGCAGGTTTTACCGGCAGATTGGTTTTATATTTTGCCCCGCATTTTAAACAACTATTCGCATTGGGCGTTAATGCCCCGCAGTCGTAACAATAATTATCCCCTTTCAACGGGTCGTTATTACAATTATGACAAATATTCTTTACAAGAATTCTCGAGCCGCATGATCTGCAATAGCGTGGTGCTAGTTCCATATGAGTTATAGTGATGAATGCAAATATATCTGCAAAATATTATTTACTTTTAAAAATCGGTACAGGTGGAATATATTTTATGCCGGGATATGGTTTTTTGTCTTACATCCGTTACTACCATTGTAGCTTCTGCCAGCCATTCATTTTCATTACCAGCCAACCCTAAAATTTCCACTGTTACCTCATATCCTGCGCCTCTAAACCTAGCTATATCATTTCCTTTCTGCACTCCCTGCAATACATATACTTTTCCATTTATCTTAACGTATCCATAAACATTTGTTGTGAAGAACACAACATTATTTTTTGATCTTCCTTCAAAATACGTACACCCCACTGAATAGTTTCTCATTTCATTCGAAGAAAAAACATTCATACTTACTCTGCCGGATGTTGTTGTCGTTGTTTTTTCAGGAACAGAAGCTAACTCTTCTTTATTTTTTTGTGGCATTACAGGCTTTGTATCAGGTTCACTTTGGGGCTTAGGATATTTGGGAAGATTATTTATCACCCGTATAATGGCATCATTTCTTTTATTTAAAAGTTTTGAAGGGATATTATTAATAATTTTTACTGCTTCATCTTTTTTGGGAGAGAGCTTATGAATTCGGGTAGAATCGTTACTTTTTTTCTCATTAATTGTATCACTACTTTTTTCTGAAGGTTCATTTCCTGATTTGGTTATAAAATATCCGGCACCGGCAATGGTTACTGCAAAAGCAATACTTATTAAAATAGCCAGGGTTGTGGGAAATTTTCTCTGAAATGATGCACCGCAGTGCACGCATATGATAGCTCCGGCAATAGTTGATGTACCGCAATCACAACAATAATTATTACCACTTAATGGTTCACAGCCACAATAAGGGCAAACATTGCTCGAGTGGATATGTGAACCACATGTTCTGCAATAAGGGTGTTTTTGTGCCATATCTGTTTCAGCAATAAATATAATATATCTGCAGCATTAGTAAAAAAATTAAGGAGGTTTGAAATATAATTACTTTTGGTGATAAAAAGTATGCGTATAGATCACTGCAGCACCTTTTCTACCCGTGTTAGTTTGCCTTCCTCATTACATCCTTCTATCACTACTTTCATTTTTTTTGTGATGTCATTATTATAAAAAGATAAAAAAATGCGGCGGTGATTTTTATCAGTAACAACAAAAGGATTCCAATATAATGTTTTTCGGTAATCAGATGAATCAGAATTTGTTTTTGAATAATCAGGAGAATAAAATTCTTTAACAGGAGAATACCCTGCAATAGCAGCATAATCCAGGCCTCTCTCTCTCCCGTTTCCGCTTGCGCCTTTTTTTAAATAAACAGCTACCGCACCGCCGGCACCTCCGCCGAAGGCGCCAAAAAACGGAGGAGAAAATGCTTTGATCATAGCCACATCACTCATAGAAATATTTTGTATTCCCGCTATGTCTGTTTCAATCTCATTCATAAATAAAGTAGTGGGAGAACCACGCCATGAGATTGATGGATTAGCTCCTGTATATACCTGCAAGCCTGCAACCCTGCTTTGTAAATAATCTAATACACTTTGTGACGAGAGCATTGCAGGATCATCTTCCGCAAGAAACATCCTGGCGTCTCCGCCTGAAAATAATCCTGATGTGTATTGCTCATCCATTAACTCCTTTTTGGTTTTTTGCCTTACAGTTACAACAACTTCTTTTAATGTTTTTACCTTCTGCAGTTGTTGTTCACTTAATTGTTCTTTATATACTTCTATATTTTTAGTTAGTGTAGCTGTATCAGTTTTAGTCAGGCTTAGTAATAAAGAGCTGTCTGGGTTTAAACGGAGAGGGGCTTTTAATAAATTATCTTTTATATCAAAGGTTGCTCTTGAGGTAAGGTCTTTCTTTTTATCATTATTGAACTGGTAAAAAAACCTTGCTGTATCATAAAAGATCATATCAGGAAAAACAAATTTTCCTCCCGGTTCAACCGGGGTATTCATAAAGTCACGTTTTTTATTTTTTAATTCAATTATAGCATTCATTTCTTTATTGGCTAATAATGTTTTATTTAAGCCATGCACCTGTCCTTCAATTGCAATATAATTTTCAGGCGGGTAAAGAAGTTTAGGCCAGCGGTTTGCTAATACATTTTCCCAATTAAATCTTCTCCATCCATTCGTCATCATTACAAGATCAAGATGATCTGCTAATGAATCTGCATCTCCGGAAAAATAATACGCAGGATCGTTGACGTATCCTTTGATTTCAGAGGTTAATAAAACATGAGAAAAAATATTATCATTTTCCTGCTGCGGATTTAGATCAGCATCAGTTACGGATACAGAAAGATTGCAGGCAATTGTATCAGGAACATCTATCTGTAAAACGTTCTTCGTTTTTTTATCCATGCCTTTAAGAACAGCATTAAGATCAGTGATAAATGAATATCCAGACTGGTTTATAAAAACGATGCGTTCCGCTATTGGTTTTTCATCAGGCGTAAATAAGGTTAATTGCACTATTCCTGCGGGAAAAGTTTCTATTGGTATAATGGATGATACAGAGGCATTTTTAATCATATTAGCTTTTGCCCTGTACAAAAGTTGCTGGTTCATTTGCGCTACCACGTATACATAAGGATAAGGGGAAGCATTGGCGGAGCGTTTAATTTTAAATTCAATTTGGTTTACATTACTGTTTACCTCAAGTACAATTCCATTCTGTTTTGCGATGGGTAATAATGTTTCATGAGATTGTCCCTGCTTATTTTTCCAAATGGCTTTGTATTGTTCTGCGCCTGCAGGTTGAAGTAAAAAAGTGCCCATACCATCGTGTACGCTTGAAAATGACGTGATTGTTTTTCCATTTTTATCAAGAATATTTCCGTTAACATTTACGGGCATCCCAAAACGGTCTGTTGCTTTAAATGCAATTCTCGATTCAATCCCTTCTGCAAGATCTCCACCTTCCGGAAAGAATTGTAAATAATATAATGGGGATATTGCTGTAATAGAATTTGTTTTTGATGGTGAAGAAGAGGGAAGTTTACCGGAAGGCTTTGGCGGCGCTGCCACCGTAATTGCTTTTGAATATATAAATGAAGAATCAAAGTTCAGCATCCATTTTGTATAAGCCCTTACATAAACATAGGAACCGTTTAAACCGGTAGGCAGATCAAATGATGCAGCTGCACTTGATGAAAGAAGGGGTGCGGTTTTACGATCCAGCACTTTCCCTTTATCATCTAATAATTCGGCGTAGACTGTTTTACTTATTAACGATGGAAAATTACCGGCAAAAAGATATGCTTTAAACCAAATAGTTTCCCCCGGACTATAAACAGTTCTGTCAAAATGTAAATACAATTTCTCCTGTTTGTATTCATTATTAAGCTTTGATAGAATTGAATCAAATCGTTGTGCATTTGAACACAAAAAACAGGAGATCAAAAATGCTATTAGATAAAATTTTAGGATTTTAATGTTTCTCATAAAGTTAAACAGGGCTATCGTTAGTTGAAGTTATTGAATTTGCAGCAATGTTATTTTGCCATCCATCGTGGAAGCTATAATATTTTTTTTATTTAAGATGTTAAGCGTATTCACCATCGAATTGTCAATTTTATAAGCCCATGCGATCTTTTTTTGTTTTACATCAATTGCATATACAACGCCATTGCGTGTGCCTAAAAAAAGGTTTCCATCTTTCTCAATAAGTTTAGAGGGTGTATGCTCATAGCCATAGCCAACATTTAATTTCCATGCTGCCGGTTGAAGTTGCCTGCCTGTTTTAAAAACCGAGAGCGTATCATTCATTGTTTTGCCATAGATAAAATTGCCATCTTCTGAAATGCCAATTGATTCACGAACTGTTGATTCATTGGTACGCCAAAGTGTTTGCCCTGTTATTGCATCTATCGCAGATAAATATCGGTCAGGTGCAACAATATAAATAACATCATCTTTTATAACAGGAATACATGCAGCAGGGGAATAATTTCTTACAGATGATCCATTACTCCATTTCCAGTTTAGCTTCCCTGTGTTTTTATTTAAAGAATATAAATATGTGTCCCATGCTCCAAAAATTACATTCTCTTTATAAATAACTGGTGTACTTACAACAGGTCCATCTAAACCATCAAAGCTCCATTTTTGTTTTCCTGTTTGCAGATCAATAGCACGAAAATTATGGTCACTTCCTCCGATGTAAATAATGTTGTTTTCAATTACAGGGCAGCCAAGTACAGCAGCGCCTGTCTTTACTTTCCATATTTCTTTACCATTATTATTTATGCAATATACATAGCCATCTGCGCTTCCAAAAACAATTTTATTATCATGAATAGCTGGTGAAGAATATATTGATCCGCCTGTTTTAAATGTCCATTTTTGTTTACCATTTTTTAATGATAATGCCGTTACGGTTCCCTGATGGTTACCAAAAACTACAAGATCATTCATGATTGCTGGTGTAGATATAACATTTGCATCCGAGTGAAATTTCCATTTCGCTTTTACCTGCGGATATTTATCATTAATGCTGTAATCAGGCGTGGTAAATTTTTTTGTAAGATCATAATGGTGTTGCTCTACTTTTACTCCGGCCCATTTTTTCATATCATCACTCACGGGTTTTCTTTCGGTAAAAAGAATTGAATCAGTTCTTACATCAACTAAATTATATCCGCCTTCTGCCTGCTTCGCTCTCAGGTTCGATCTTCCCATCACTCCCGGGATATCTTCAAAATTTAAGGTCTTGTTTGCATGCCCATGTCCGCATAAAAATAAAATCGTATTTTTCTTTTTAAACATATCAATTACTTCATACCAGTTATCCATTTGGTTATCCATTGGGTAGTGGTTTAAAAATATTACAGGCATTGTTACAGATGTTGTGTCAAGAATATTTTTCATCCAGGTCATTGCATCTTTTGGAATATGCCCATCGCTCATCCTTACATAAGGGCCCGAAGCACAGGCAATAAAGCGAATACCATTATGATCAAAAACAAACCTGTCGCTGCCAAAAGTTGTAATAAAGCTCGTGCCTCCGCTTTCGCTCCATCCATCGTCATGATTACCGGGTATGATATAATATTTTACTTTTAAAGAATCAAAGAGTTTTTTAGCTCTTGGTAATTCTTCATTAGTGCCCAGTTCTGTAATGTCACCTGTTATCACAACAAAATCAATATCATTCCTGTTGTTGATATCACTGACTGTTCTTCGCAAGTCTTCCTCTGCCTTTCCATCAGGTGAACCAATGTGCGTATCAGATACAAATGCAAAGCGGAAAGGCTTTATTTGTGCAATGGTTAGATAAGAAAAAGCAGGAAATAATAAAAATAGAAGTAGTCTTTTCATGAAGGCAAGTTATGAATTTACAGGTTTAGATGGTTAGTACTCTTTGGGTAAAATTGCTTTACTTTATTTCTAAAATACTTTCTATTGAAACTTTATAAAAAGATCAGCATTTTTCTTTACTTCTTTTTCCCTGTACAGGAAGGTTTAGCCCAATATCAAAAGCTGCATAATAAAGCCATTGTTGTTGATACGCACAACGACATTCTTAGTAAATGCCTTGAAAATGGATATAGTTTTGACAATGACCTGCGTGGTAAAACGCATTCTGATGTGCAAAGATTTAAAGAAGGAGGAATTGATGTGCAAATATTTTCCATCTGGTGTGATGGGAAGCAACCAAATTTTTTTGCTTATGCAAACAGGCTGATCGATACTTTATATGCAACTGCACTGCGTAATCCTGGTAAAATGAAGATCGTAAATTCTTCCCGTGAATTATTGAAAGCCGTTCATAAAAAAAAGCTGGCGGCAATGATAGGCATTGAAGGCGGACATATGATAGAAAACGATCTATCTAAATTAGACAGCCTGTATAAAAGAGGTGCACGATACATGACACTTACCTGGAATAATTCAACACCGTGGGCAACCTCTGCAATGGAAGAAACGAAAGATTCTTTACTGCATCAGCCAAAGGGTTTGAGCGATTTTGGAAAAAACATTGTTAAGCGGATGAATCAATTAGGAATGCTGGTAGATCTAAGTCATGTTGGTGAAAAAACTTTTTGGGATGCTGTCAATACTTCAACAAAACCGGTTTTAGTTTCGCATAGCTGCGTGTATAGCCTGTGCCCTGCATTTCGCAATTTAAAAGACGACCAGATAAAAGCAGTGGGAAAGAATGGTGGTGTAATTCATGTAAACTTTTTTTCAGGATTTTTAGATAGCACGTATGATAAAAAAGAAAAATTATTTACACAAAGGCATAGAGAAGAAAAGGAAGCATTGTTAAAAGCAAATATCAAAGTTTTAGAAGCAAATAAAATAATAAATGCCAAATACAAAGATGAGATAGAGGCGATGAGAGCGCCGTTTCATTTATTATTTGATCATCTTGATTACATTGTAAAATTAATTGGTGTTGATCATGTAGGGCTGGGTTCGGATTTTGATGGGATTAATTCCACACCGCAACAACTTGATGGCGTTGCAGATTATCCCTTAATTACAAAAGAATTATTGGCAAGAGGATATAGCAAAACTGATATTCGCAAAATTTTAGGGGGCAACTTTATCCGGGTACTGAAAGCCAATGAAAGTAATTCACATTGATGTGTGAAAAATGTGCTTTTATTTTTTTGACTTTCCCATCTTTTACTGTATGTTACAGCAGTATCCTTGCAAAACTTATCTCTCTATTGATCTTCACCCCTCCGCTGATCACGAAAAATATAGTTTTAATATTTTTTAATTCTAAATTATTATTTTTTAACCAAAACAACTTTTATGAACACAAAAAATTTTCTTATTGGAGGAATAGTTGGAGGAGTAGTTTTTTTCCTGCTCGGTTATTTATTTTATGGAGTTCTTATGGCGGGATATTTTCATGATCACCCAGGAACTGCTATAGGAGTAGAAAAACCAATGGATCAGATTATATGGTGGGCATTAATCCTGGGAAATTTATTATCGGGTTTTTTACTGGCTTACATTTTTCTAAAATCAGGAGTATCAACACTCTCATCAGGATTAATTACAGGAGGTGTAGTAGGCTTGCTTATGTCTGCTGCATTTGATTTAATAATGTATGCTACTACTAACATGGCCAGTAAACATGCTGTGGCTGCAGATATATGTATAAGTGTTGTAATGTCAGCTATTGCAGGGGCTGTTATCGGTGCAGTTATAGGTATGCTGAATAAATCAGGAACTGTTGTAAGTAACACTACTGTTTAAAAAAGGTACTGTGGGGGGTTGTATGCCCCCCACAGTTTTTCTTATTGTGCTAATACCTGCTTTGCGTAATCTTTTACAGAAATTAATTTGTGCGGAATTTTTTGTAATGCGTCCTTCATGTTTACTATACTGCCGGCAGCATAAGCTAACATTAATGAAGCGAATGATTTACCGAGTGAATCCGGCGCTCCTGCTTTTTGCGCCTGCAAAGCTTCTTCAGGAACCTTTTGTATTTCAAAGGTTTTGCCGCTTACTTCTTCAAATATTTTTACAACTTCTAATGGACTCAATGAATCAGGGCCGCCTAATTCTATAACTGCATTTTTAGCAGCTTCATTATCTAATGAGGCAACAGCAAATGAAGCCACATCTCTTAATGATATCCAGCTTATTTTATTATTTCCTTCTCCATAAATATTTGCTTTAGCATTGGGATAATCAAAGCCTACATGCGGGCTTAGCCAAACTTCCATAAATAAGGTAGGTTGCAGAATGGTATAATTCATACCGCTTTCCTTTAAGGCATTTTCTACTTTTCGTTTTGCCGTTTGCAATGCAAATTCGTCTTCAATTTGGTTAAATGAAATATATACAAAATGCTTAACTCCGTTTGCCTTTGCAGCTTTAACAACATTAAGCTGACCTTCTTCATCCACACTTTCAATAGTATCGCCTTCTTTTCTTGAAAACGTAGAAGAAACAGTTGAAATAATTGATGTCACATTTTTAAATGCTTCAAAGAGGGAGTTGTAATCTTTTACATCACCTGTAACAGTTTCTACTCCCATTTCTTTTAAACCATTTACCAGATTTTCATTAGAGGATGTTCTTACCAAACCCTTTACTTTTTTATTTGCTTTCATTAATTGCCTGCAGATCTCCATGCCAAGGAAACCTGTTGCACCGGCAATCATAACTGTGTCTTGAGAATTTTCCATAACAAAAATTTAAAAGTTAATGTTGAAATGTTCGACTTAAATTAGCAGTACAGATCAAGTTATGAAAAATTTTAAATTTCTCGGCGAATAATTTCTTAATGCACTTGTAGTTGTAGATAATTTTATTATTAATTAACCTGAATAAAGTCCGGGCGCCCTGCCAGCTGTGAATTGTATTTGAATCTTACATTGGTGTTCAATTCAATTTTAAAGTTTTGGTTACTAAAATTTTTTGTTGGAAAATAATAACCTCTTAATTCAACGGTGCCAAATATTAAACTTTCATTTCTCATTCTCAAACCTCCGCCAATGCTGGTGTATAGCTTGCTGTTAGCAAATGTGGTGTTCCTTGCGGTAAATAAAGAAGCGTTATAAAATACAAATGGCGCAAAGCGAAAGGAGGCTAACGAAAGTGGAGAATAAAATACTGATTCACCTTTTACAGTTGTTCTTATATACCCCGGAATATTTGCGTAACCAAATTCAGGTAGCCCATATTTACTCTGAAGAAAGAGTGGCTCATTAAGAACATTGTTGAACTGCCATGTAATGCCTGCTGATAAAAAAGTTCGTTGCTTCCATTTGCCTAAAGTTTTTAAGCGGTTAAAAAAATCAACATTGGCAAGAGCGGTTACATCTTCAAAATCTTTTTTATAAAGTGAGCCTTCCAACCTTACAGTAAAATCCAGGTAACGCTGGTGTGAGGTAAAATAATAGCGCTCAAAACGTATCCCCATGTATGGTCTGCTTTTATTTTGTTTTCGTGTAAACCCTGCAGTAAGTCCTATGTCAATTCCTTCGGGTATATCTTCATTTCTGCCAAAGCCATAAATATATTGAGTCTTATAAAAGTCACGTGCAAACACTGATATACTTGACAGAACACCGGTAATATCAGCATAACTGGGATCATAGGTGGTTAACTGTCTTAATGGTAATGCATCAAACTTTTGCGACAGCAAACGTAGTGCTATCAGGCTTCTTAACCGTTGGCCTCTTACATACCTGTCAAGAAAAGATGCATTCACATTTAATCCTCCCCATGCATCTACATTATTGTAACTGTACCGGTAATCTGACCTGTATAAAGAATCACCGGAATACATATTTTTGGTTTGATGGCGTGATGCTTCCAATGCATACGTCCATCGCAGATACGCATTTACAAGTGGCCTTACCAGTTTTACATAGTATGCCTTTTCTTCCCTGTTGCCATAAATAGAACCGTTAAAACTCTGGTAGCCAAAATAAGCATCAAGAAAAGATCCTGCTATGTTTCTTTTTATATACTCTGCCCCAATGCCATATTTTTTTCTCCGGCTTTGGTCGAAGAAACCATTAAGGGTGATCTTGTTTCCTGACCCGTGAAAATTTTCTTCCTTGATCTGCACCCTTGTGTTTTTAGGATCAACATCAGGAGCTTCTGCACCAATTGAAAGAACATCTTTTGTAACAACAACAATATCCACAGAATCAGGATTGCCGGGAATTTCTATCACACTGATCTTCGCATCCTGCAGGTAGGGGAGGTTTCTCAAATAGGTTTCATTATCTGCCAGTAAATAGGGCTGAACAACATCATTTTTACCAAAGAACAAGTTGTTTTTAATTACCCGTTCATGCGTTTTGGCGTGGATCTTATTAGAGAGCCTTGTAAGCGGTGTTGAAACTTCCGGTAACGTATCAGAGATAGGTGTTCCAAAATTTAATCTTTTATATTCGATATGTCTTATGATCTTGCCGCTGTAGGGTTGAAAGCGGATATCATTTCTTTGCAAACCTTCTACCGTATTTTCTTTCGTAGTATCAGTAATTAAAACTTTAGTAAGCTTGCCAAACAGGCCTTTCCGGGTTAACAGGTATTTCTCCAGTGACTTTTTTTGGGTTGTGTCTTGCTGTGCAGAAGCTACAAACGGCAAACATGCAATGGCAACCAAAGTAAAAATTAATGCATAGATTTTCTGCATGTTCATATGGCGGTGTAAATATAATATTGTGCCTTTATTTAGTTATTGCAACAGTTATTTTTTTAGAAAAGAGTTTTAATATTTAAGTAAATAAATACTAGCTCCAAAACCAAAAGACATAAGTACATTCTGAACAAACAAAACATTTACCCCAATCCCTTCTGAATAAACCTCTGTGTATGTATGTATCTCTTGTGTAAAAAAGATTGTTTGAACAGATGGGACAAACTAGTGGATTTCCTTTTACTTCAACTGTTTGTGGTTCTTTCTTTTTGAAGAGTTTCATAAGTGATGGTTCATATATGGAAGGTAACAAAATTATCGCACGTCTTTGCGAGCCGGGTTGTAAAAACTACTAAAGAAATTTTATTTAGTTAGGCGAAGCAATCTTATAGTGAAGTTTAATAGTAGATTGCTTCGGCGCAGAGAAGACGATTGTGATGTAAATTTTTAAAGCGCCTCGCAAAGACGTTTAAGTCCTCGTTGCAAATGAGGACTAGTGTAGGGACTGTTGGGAGGAGTGAAACTAAAAATCTTTGTATATATTTTTTCTTGTATCAATTAAATATTTAATAAAATCTATTCCAAGAGTTGTTATTTGTACCTTTTGATCTTTATCAATGAATAATAAATCATAAGAAAATAAGAATTTAGGATATCTATCTAAATCAAAATTTGTAAAAGACTCTGGATACTTTTCTTTAGCTTGATTGTAATAATGCTCAAATATATTTTGATCTTGAGCACCGGTCGATATCAATAATTGAAGTAAGGCGATTTGCGAACCGAATATCATATCATATATTAAATCGAAATGTTTTATTATATAAATCGTAATAGAATAATTTAAAAGCGCATCGAATTTTTCTTTATCAGTAATAAGTTGATCATACTTTGTTTCTCGCTGAACATGTCCACGAAATAAATTGATTGTCTCTACTCGGAATAATTTTGTAGCGTTTTCTAAAAGCGATGGCTCATATTTTTCTTGTACTCTTTGTTCCTGAACAGAAGTATTTTGTTCTTGACCAGTTTCGAATTCCATTCCAACGCCCTTTAATGATAATTTTTTTGCTTTTGAAAAAAATGATCTTATTTCTTTTTTAAATAGAATCGCTAAAAAGATAACGCAAATAAGAACCACAACCGGCCATTTGAATGTATTAATTATGTCGATAACGTCAGTATGTGCAGAATTTGAATCGGGCATAAATTAAATTTCTCAAATGTAAATTATTTCTGTGTAGTAGAGAGTTTCTCTATTACATGATTCGTGTCCCACGAACCATTTTTGTTTGGATTCGTGAGCAACTAACTGAGTATTTGAATTGTTGATTTATATTCTTTTGGGGCACAAGCTGCCCGATAGAAATGGAAAACCCGCTGAAGGTTTTGTGCAAAGCTCTTGCGGTGGATTTGTAATGGAAAGCGGGAACAGATGTTGAACAACTAAACAAATGTTCACAGCCCCAAAATATTTTCTCCTTCCTCCTCCCAATTTCAATTTCTTCCCAACTTCACAACCACTATCGTATTTTCGTTTTATGGATGCTGCGTTGCAGATAAGAAATGTAAATGTTACCCGTTACGTAACTGCTTTGCGGGAGGGAGGTTCGCTGCCTGCTATTGCGGAAGCGGATGACGGATTTTTATATGTGCTGAAGTTTAGTGGCGCCGGGCAGGATGTAAAAGCATTGATTGCTGAATTGATAGGAGAGAAGATAGCCAAAGCGCTTGGCTTAAAAGTTCCGGAGATAGTTCTTGCAAATCTTGATGAGGCTTTTGGCGCTGAAGCAGGAGAGATTGGTAAGCTGCCAATTGCAGAACGTTTTCGCTGGCTTACTGCAACAAGAAGTACAGTTGTGCAAACCTCAAAAGTTCACCTCGGGGTTGTGTAATGATGCCGCTGAAAAACTGGAGAAGTTATTTGAAGAGTTGGTGGTTTAAGACATCTGTATACAAAAAGAATTTTCCTAACTTCCCTTTATGAAGCATTTTAAATATTACAACAAGCAGGATATTTTAAGGCTTACGCATGTACGAAAGTTTGAAACCAAACTGGGTGAGCGGATAAATTGTTTCGGAGAAAAAAAATCTTTGGAAGAAGCATTGCAACAAACGGACTGCAATTATATTTTATTTGGCATTCCTGAAGATATTGGCGTAAAAGCCAACCAGGGAATTGGCGGCGCAGACTCTGCATGGTTCCCTTTTCTCTCTTCTTTTTTAAATATACAGAGCAACGATTTTTTCAGTGGTGAGAATGTTTTGTTGCTGGGTCATTTTGATTTTACTGATCTGAAACTTTTAATAGAATCAAATGCCGCAACCCCTGATGAAAAGATTGAAGCCTATCGCCATGCAGTAATTGCTATTGATGAAGAAGTAGAGAATTTAGTGAAAGTAATTACCCAGCATAAAAAAATACCTGTAATTATTGGTGGCGGTCATAACAATGCTTATCCTGCTATAAAGGGTGCTGCTAAAGGGTTACATAAAGCAGAACTTGTTCAATTGGCGCAGATCAACTGTATCAATTTAGATGCGCATGCTGATTACAGGTCAATTGAAGGAAGACACAGCGGCAATGCTTTTCGCTATGCTGATGAAGATGGTTACCTTAATAAATATTGTGTTGTTGGCCTGCATGAAAATTATTTACAACAAAATGTTTTATTTGATATCGCCAACAATCCCTTTGTTGACTTCATCACTTACGAGGATATTTTTCTTCACGAAAAGAAAAATTTTATACAGGCAATTGCACATGCTACAGGCTTTACCGAAGATGCATATACAGGAATAGAACTTGATCTTGATAGTATTAAAAATGTATTAAGCAGTGCCCTAACACCCAGCGGAATTTCAGCTTTACATGCAAGGCAATATTTAAATTTTGTAGCAACAGATGCCAAAGTTGCTTACCTGCACATCAGCGAAGGCGCTACAAGATCTGAGGATGATGCTGAAGACGGCAGCACAGGAAAATTAATAAGTTACTTAGTAAGTGATTTTATAAAATCGCATTCACAGAACAGAGGATAGATCTTGGTTAGACGAGGACGGACCAAAATACTATCGTGGTGCAAAAGTTAACCTGCTGTTATTCGTTGAATCAAAGAGGATCATTTTAGATTTTGTCAATTCAACAATTTGGTTTGTTTCCGTTTTAGCACTCGAAACAATAAATACGGTTTTACCATCATCACTCAGTGTGTATGTTCCTGATTGATCACGGCCCATGCCTGTTACCCGCCACTTTCCCTCTTTTGTAAATTCCATTGTTCCTCTCATTGCTACGGCTTGTACTGAATCAGGTATAGGCATGTCAGGCATATCTATGTTGATGATCTTCCATTTATTTACGATTAAAATTTTCGATTTATTTGTACTACAACTAACGAAAACAATAGGGAAGGATATAAGCATGAATAAAATGATCTTCTTCATTTCATTTTTTTAAAGTGAAGAGCAAAGGTATTGTATTTGAAAAAATCATTATTTAAATCAATGCCTTTAAACTTATACACAAGTGTTAAAACTTGTAACAATGTGCCTTGAGATCGTTTAATTAAATTTGCACAAATTTTTAATTAAGGAAATAAATGTCAGAGAATAAGAACCTGTTCGATTATAATGAAGAATCCATCAAAAGCCTTGACTGGAAAGAACATATCCGTCTGCGTCCCGGAATGTACATTGGCAAGCTGGGCGATGGCAGCAGCCCCGATGATGGAATTTATGTTTTATTAAAGGAGGTGATAGATAATTGTATTGATGAGCATACCATGGGGTTTGGAAAGCATGTGGATGTGAGCATAAAAAATAAAACAGTAATTGTAAGGGATTATGGCCGTGGAATTCCCCTGGGTAAAGTAGTTGATGTAGTGAGTAAAATAAACACAGGCGCAAAATATGACAGTAAGGCTTTTCAGAAAAGTGTGGGATTGAATGGTGTGGGAACAAAAGCAGTGAATGCATTAAGTGAATATTTTAAAGTAACTGCCTTTAGAGAAGGCAAAGAAAAAACTGCCGAGTTTAAAAAAGGAGTTTTATTATCTGATAAGAAAGAAGAAAAGTCAACCGAAGATAATGGCACAGAAATTACATTCACTCCGGATGAACAGATCTTTAAGAACTATCATTACCTGACAGATTTTTTAGATAACCAATTCTGGAATTATTGTTTTCTGAATGCAGGACTTGTAATTAATTACAATGGTAAAAGATACGTAAGCAAAAATGGTTTGCTTGATCTGCTTCAGCGTAAAACAAATGAAGATGAATTGCGCTACCCTATAATTCATTTAAAAGCTGAGGATATTGAAGTTGCGCTTACTCATGAAAACCAATATGGCGAAGAGTATTACAGTTTTGTAAATGGACAATTCACAACGCAAGGCGGTACGCATCTGTCTGCTTTCAAAGAAGGCATTGTAAAAACCATCCGTGATTTTTATAAAAAGGATTATGATCCTTCTGATATAAGAGGAAGTATTTGTGCAGCCATTAGTGTAAGAGTACAGGAGCCGGTTTTTGAAAGCCAGACTAAAACAAAACTGGGTTCACAGATAATGCATGATGGCGGACCAAGTGTAAAGAATTTTATTGCAGATTTTTTAGGGAAAGAATTAAATAATTTTCTTCATAAAAATTCTTCAACAGCAGAAGCGCTGAAAAAAAGAATAGAACAAAATGAAAGAGAAAGAAAGGAATTGGCAGGGATAAAGAAACTTGCAAACGAAAGAGCTAAAAAAGCAAATCTTCACAATAAAAAATTAAGAGATTGCCGCTTCCATTTAAATGATCCTGCAGAGGGAAAGAACAAAGATGTTATTCTTGAAAAGCAAAAGGAGAGTACGATCTTTATTACAGAAGGCGACAGTGCAAGTGGTTCCATTACCAAATCAAGAAACGTTGAAACACAGGCTGTATTTAGTTTACGTGGTAAACCTTTAAATTGCTTTGGCCTAACAAAAAAAGTGGTGTATGAAAATGAAGAGTTTAATTTACTGCAACATGCATTGAATATTGAAGATGGGTATGAGGATCTCCGGTATAATAATATTGTAATTGCAACTGATGCCGATGTGGATGGAATGCATATACGTTTATTGTTGATGACATTCTTTTTACAGTTCTTTCCTGATCTTGTAAAAAATAATCATGTTCATATTTTGGAGACTCCTCTTTTCAGGGTACGCAATAAACAGGAAACAATCTATTGTTATGATGAGAATGAAAAACAGGAAGCGATAAAAAAGCTTGGCAGCAAGCCTGAGATCACAAGGTTTAAAGGATTGGGAGAAATTTCACCTGAAGAGTTTGGAAATTTTATTGGAGAGAATATTAAGCTACAGCCTGTAATGCTTTTACCCGAAGTTCACATCCAGGAATTGTTGGAATATTATATGGGAAAGAATACTCCATCACGCCAGGATTTTATTATTGATAATTTAAAAGTGGAACTGGACCTTGCTGAAGTTAGCGGAATATAAAAACTATGTTTGAATTTCATACCGACAAGAAGAGATATTTTGAGATACAACTGGAGAATGCTGAAGAATTCGTTATTCCTTTTATTGAAAATAAATTTGCAGTAGAACCGGGAACAAGGGTTTTGGAAATAGGCTGCGGTGAAGGCGGTGTGCTGGCAGCATTCATTAAAAAAGGTTGCATAGGTGTAGGAGTGGAGCTGCATGAGCAAAGACTGCAACTGGCAAATGAGCTTTTAAAAAATGAGGTAGAAGAAGGAAAAATTAAATTTATCGCAAAGGATATTTATAAAGTAACTGAGGAAGATTTGGGAGGAAGATTTGATCTTATAATTATGAAAGATGTTATCGAACATATTCACGATCAAAAAAAATTGTTGCATAGATTACATGATCTTTTACTTCCACAGGGAGTTATTTTTTTTGGATTTCCTCCATGGCAAATGCCGTTTGGTGGTCATCAGCAAATGTGCAAAAGCAAATTTTTAAGTAAAATTCCATATTATCATTTGTTACCTAAAAAAGTATATAAATGGGTCTTGAAAAGTTTTGGTGAACCAACTGAAGATTTGCTGGAAATAAAAGAGACAGGTATCTCTATTGAAAGATTTGAAAAAATTGTAAAGGAAACAAATTATAAAGTGATACATAAGATTTATTATCTCATTAATCCTATCTACAAATATAAATTTGGAATGAAAGCGAGAAAGCAATTACCGGTCTTAAAAAGTATTCCATATGTCAGGGATTATTTTACAACCTGTGTATATTATTTAATAACTCAAAATAACTAATGATCCATATAGTTTTTCAACATGAAGATGTTGCTGTATTAAAAAAAAGTTTTGATCTTGATGAAACGTTGAATGGAGATATCATTGAGATCAAAGATGATTTGGCTGTAGGACCAATTGCTGATATCTTTTCAGAAGAGAGTATGGAAGTGCGCAAGCAATGGTGGCGTGAGGTTTTGGCTGGCGGAGATCATGATGGAAAAGTGGATGCAGGAGAAGTAGATGATAAAAAAACCGTTACAGGATTAATTGAAAGATTGAATAATGATCCTGAAGAAATTATTTGGATATGGGCTGCACAAAACAAGCATGATGTATCAGGATATTATTGGCTGATGAGCCAGCTAAAAGATTTCCAGGGAAGAATATTTATTTTATATCTCCACAATCTTCCTTTTATAAATGATAAGGGACATATATTTTATCCTACAAATATTTTCGAGATACCTGCAAAGGAATTCATAAAAGCAAAAAAGCTGGCAAGACAAATAACAACAAGTGAGTTTGAGGTCGATGCCGATGAATGGACAAAATTATGCAACG
>JAYVEA010000030.1:0-6567 GCA_043749085.1 Chitinophagales bacterium
GAATCATCTTTGTATAAGAACTGGTAGGCTTTTTTCTCAACCCTTATTGGGTAAATCGTTTCACCGCTGTTCCATGTTTGCTCGATAGTGCGGTTGTTATCAACCCCCTTTAATTTTGCCCAAACTTTTGCTGCTGCACGGGCAGTTTTATTTTGTCCGAATTCAATAACTGTATATAAGCTTCCATCTATTTTTAGAATAAGCCCCGAACGCATGTCTGATGTATTAGCCATAAGAAATTTTTGAGCGGCAAAGTTAATGTATGATACCTCAAAACCAAAATAGCTGTTAAGAATTCATGCAAATACTATTTTATTTCAGCAAAAAATTATCTTTAAAAAAAATTTGGAGTGAGAAAAATTTACATTTTATTAATTGCAATATTTATAACACAGATTTGTTTTTCACAGGCTGACAGCACCAAGCCTGTTTATCTCCGCTTCCCTACTCTTCCTCAATTCAGTATTTATAAAGCATCGGACAGCACTGTATTTACAAGGGATAATCTTCAAAAGAGAAAACCAACTGTGTTTATAATTTTTAGCCCGGATTGTGAACATTGTCAGCATGAAACTGAATCACTTATCGCCAACATTGATAAATTTAAAGATGCACAAATAGTGATGGTAGAATATCTTTCTTTTGAGGAAATGGTGAAGTTTTATAAAATTTATAAAATTGAAAATTATACTAACATAATTATGGGTAGAGATGCAAAATTTTATTTGCCTATGTTTTTTAAGATAGAAAGCCTTCCTGCTATTTATGTGTATGATAAAAAAGGAAAGTTTAAACAGGCTTTTTCCGGAAGTGTAAAGATCGATAAGATCGCCGCTGCATTATAATTATTGTTTGATAAACTTTTGGCTCATCATTAATTCATTGAGTATAGTTACCTGGATGAAGAATGTACCTCTTTGCAGATTTGAAATCGGGATTGCGATTGTTTTATATTGAGAACCTGAGCGGAATTTAACTACTATCTTTCCTGTCGCATCCTGTATCTGCACATTTACCACTCCTTTCAGATTTCCTGAACCTTTATAAGTTAGTGTTAAAATATCTGTAGCAGGGTTGGGATAAATTATCCATTTATTGTTGCCTGGAGGTTCGGTATTAATTTTTGGCGGCGCCGGAGTGATGCTTTGTTTACCGGTAACACTTTGGGTATTTGTATATATAGCCGAAGTATTTGTATTACTTTTTGTATTTACCACTATTACCGGGGATAAACTAATTGTATTATTACTGCCGTCAGTAATTTTTATCCTGTAATAGTTTTTACCTGGCACAAATCGCCTGTCATTAAAAAAATAAATATCATTTTCAGAATAATAACGCAGCATCCTGTCTTTAGCGGCTTCTGTCCATGTAACACCATCAGTGCTTCTTAGCAAAAGATAGCTTGTTCTCACATTGCTGTTGATCATGTTCCAGTTAAGTTTAACTGCAGAATTATTAAAATCATAAATAGCTGTAAGCTTTACTGTTTGTGAAACAGCATGGCAGAATGTGCCTGAAAAAAGCAGGGCGATAAGTAAAAATTTTTTCATTTGATATTGCCGTGTCTTATTAGGGGTAGAACGCCCGAAAATAAATTAAATATATATAATGGGTAGTTAAGAATTTTGTAAATAAAATTTGTAATCTATTACCTTTGCCACGCTAATAAAATTTATACATAAAATTATAAGAGATGAAAGTAACTGTTGTAGGTGCAGGTGCAGTTGGCGCAACCACTGCCGATAATATTGCAAGAAAAGAATTGTGCGAAGAACTTGTTCTGTTGGATATAAAAGAAGGACTTGCAGAAGGTAAGGCAATAGATATGATGCAGACCTGTACACTGCTTGGGTTTGATACAAAAGTGATAGGCAGCACCAATGATTATGCAAAAACAAAAGGAAGCAATGTAGTGGTCATCACTTCAGGTATTCCGCGAAAGCCGGGTATGACACGTGAAGAACTGATCGGTATAAATGCGGGCATTGTAAAAGGCGTAACACAAAATATTTTGCAACATTCGCCTGATGCAATAATTATTGTTATAAGCAACCCCATGGATACTATGACGTATCTCGCTATACAATCAAGCGGATTACCGAAAGAAAGAGTGATAGGCATGGGAGGAATTTTGGACAGCAGCCGTTTTAAATATTATTTATCAACTGCTATTGGCTGCTCTGCTGCTGACCTGCAGGGAGTAGTTATCGGCGGGCATGGTGATACAACAATGATACCTTTAACAAGGCTCGCAACTTATAACGGTACACCGGTTAGTAATCTGTTAAATGAAGAACAACTTAAAAAGATAGCTGCTGATACAATGGTAGGCGGCGCTACGCTTACAGGATTATTAGGAACCTCTGCATGGTATGCACCCGGCGCTACAGGCGCAGCATTGGTGGAAACTATTGTACGTGATGAGAAAAAATTAATGCCTTGCTGTGTTAGCCTTGATGGCGAGTACGGACAAAAAGATATTTGCCTTGGCGTGCCTGTGGTAGTTGGTAAAAATGGATGGGAAAAAATTATTGACTTTAAACTGAACGAAGAAGAGCAGGCTGCGTTTAATAAAAGTGCAGATGCAGTAAGAGCAATGAATAATGTATTGGGAACGCTCAATGTGTAAGATAATCTTTCAAGTAATAAAATTTTCTAATGATCATTACACTGATTAAAAAAATAACTGTTATCAGTTTATTTTTCTACATGCCTTTTAAAAGTAATGCATGGGGAGTGCTGGGGCATCGCATTGTTGGACAGATCGCAGAAAGCTATCTTACCCCATCAGCTAAAAAAGAAATCCAAAAGATATTGGGTACAGAAACAATTGGTATGGCAGCTAACTGGGCCGATTTTATAAAGTCAGATTCTACAATGTCTTATTTATCTCCCTGGCATTATATTGATATAAAAGGAGGCCTGTCACATGCAGATGTTATCTCTTATCTTAAAAATGATACAGCAACTGATGCCTATACAAAACTGAATTTTTTGATCAAAGAATTAAAAAATAAAAATCTTTTACCGGATAAAAAGCGGATGTATCTAAGATTGATCATCCATATTGTTGGTGATATTCACCAGCCGCTGCATGTCGGCCATCCGGAGGATAAAGGCGGAAATGATATAAAAGTTACCTGGTTTGGCAGTGTAACAAACCTGCATTCAGTATGGGATTCACGCCTGATTGATTTTCAGCAGTTGAGTTATACAGAATATACTAATGCAATAAACCATTCTACAAAATCGCAAAGAGTTGCATGGCAAAAGCAGCCTTTAGCGGAATGGATATATCAAACTTACCAAATTGCACAAAATGTTTATAACGATATTAAACCGGATGATAAATTAGGCTACGTGTACAATTATAAATATATAGATATTCTCAACCGGCAATTGCTAATCGGTGGTAATCATTTGGCAGCATTATTAAATGAAATATTTGCAACAAAGGGAAAATAATTCTTACCGGTCTATCTTTGTTTTACTCATAAACTTTTTAACATGCAAAATAAACTTGGGAAAATCGGACATTACTTATTGTTCATTCTATGTTTCGTTATTGTTTCATCATCGGTTGAAGGTAAGGATCCTAAAAAAGATTTTTATCAAATAAAGATCTACAATTTAAAAAGTAACGAACAGGTTGCGGCTATTGATAAGTATTTAAAAAATGCTTATTTACCGGCGCTGCATCGTGCAGGCATAAACAAGGTAGGCGTATTTAAACCCATTGCCAATGATACTGCGCTGGTTAAAAAAATATATGTTTTCATCCCGTTCCATTCAATAAATGAATGGCAAAAATTGGCGGATGTTCTTGATAAAGATGATGTGTATCGATCAGCTTCCAAAGAGTATACAGATGCTGCCGCCGATAAAAAACCTTTTGAACGTATCGAGTCGGTGTTGCTGGAAGCCTTTCCCATGCATACTCATTTTGAAATGTCCGGTTTAAAAAATCCCCTGCCGGAAAGGATCTATGAGCTGAGAAGTTATGAAAGTCCCACCGAGCATCTGCATACAACAAAAGTGAGAATGTTTAATGAGGGAGGCGAGATAGCTTTATTTAAAAGATTAATTTTTAATGCAGTTTTTTATGCAAGAGTTTTATCAGGAAGTAAGATGCCTAACCTTATGTACCTCACCACTTTTGAAAATATGACTGAGCATGATGCACACTGGAAAGCCTTTGGCAGTTCACCGGAGTGGAAAACTTTATCCGCTATGCCCGAGTATGAAAATAAAGTTTCTGTTTCCCGTAATGAAAGCATATTGATGCATCCAGCTGAGTATTCTGATCTTTAGATCGCTTAGAATAAAAAAAAATATAAAATGAAAAGTAACATAACAGGCAGTACAGCCATTACTATTAGTGTTCCTGCATCAAAAATTTGGAAGGCATTAACTACGCCTTCCATAATAAAACAATATTTTTTTGGTACCGATGCAGTGTCTGACTGGAAAGTTGGAAGCCCTCTTATTTTTAAATGAGAATGGCAGGGTAAACAGTATGAAGATAAAGGCACCATACTGGAATCTGTTACAAACAAATTATTTAAGTACAGTTACTGGAGTTCTATGTCAGGCAAAGAAGATAAACCGGATAACTATGTAAAGGTTACTTATGAGTTAGCAGAAAATAATGATGCTACAACGATTACAATTACACAGGAAAATATTCCTGATGAAAAAACAAAAGAGCATTCAGAACAGAATTGGAGTAAAGTTTTAGAAGATCTTAAGAAGCTTTTGGAGGGGGCAAATTAAAAGAAGGGATTCAACTTGCGCAGTCTGTATTTATTGCAATATTTAAAGTGGATGCAAAAAACAGCAAATACCAGATGTGGCAAAGAGATTGGATTTGCAATAGTTGATTGTAATTGTTCAGTTACCATATTGCCAAAACCCGCTGTTGTATGTAGTTGCTTAATCGTTAAATCTGTTTTCTATATTCATTCGCTCATGTAAAATTCTAATTACCTCGATCGTATCATTTAAGGCTCTGTAAAAAATGAGATGGGATTTGACTTTTGAAGCCCGATAGCCTTTTCGAATATGTTCCATTGGTTTCCCGGCATTGCTATGCCTGCAGATGTATTTGATTTCATCAAATATTAGATTGTAGTAGCGATCGGCCTGCTCTGCAGACCACTTTTCAACCGTATAAAGCCAGATTTCTTCCAGGTCAGAAACAGCCTTCTTACTAATAACGAATGGAAGTGCTTTCATAAAAACCTGCTGTGCAGCTTCTTTAAATTCGCTTTCGAATCAAAGTTTTTTTCCATTCCGCTCTTCTCACCTTGAGAAAGAGCCTTATTAAGGTCTTTTATTTTAACTTCTTCTGCTTCTAAAAGTCTTAGAGCAGTTCTAATTACTTCACTTGCCGAATTGTATTTGCCCGATGATATTTTAGTGGATATAAATTCTTCAAAGTGTTCGCCCAATAAAATGGAAGTATTGCGAGCCATAGAATTCTTTTTATAAAAGTACCAATAATTGGTATTAGTTCAAAAAATATCTCTCTAAGAAGTAGGGTTTTAAAATGTAATTACTCAGGCAACATTCGAGTATTTGAGAAGGCAGGGCATTCATTGATTGTCCAGCCAGAAACAAATGCCCATTTAAAAATATTTTGTTGAAGTTAATAACTAAAAGCCAAATTTATAAATGTCAGCCCGAACTGCTGCTGATAGCAGCACATAGTCGATGTTACAATATCCAGCCCTGCTTTTGCAAATACTTTTGTTGTCAGCTGTGCAATGCCTGCAAGATTTTTCTGGGGTCAATTTGATTCAATATTTATAATAGAAGTCCTCTGTTTCCGTTTTGCCTGCTTGTCATATTACTTTAGTTTCTTAAAAAAATTACTATCCCAGTACATCCTGAGAACCTTTCCTGTCTTCTTGTCCTTTTCAAAGATTATTTCTTCACCTAATGTTTCGTCACTGCGGACTCTTCGGAAAGTATCATCTTTAATATGTTTTAAAAATGTCATTCCTTCAAGTGGGCTATGCGATGGGAATTCAACAACAGCTAGTTTTCCGTACCATGGAATTAGGTTGATCTCCGAGCTCCAAGGCTGAATATCATACATACCGGCATATTGAGAAAAGTCCACACTGTCAACAGTCACAGTCTTTTCATCCTGTGCTTTCAAAATGATGTTGCGAATTTGGTTAGCATACATATTAATATCCACCATCGCATTTATCATTACGATATAAGCAAATTTTTCCTTTGGTTCAATAAGTAAAATAGTACGATAGCCCGGGCAATCACCCCAATGACCGATTAAAGTTTTACCATCTTGTTGTCGTATTTCAAAACCAAGCCCCCTGCTGATTTTCCAGTCTGGATCAGTCCATTGTACACGTTGCATTTCTTTTAATGTGGAAGACTTTAGTATCTCTTGCCCACCATTGTTTAATAATCGAAATTGCCAGGATGCAAACAGAGCCAAATCTTCTACAGTCGAAGAAAATCCCGCAGCTGCTTTTATTCCATTTGCATCATATAAGGGAATACTTTCACGGCTGCCATCTCTTTTAATTGCAGAAT
>JAYVEA010000031.1:0-6552 GCA_043749085.1 Chitinophagales bacterium
TTTCCCTGATTATAAATTTATAATTGCCAAAGCGCCGGGAATTACAGATGAATTTTATAACTCTTTCCTGTTATCATATAAAAATGTAAGCACGGTTTCAGACCAAACATATTCAATCCTGATGCAGTCAAAAGCAGCTGTAGTAACATCAGGCACTGCCACATTGGAGACTGCGTTATTTGAAGTTCCGGAAGTGGTTTGTTATAAAGCAGGTTGGCTTTCTTACCAGATCGCAAAGCGATTAATAAAGTTGAAATTCATCAGTCTTGTAAATCTTATCATGAATAAAGAAGTTATTAAAGAACTTATTCAAAATGATCTTACAGTCGAAAATCTAAAACACGAATTGCACGAACTGCTCACGAATGAAACCCGAATTCAACAAATAAGGAAAGATTATTCAGACCTCAAAAATTTATTGAGCAAGGGTGGCAATGCTTCGGCAAATGCGGCTAATATAATTTATAACCTGGTAAGAGTTAATGCCTGAGTAACTTTATAATAATAATGATCAACGCAATTAAAAATAAAAAAATCGAAATCCGGTTGATGCCATGCATATATCCTATCCACTTACTGTGCGGCCGGTTAGGATCTTTCTTTTTTATGTAGAGATATTCCGCTATTTGCCTCCAAACCCCCATTATAGTTGTTTTAAGTTATCGTTAACCAATCAGTAAAAACCAATAAAAAAAAATCAACGTAAATTACTTAAATAAAAATTCGCAAAATGAAAATTATTCTTACAGCCATCATATCAATATTGTTTATTGGAACCGGCTGTGCACAAAAAAATAAAAAAAAGATGGAAAATTTTGCTGTAGTAAAAACAGATGCTGAATGGAAAAAACAATTAACTGCTGAGCAATTTGAAGTTGCCCGAAAGGCAGGGACCGAAAGACCTTATTCAGGTAAATATTGGGATAATCATGAAAAAGGAATTTATAAATGCAGTAGTTGCGGACAGGAATTATTTACATCTGATACAAAATTTGAAAGCGGTACCGGATGGCCAAGTTTTTATCAGCCAATAAAAAAACAAAATGTTTTAGAAAAGACTGACAGAACTCTTGGAATGGCAAGAACAGAAGTGCTATGCAGCCGTTGCGGCGCTCATTTAGGCCACGTATTTGATGATGGACCTAAGCCAACAGGATTGCGTTATTGCATGAATTCTGCATCATTTGATTTTGCAAAAACTAAATAATATAACTTTATAATTACTACCTGCTCCCTACGAAATTGCCTGTATTTTAAATACTGCAATGAAGAAGATCATAAAAAAACATCCGCTGGCAATACGCTGGTTCCATTGGATAAATTTTCCTGTGCTGGCTGTAATGGTTTGGAGCGGACTATTAATTTATTGGGCTAACGATGTTTACAGGGTTGGCTGGGGTGATAAAACCATTCTTAAATTTTTCCCTGATTCATTTAATAAGGCTTTTAATATTCCTTTCAGGCTGGCTGAAGGAATGAACCTGCATTTTTTATTTATGTGGTTCTTCGCCATCAATGGCTTCTTGTATGTGCTGTATTTATTCATTTCAGGAGAATGGAAACTGATCTTTCCGAACAAAAAAAGTTTAAAAGAATCATGGCAGGTAATTCTCCATGATCTCCACATTAGAAAAAACATACCGCCTCAAAAAAAATACAATGCTGCGCAACGTATAGCCTATACTGGTGTAATTGTTTTGGGTATTGGTTCATTACTTACCGGCTTATCTATTTATAAACCCATCCAATTTAATTTTTTATGTAACCTGCTTGGCGGTTATGAATGGGCACGGGCAGAGCATTTTATTCTAACCATTCTTTTTACTTTATTTTTTCTTGTACATATTATCCAGGTGATATTGGCAGGGTGGAACAACTTCAGAGGAATGGTGACAGGTTTTGATATAGTTCCCACCACTAAAGAAGAAAACCTGGGTACTGCTTCTCCACCAATAAATAAAACAGATGCCGTTTAAAGAAGAGCTTGTTTCAGAAAAAAAATTAAGAAAGAAAACGATAATTTCTTTTTCTGTTTTTATTGTCATGTTAGCTTTTGCGGTTATAGGCTGGAAGTGGCTTCAGAAACAACCTGAAGATAATGGTACACCAAAGCCATTGCGAAAAATTTTAAATAATAATGAAGCCATTTTTTCAAAATTTTTCAGCAGCAACCATCTTGCAAAAACCTTTCCCGTAAGTGCTGCCGTACACCATGTAAGAGTGAACGGAAGTGACGGCATGAGCGAAGACTTTGATCCATCAACATGGAAATTAAAAGTTGCTCGGGCTCCCGGAGATACTTTATTTATTACAATAGATGAAATAAAAGCATTACCTAAAACAGAAATTGTTTTTGATTTTAAATGTATTGAAGGTTGGAGCCAGATCACCCACTGGGGTGGTGTAAAGTTTTCCGACTTCGTAAAAAAATATAACCTTACTTCTCAAACACAAGTGAATTATGTTGGGTTGATTACCCCTGACAAAGAATATTACGTTGGTATTGACATGCCCTCTATCATGCACCCACAAACACTTTTATGTTATGAAATGAATGGTAAACCATTACCTATGAATCAAGGTTATCCTCTGCGTTTGATTATACCTCTTAAGTATGGTATAAAACATTTAAAAAGAATAGGAAGTATATTTTTTAGCAATGAACGACCTCCTGACTTCTGGTATGAAAGAGGATACGATTATTATGCAGGATTATAATTAACGGGGAAGCAGTGATGAAACTTTTTTTAAACTTTTCTCAAAAAATCCCCAAAAAGGTTTTGGTGCTTTTGCATATTGAAGCTTAAAAGCAACAATACTTTTTTCTTTGATATAATTTATTGCTTCTTCAATTGAATCTGTAACCAAATACAAACTCGGATCATTGGCAGAGATAGTTCCTTCCTTCATCATACGCTCATTGTGTTCAAGCAATTCTTTGTAATATTCCTTATCAAAGATGATTATAGGAAACCCTTTTATTTTTTTTGTCTGTACCAGGGTTATCGCTTCAAAAAATTCATCCAGCGTTCCAAAGCCCCCGGGCATTACCATAAATGCATAAGAATATTTTACAAGCAAAACTTTTCTCACAAAAAAGAATTTTATGTTCACCCATTTGTCAAGATATGGATTGGGATGCTGTTCTATGGGTAATACAATATTACAACCCACACTTCGTCCACCAACTTCTTTGGCACCGCGGTTGGCGGCTTCCATTATACCGGGACCTCCACCTGTCATTATTGTAAATCCAAGTTTTGCTATTTCGCCGGCAAGGCTTCTTGCCTGCTCATAATATTTATGGCCTTCTTTAAATCTTGCAGAACCAAATATGGTAACACACGGGCCCACAAAATGCAATGCCCTAAAGCCTTTTATGAATTCAAAAAAAACACTAATGGTATATTTAAAATCGTACCAGCGGCTTTGCGGACCTTCTAAAAATTTTATCTCATTTTTTGTTTGGTTTTCCATTTTTTATTTTTTCTGAATTGTGCTTCAGACTATATCAATAATCAAGCAAGGTTTTTAAGACAGCGCTTACTTTTTCAGGATTGGGTAACATTGCTTTCTCCAATCCTATATTCATTGGGACAGCAGGTAAGTTTAAAGCACCTATAACTTCAACAGGTGCATCTAAAAATTTAAAGCATTCCTTAGATATTCTTCCAGCCAAAGCCTCTGCAAATGAATTATTTTGTTGTTCTTCTGTCAGCACTAAACACTTTCCATGTTTTTTTGCAGAAGAAAAAATTAGTTCTTCATCAAGAGGAAATAATGTTCTCAGATCCACAATCTCGATTTGGTCTCTGAAATTCTTTGCAGCAGCTTTGGCCCAGTACACTCCCATGCCATAAGTTATAATGCAAACCGTTTCTCCGTTTTTTATTTTTTCTTCTAAGGCGTGCAATAGAATATTTGCTTTCCCAAGAGGTAATACATAATCTTTAGAAGGCTCAACAGATTTTGCCTCTTCAGTGCCGTGGACTTTGCTCCAGTACAAACCTTTATGCTCCAGCATTACAACAGGATTGGGATCGAGGAAAGCAGCCTTCATTAAACCTTTCATATCTGCCGCATTAGATGGATAAACAACTTTAATTCCTTTGATGGAAAGCAATGTTGTTTCAACACATCCACTATGATAAGGGCCGCCGCCGCCATAAGCTCCAACAGGTACCCGAATAACAGTCTGAACAGGGAATTTGCTGCAGGATAAATAACAACTCTTGGAAATTTCTGTTACCAATTGATTAAAGCCAGGATAAATGTAATCGCCGAACTGAACTTCAACAATCGGTTTTAACCCCACTGCACACATGCCAACAGTAGAACCAATAATATATGCTTCCTGTATAGCAGTATTAAAAACACGTTCATCTCCAAATTGTTCTCCAAGCGTTGCGGTCTCTCTAAAAACTCCGCCCAGCCTACGTCCTACATCCTGCCCATACAATACAGCTTCGTGATATTCTTCCATTATTTCACGAATGGCAAAGAGTGCAGCATCAACCATTATCACTTTTTCTCTTCCTGCAGGTGAACGTTCGCCTGTTTCTTCAATAACTGTTGTGGGTACAAAAACATGATCAGCAACTTTTGATGGATCTGGTTCCGGTGCATTTACAGCCTTCTGAAATTGTTGTGCTACTTCTTCTATTGCTTCATCTTCGATTTGTTTTAATTCATCTTCTGAAATTCGAGTATCAATTAATTTTTTGCGAAGCTTTGGATTGGGGTCATCTATAAAATGTTTATCAAGATCTTCCTGTGTTCGGTAAAATTCTTTTCTTACTCCGCTGGTATGATGACCCAGCAGTGGAACCCTTGCATGCACTAAAAAAGGTTTACGATGGTCTCTAACTTCTTTTACAACATTCCGCATCACTTCATAGCTCTGCAAAAAATCACTGCCATCAATGCTGAGACGTTGTAAACCTTTAAACCCTTTTGCAAATTGTGATGCATTCATTGTTCTGGCTTCTTCTGCCGTTACGCTGATGCCCCAATTATTATCCTGCACCAAATAAATTATGGGCAATTGTTTTAGAACTGCAAACTGGAATGCTTCACTTACTTCGCCTTCTGTTATGCTTGCATCACCAAGAGAACAAACTACAATCGGGGCTTCTCCATCATCACCATTTCTATAAAGTGGAGACTTTGTATTCTCTAAAAATTGGATGCCCTGTGCAATGCCTGTGGTTGGTATTGCCTGCATGCCTGTTGCGCTGCTCTGATGAATGATCTGTGGTTTGTCTTTGCCTTTGTAATTAGGATGAGAATAATATTCACGTCCGCCGGTAAAAATATCATCGCCTTTTGCCAACAACTGTAACATTAACTCATAAGGTGTAAAGCCCAAACCCAACAGCATGCTTTCATCACGGTAGTATGGACTAACATAGTCGCAGGGCAACAGGTTAAATGCTGTTGCCAATTGAATTGCCTCATGCCCACGGGAAGTTGAATGAACGTATTTACAAACCTGCATGTTAGCTTCGTAAGTGTCGGCCATTGCTTTGGCAGTACACATTAAGCGGTAAGCTTTTAAAAGAATTTCCGAACCAATCATGGCAGCGAAATTATGGAAAGAATGTTGGAAGTTTTATGTACTGATTATTTAGAAAAGCTTTGGTTAGAGACCACTAAGAATACAAGTTTATAAATGGGGCGAATTTGCAACTTCGTTGAGTGATGTGGAAAGGATTTGTGTATGTGCCCTTAAAAAGGAGGATTGTTAGATAAATAAAAAAACCAGTCCGAAGACTGGCTTTTTATTAGATTTCCTATTTCTTATCCATCTTTTTGTCCATTTTCATATCCATTTTCTTATCCATCTTCATTTCTTTATTTTCCATTTTGTCCTCTTTCATATCTTCTTTTTTAGACATGTTGTGCATTTTACCATGATGTTTCATGTGCTTGTGATGGTGGTGCATAGATTTTGTTTGTGCCAATGCAGCGGAAGAAATAAAGAATAATAGTAAAGCAGCAATCGTTAATTTTTTCATGATTTTATATTTTTGTGTATATAAATTTAGAATTTTTATTTATATCTCTAGTAAATTTTATTAAAAAAAATATACAAAAATTGATTGAGAATTTGCTGAAAGGCTGCCCGACAATGTCATTAAGTTAAGGAAATGTTTGTTACAGCGGAACAATTGATGGGTAGAAGATCGCAATAAAGGGGTTGTTAACGTTCCATCGTAGCGTCTGGTACGATTTTCTTGGGCAGAGCACGATACGCTCCGTCAAAACATAACCCCCCTTTAATGACATTGGGCTGCCCGAAGAAATAAAAAACATGATGAAGCACTTCAACAAGCTCGTGTACCAGCCAAGCCTTGGTTCTGTACCGTACCAGTCTGCCGACAAGTAGGTTTGTAATTGACAGCGGGAATTTGAAGTTGGTAGAGTTGCATAGCTCCCAGCCTCTCATTAATGTAAAATGTAAAATTAAAAAACCCTGGTGCATTTTACCTTTTGCATTCAAACCTATTTCTCCATTAGATCAATGACAGCCTGACTAATGCCTGTGAAGGA
>JAYVEA010000032.1:0-18618 GCA_043749085.1 Chitinophagales bacterium
CTTTTTCCTGCAACCGCATGGCTTTAACCATTGCAGGTAAAGATTTGGGCACCCCACTTAAAAGAGATTTTTTGCCTTCCTTTAGTTTTATTTGCTCCCAGTTTCTTTTTACATCTTCATCATTGTTAACTTTTACTACTTGTCCCGAATTTTCGGGATCTCCGTAAATATGTGGATGCCGTGCGATTAACTTTTTACAAATACCATCGATCACTTCCTGCAAAGTAAATTGCTGTTCTTCTTCACCAATTTTAGAATAAAAAATGATATGCAATAAAACATCTCCTAATTCTTCCTTTATTCCTTGCCAGTCTTTATCTGTAATTGCATCAACAAGTTCAAAAGTTTCTTCAATAGTTTGCTGGCGCAGGGTATGTATGGTTTGCTTTTTATCCCATGGGCATTTTTCCCTGAGCTCGTTCATTATAACAACCAAACGTTGCAGATCAGCATTTATATTTTGTGACATATTATTATATACCAAACAATGAAAGAAATAAGAATAAGATAAACATTAATACAGTTGTTATCAGAAATAACAATAACAGTATAAAGTACTTTAAAATTGTTTTAGCACGACGCTGTTTATAAAAATTTCGCAAAGCTTTATAGAAATAAAAAAAAATACCGAGAATAAATATTGCAGCAATAAATCTCAGCCACTCCCAATGCAGTATACCTCTAAGCTTTGCCAGGCCAAATGTTACCAACATTACCAAAAAAATAAATATGTATAAATGAAGGGTGAAGATCACATGATCAACATAATAAAATTGTTTTCGCCTTATATAAACCAATTTTAAAATAATAGCGAATAAGGGTAACAATACGAAAAGCATTTGAGGTAAGGAATGCATGAACCTGTTAAGAAGAGCGGCAAGTATCGCTCTTCCATTTGAACCATACTTTTCATGAAAATCAATATTTTTATAAACCAATTGTCTTTCAATCCAGTTATGCTTTTTAATTCCGGCTTTTAAAAATGAATCATATTGTTGCCGCGAACGAAAATTTCCCGGAGCTATATTAAAACCACTTGTATCTATTCTTTTTAGCATTTCTGCCCGGCTTAATGGTTTACCATTGTTTATTTTTTTTGTGAATTCATTAAGTTGTGCAGAGTCCATCTTATTTATTTGTTCTTCTGTTTTTCCCCAAAATACTTTACCGGCTTTTAAGTCTTTTTCGTTTATTGCATACAAAGAAAAAAAGATTAAAAAAAAGATTGCAGAAGTAAATAAATACATCCTGATGGGATTAAGGTAGCTGGCTCTTCTTCCCATCATGTATTCTTTCGATAAAAAACCGGGTTTAAGAATCAGGTCTTTTAAAGAGGTAAAAAACTTTCCGTCAAAATGGGTAATATCCTGGAAGAAATGAGAGATCAAATGCCAGATACTTTCTTTTGGTTCTATATTTTCTTGTCCGCAATTATGGCAAAACCTGCCCATTACCTCAGTGCCGCAATTCAAACAATTTTTCTCTTTTCGTTGAGGAAGGTGTGACAAGATGCTGTTGTTTGGTTATATAAAATCTGGTTAAAAATAGCAAAGAAAATCTGCATACCATTATTATTGGTATATTTTACAATCAAATCCATATTATTTATTTTCCAGATAAATCCAATTTTAAAAATGATCCGCTTTTACACAAAAAAAATTGCTGCATTACTATTATTGACCGTTCTTTCAACGGGAACAAATGCTCAATATTTTTATAAGGACATGTGGATAAACCAACAGCTTATAAAAGAATTTGCTATTATAAAAAATGAGAACATAAGAATTGTTGCCGTAAAAAGTTTTGAAGATGACGGGGAACCAAGTGAAGATTTTTTTTGCGAGAGAAGAATAGACAGGAGCTTCACTAAATCAGAAACGATCTCACGTTCTAATATCACTCAACAATCTTTACTGGTTTCTTATTATAATGAAAGAGGATGGCTTACAAAAACTATTGACAGCTCACAAACTTCTTTGTCCAGATCGGAATATGAATATGATAACAGGGGACGAATCATCAGGATCACCAATTTTACCAAAGCAAATGATGAGGCAGGTGGCATTACCGAAACGCACCAATACATTTATAATGCAACCGGTAAGCCTGAGAAAATGATAAGAAGAAAAAATAATGCAGATGTATCAACAATAAATTTTATAGTTGATGATAAAGGAAATGTTATTGATGAAGAGGAAATAATAAGAGGTAAAAAAGGAAGAAAATATTTTTATTATTATGATGATAAGAACCACCTTACCGACGTTGTGCATTATAATGAAAGAGCAAAGCGTTTACTGCCCGATTATATGTATGAATACAATCCGCAGGGGCAGATAAAACAGATGATATCAACAGAAGATAATATTAGTAATTACTTCATCTGGAAATACACTTACAATAACAAGAGATTACGTGAAAGCGAAAAATGTTACTCAAAAGAAAGAAGGCTGTTAGGAAGCATTCAATATGAATACAAATAAGCTACACCGTTTTTTCTAAAAACTTACCTATCTTTTTCTCCAGCAGTTTTGGATTGAAAGGTTTTTCTATCACATCATCTACCAGGTTTATAAATTTATGATGATCGATCACGGTATTCCCTGTCATTAAAATAACAGGTATTTCTTTTGAATGAACCAGAGATTTTAATTCTTCCAGAACATGAACCTGATGAACGTCTATTAAAAGCAGGTCAGGAGCAAATTCATTATTTATATCCGGCACTTCCTGCTCACGTACTGTGAATTTTACTTTGTAATCTTTTTTTTCCAGCCATCCTTTTAAAAGATGCATAGTATCAACATTATTATTAATTATTAATATTTTTTTCATAAAATCATATTAAAATGAAAAATATAATTCGGAATAACATAAATTATTCCTGCACTTAAGCCCACAAATTAAAAGCCAGTATTGTGTTAGATGAGCTGAAATACATTAAGGAAGAAAATCAGAGCAGCAATCATCACAGTAAGCCACATTGCTATTCGTAAAGAAAGCAAAGGCTGCTTAAAGCTTTTAGCTGCCAATACCATAGCTGCAAGGCAGCAGGCAATCGAGATATACATTATCGTTTTATAATCATTTAAAGGAGAAGGAAAATGATCAGTAAATTCCCCGATCTTTTGTGCAGGCGTTATATCCTGCCCAAATATTTTTGCCCATAATCCAAAAATGTATAATGGCGGAAGCAGGAAAATAATAGCTAAACCTGCGGTGATCTTTTTAGGTACTTTATGGGTAGATGTCATTGTAAATATTTACGCTAAATGTAATTAACTTCTATAACAATAACTTTATAAATAGTATACCTTCGTTACACTCCTAAACTATCTAGCGTGAGCAATAAACCAACTGTACTGATCGTAGAAGATAATTTAGATCTTGCAGAAGCTACAAGACACTTTTTGGAAATAAAAAGATACAGGGTTTTAATTTCTGACGGGAAAGATATTCAACAAATATTAGTAGAAGATAAACCGGATCTTATAATTCTTGATATCTCTTTGGGGGCTTTGAATGGCCGTGAAATTTGCAGGGAATTAAAACAAAATGAACAAACTAAAACGATACCTGTGATTATGCTTAGCGCACATGATAAGCTTTCAAAAGCCTATGATGATGACTGTGCTGATGGCTATATAATGAAACCCTTTGCCTTGGCAGAATTGCTTAGTGAAATACAATTGCTTATTAAAATGCCTGAGTAACCGGCCAGAAAAAATTATATGCTTAAAGAAAAATGAAGAGCCGCTTCCTGCTCATGCAGATGGGCAAGCATTTTTTTCATTTGTGCAAGCTCCTTTCTACCCTGGAGATTAAGATAGTCCTGAGATTCCATTTTATTGATCCGGAATTCAATTGCATGCATTTTTGTTTTTAGCCGGTAAATGCCTAACGGAAGGATAAGGTTTCTTAGCATATTTGGATTTTAAAGTTGTTCCGAAATTATCGCCTCTAACCTTTTTGATAACGTTTATAGATTATGAATATTGTTTCTACCCTAATCTATTTTTACCAGTTTATTTACCTTTACATTACTTCCCCAGATAGCTTTTAAAGTATAACTACCATTACCAAGGCCTTGCATATCTACTGATAGCTTATTGTTTCCGGATAATAAATTAGCCTGGGATCTTCGAACAAGTGCTCCCTTATTATCATAAAGTTCTAATTTAATAACAACTGCTTCATTTGTTGTAATGGCTATATTAGCCGGTCCCTTAACAGGATTAGGATAAATTAAAAAAGTTCCAGTAACAAACGAGCAGGAAACCTTAAATACATTACTAACATTTTTTACTCCATTAATATCATAGGCTACAATTCTATAGATGCTGTTAGCACTATTATAATTATCGTTATAACTATAATTATTTTGTAAACTGCTGTTGCTGTTAGTATTAATACTTCCTATTACTTTCCAGGCATTGCCATTATCATTTCTTTCAATATCAAACTTTTTCAATCTGTTTTCCTGTGCAGTTTTCCATGAAATAGAAATATTTCCGTTATTGCATTCAGTATATACTGATACAAATTTTACAGGCAATGCAACTCCGTTTCCTTCAATATCAAGTCCCTTTAATCCTTTATATAACCATACCCTGTAAAAACGGACGTCAGTAACACCGGCAGGCAATGATGTTAATACCTTAGCATGTACATTTCTTAATGGTATCATCATTGTTGCAATAAAAGCTGAATCTGTTGTTCCAATATTATCAACCGCAAAACTTCCGGAACGTGGGGTAGCTAAATTGGGATTATTAAATGATCGGGCATTAAAACTCCGAATATCCCCTGCAGGGGAAGTAGTATTTTCTACATAACTGGTAGTTGGAGATGATACCGGCAATGTATTATCGCCGAATAATGTTCCCAATCCTAAAACTTTTGTGGCAGATCCATTGCCACTTATTGCTATCCTATCCTGGAAATAATTATTTACAAATGTTGCATTGCCTGACAAACCTGAAATACCCAATTGAGGTATTGATGTTGCCCTCGGTGAAGCTACACTACCTCCTTCCATTATAAATGTGCCTTTACCTGTTAAATTTAAATAGGGACCATTATTTAAACTTTCGTACCAAACATCTCTTATTAAGAGGTTACCTGCATTGGTTACTTCATGGCTAAGATTATTTTCCCATTCAAGACCACCGTACATAATTGTTCTTCCCTGTTGAGGATTACCACTTGCTGCAAGTGAACCACCAACTACATTAATAGCTTTGCCGCTTGTTTGTGAAACTCTGGAATTATAAGCAAGAACAAGTGTATTATCTAACCCATTAACTAATAAACCATTTGCATTAAGATTAACTTCAAGTTCATGCATGAATATCCTGGAATTAATCTGATCAATATTTGACATCACAATATTTGTGACCAGGTTATTTCCGTTTATTGAAATATCTCTAAAAGTTACCTTACTTGGCCCGGCAATACTTATAACAGGCCCGGCTGATCCGCCTGTCCACCAAAGCCATGTTGGATATAGTTCCCCATACCCGTCTCCAACAATTTGCATATCACTTCCTGATGGAATATAAAGCGTTGTTTGAATATTGTATATCCCAAAAGGTAAATGCACTACCGGTCTTGTACCGGTTAAAAGTGCAGCCTGATCTATAAGAGCCTGGATAGCGGAAACATTGGCTCCTGCCGGCACTTCTAAAATTGTACGGTTTAAATTCGGTTGTGTACCCGGCAGGGTAGGTTCTGCAAGCGTATTTAAACTACCTGCTGAAACAACAGACTTATCATAAATAATATTTCTTCCGGTTGATTGAATTGCATTGGCAACTGTAAAAGTATTTCCCATAGAAAAAAAATCGCCACTGGGAAATGCACTGTACGATACAACTGGTACTGTTGCACCGGCACGTGAGCGAATAATATTATCAAGTAATATAACAGGGCCCTGATCCTGAATATCAATGGCTTTATTAGCAACCGGATCAATAATGGTATTTGACTGAAGTGTAATATGGCAGGAATAAGTTTTATAGGTAGCCTTAAGAAACATTTGAGAATTGGTTGATGTATTATCCCGGAAAGCAAATTCACCGGTATTACCAATAACTATATCACTTGTTGTAGAGTTCCTGAAAATACTGTTATACACTTTAAAATTTCCTGCACTGCTGGTTGTATTATTATTGGTTATACCAACTGCACAATTTTCAAAAATGGAATGCCATACCCAAACATCGAGTGCATTAAAATTGCCTAATGTAATTCCGGCTGTTGTATTATTTGTGAACTTACAACGCATAATTGCAGTTTCTGCAAACCCGTAACCTAAATGTCCCCCACGAATACCAATACCGGCATTTTTAAATTCATCATCGGCGTATTCATTGCCTGTATCAAAATAACCTAAAGCTCCGTTCCATGATTGATCAACAGCAATTGCGGCCGAACTTGCACCATCAAATGTAATACGGTTGAACCGGGAGTAAGCTGTACCATCTATTAGCATCATAGTTCCACCATTCGCACCACCCCATATAATTTTAGTTGTTGCCGGATCTGCCCCGATAATTGAGACATTCATTTTATAATTCATGGTTAATGTACCGGAAATTTTGTATGTACCTGCAGGCAGATAAACAACACTTGAAGTACTATTTGAATTACCAATAGCATTAAATGCTGCCTGCAATGAGGCCGTTTCATCAGTAACCCCATCTCCTATGGCTCCATATTGTGTTTTAACGTTTATCCAACTTGCAAAAGAACCAACAAATTCATCATCAGTAGCAGGATGTCCTTGTGAAAAACAGGGAGAGAAAAAAGAAGTAATAATGAGTAGCGATATAATCGCCATGATACTTTTACAAAAGAGTATAATAGATAAATGAGAATGGCTCTTAGACCTGATTTCAAGGCAACAATTCATGTAAGATGTAATTTTCATTAAGGTTCTCAAATATACAATAAAGCTCTAAAACGGATATTGTTATAAGATAGTATTCTTTTTTGTTTAAAAAGAACTATTTATAACAAAATTATTATTCTATAAAAACGCTATATCTTAACAAAAAAAATAACTGCAGTGAGCAATAGAATTTTCTTAAAACCAGATGGAACAGTAAGGTTACCATGGGCTATAATAGTATTGTATTTCAATAAGAAGGTAAAACCCTTATATTATCCTGAACAGGGTAGAGATATGTTAATTATTGCCTTGGTTTTTGAAGTTAGCAGAGTTGCCATCACTTTGTATAAAAATAATTTAGGGTACAATGATATATTGTCTACAGGCATTACTGCAATAGGTTTACTAGGCCTTGTTTATGCAGTAACCAAATTTCTTCAGATTAAATTAAAAGATGTTGGTTTAAGAAAATTATCAACCTGGAACACCTATGAAATAGTTTATTTTATTTTAATTGTACCGCTCGGCTTTTTTATATTTTATTATTTTACAAAAGATAAGTTCACCGCATCATTGCATGAGAATGGATGGGGCATGATGATGGTTACTTTTATTTTTTATTTATCATGGGGGTTTTACCAGGAATGGATCTATCGCGGATTTATTCAAACCGAACTAACACGCCGATACGATGCCCCAACAGCAATTATTCTGGCTAATATTATTTTTACATTCGGACCATTGCATCTTTCCCAGTTATATCATGGTAATTATATGACCATTGCAGCAACGTTTTTAATCGGACTGATATTTGGTATCTTATATCATAGGTCATATAACCTATGGATAATTGGAATACTGCATGGAATTGGGGCCTGGTTTTTGGCTGGGTTGCCATAGTTTTTATGTATTAAGAAATTTATTTTCCATATCAATATTTTTATCAGTTCTTACTTTCAATACAACCCTTAGCATCTGCAATATCACTGCCAGCAGTATTAAACCCAATCCATAATAAAACCCCTCACTTAAATATTTATTTTCATTAAAAATTATAAAAGCGAGGATAATGCCATACACCGGTTCAAGATTGTAAGCAAGGTTTGCAGTAAAAGGCGATATTTTTTTTAAAGCATTTAATGCAAGAATAAAAGTAAAGACAGTACAAACCCAGGAAAGTAAGAGTAACCAAAGCCAATCGTTTACCGTAGGTAAATAATATTGTGCAGGAAAAAGATTTAAATATAAAGGCAGTATAAACGTAAGGGCGATAAACCCGCCACACATTTCGTACAGCGTAACGGTTTTTGCAGGAAATGTTTTTAGGAGATGTTTATTAAAAATGGGAAAGAGACTTGCCAACAATGCTGAAATAATTCCAAATAAAATTCCCAGTTTATACTGCGGATAAAAATCAAAAATTAAATAGATACCGGCAATTGCGAGGGCGCCTAAAAAAACTTCTGTAAAATCAATTCTCCTTCTCATAATTAACGGATCTAAAAACGCAGTAAAAAAACCAATAGCAGAAAGACATGTAAGTGATACGGAAACATTGGAATATTTTATACTTCCATAAAATGTTACCCAATGCAATGCGACAATAGTACCTACTCCAAAAAACTTAAAAGTATTTTTTAAGGATAATCTTTGCAGTTCTTTTCTAAAATACAAAAGCGCCAGTAAAGTAATTGCTGTTATCAGCATTCTGTACCACACTAACATGCCTTCCTGCAGGGTTATCAGCTTCCCTAATATTGCCGTAAACCCTGCTAAAAAAACAGCAACATGTAATTGGATAAAAGCCTTTTTCATGGATGCATAAAAGTAATTATTGATTATTGAATATTGTCAATTGCCTGTTGCCAATTGTTCATTGACTATTAACATTCCTTTTTAAACAAAATAATTTAAGCGGTTGTATTTCTAAGCATCATAGTTTTATATTTGCTGCTCTTTGTAAAAACCAAACTATGAGCTTTAAAAAAATCAACAACATTACCGGCTGGGCGGTTTTCCTTATTGCATCCACTGTTTATTTAATGACGATGGAAGCATCAGGCAGTTTTTGGGATTGCGGCGAATTTGTATCCAGTGCTTATAAGCTGCAAATTCCACATCCTCCCGGAGCTCCTCTTTTTGTTTTGCTTGGCAGGATATTCACTATCCCTCTCGATGCACATCATGCAGCGCTTGGCGTAAATACAATGAGTGCATTAGCCAGTGGATTTACCATACTATTCTTATTCTGGAGTATTACCCACTTCGCAAGAAAGATCGTTCAGAATCATGAAAATGATTTTACCGCTAATCAGCTTTTCAGCATAATGGCAGCAGGTGTTGTAGGCGCTCTCGCCTATACTTTTTCTGATTCGTTCTGGTACAGCGCTGTTGAAGGTGAGGTGTACGCATTATCTTCTTTTTTTACTGCTATTGTATTTTGGGCAATATTAAAATGGGAACATGAGGTAACGCAGGAACAAAAAGAAGGCATAAAGGGAAATTTTACACGGGCAGATCGTTGGCTTATTTTAATATTTTACCTGATAGGACTTGCGGTAGGTGTGCATTTGCTAAACCTGCTTACTATACCGGCCATTGTAATGATCTACTATTTTAAAAGATATAAGGTTACACGCAAAGGAACCATTTATGCTTTTTTGATGGGTTGTCTTGTTACAGGTATTGTACAGATACCGGTTATTCAATGGTCAATTAAACTGGCAGGCCAGTTTGATATATTCTTCAAAAATTCACTTGGAATGCCGTTTTTCTTTGGCTTCGGATTTTTCTTTGTTTTAATGGGCGTGCTGATTTTTTTTACAATCAGGGTTGCCTACAAAAAAAACTGGAACTTTTTAAAATTAGCAATGTGGAGTTTTGCATTTATCCTTCTTGGCTTCTCTACTTATTATACCACTCTTATTCGCTCCAATGCAGATCCCGCGGTTGATATGTTCAATGTAGATAACCCTGTAAGTCTTGTTGGCTATTTAAGCCGTGAGCAATATGGTGACTGGCCTATTTTATATGGACAGGATTTTACTGCAGAGGTAACCGAACAAAAACCTGTAGATACCTATGTAAAAGGAAAAGATAAATATGAAAAAAAGGGCAGAAGATATGAGACAGAGTATGCGCCTGAAGACAAACATATTTTACCAAGGATGTGGGATGCAAGTAACGACCAGGGGCATGCAGATTATTATCTGGGGTTTACTGATAATGTTACTAAAGATCCTAAAACCGGGGAGTATCAAGGAAAGCCTTCAATGGGTGATAATATAAAATTTGCTATAGGCTATCAAACCAACTGGATGTACCTGCGGTATTTTATGTGGAACTTTGCAGGAAAGCAAAATGACATACAGGGGATTGATGTTGGCAACAGGAGAGATGGTAACTGGAAAACAGGGGTTTCTTTTTTAGATAATATCAGGCTCGGAGATCAAAGTAAAATGCCTGATAGTTTAAAACACAATAAGGCAAATAACAGTCTTTTTGCTCTCCCATTAATTTTAGGAATACTTGGTTTAATATATCAATATAAAAAAGATAAAAGAGATGCATTGGTCGTCGGTCTTCTTTTCTTTTTTACAGGATTTGCCGTTGTATTTTATCTTAACCAGGCAGGGAACCAGCCAAGGGAAAGGGATTATGCCTACGTAGGATCTTTTTATGCATTTGCCATATGGATAGGATTAGGCGTGCTATTCGTAAAAGAACAGTTCAGTAAATTTATGGATAACAAAATGGCAGGATATGTTGCAGCTGCAGTATGTACATTGGCCGTTCCGATATTAATGGCAAGCAAGGAATGGGACGATCATGACCGCAGTAAGAAAGTTTTAGCAAGAGATCTTGCAATTGATTATTTAGAGAGCTGTGCACCCAATGCCATTCTTATAACGTTTGGTGATAATGATACATACCCCTTATGGTATGCGCAGGAAGTGGAAGGTGTACGCAGGGATATTCGTGTAATTAATTCAAGTCTGTTAGGAACTGATTGGTACATTAACCAATTAAGATATAAAGTAAATCAAAGTGATCCTATAGATCTGATATGGACACCGGAACAGATAATGGGAAGTAAAAGAGATGCTGTTTATTTCTTTCCAGAACTGCCGGGAGCAACAGTTGACAAAAACAAGCCGATCAGTCTTGATACGCTCCTTAAAGATTATGCAGGAAGTGATGATCCAAATAGAATGTATTTACCGCAGGGCCAGGAAGAATATCTCAATATCTACCCAACTAAAAATGTAAAAGTTCCGGTTGATGTTGATCTTGTTCGTAAGAACGGAACGGTAAACCTTAATGACAGTGTAGTAAGTGATCTTACCTTCACCATCCCAAAAAATGTTATTGGTAAAAATGATGCTGCGATACTTAATATTATTGCAGCCAATAAGTGGAAACGTCCAATATATTTTACATCACCTTATAATGAGTTAGGCTTTGAGCCCTATTTAAGAACGGATGGTTTAACGTATCGACTTGTACCTGTAAAAAATGGTGATGTTAACCGCAATTGGGTAGTAGATAAAATGCTTAACAAATTTGTATTTGGCAATGCCGATAAACATGGTGTTTATTATGATGAAGAAAACCGCAGGCATCTTAATACTATCAGGATGCAGTATGCATTAGCAGCAATTAGTTTATCAGATAATGGAAGAAACGGCGATGCTAAAAAATTATTGGAACGCTGTGATAAGATGATGTTACAGGAAAATTTCCCTTATGGAATGGTATCGCGTGATCAAAGACATGACCAGATATCCAGCCAGTTTCTTTTAGCCGCATATAAAGCCGGTGATACTGTTTTGGCTGATAAAGTTTATGCAAGCATACGCAAAGATCTTGAACAGGAGTTGGCATATTTTAATGCACTTGATGAAGATAAACAGGGAGCGCTTGCTACCGACAATCAAAGGGTGATGCAAATGTTGCAACAATTGCAGCAAATGCAGCAATATTTTAAAACTCCAAAGCCGGTTATAAATCCGGAAACACAAAAACCGGTTATTAATAACTTAAAGCCCGAGGATACAAATAAAGCAGATGTAATAAACCCAAAAAAGAAATAAAGTTATCTGAACCATGATTTGGGGAGATTTAAAAAAGATTAATTAGATTAAGGTTTGAAAATAAACTTTGAACTATTTAATCTAATAATCTACCCAAATCATGGTTCTATACATTTAACAACCACTAAAATCTGCAAGAATATTTCTTTCGTAAATTTACACTTCTATAAAGATTGAAGTCAATCTAAATCATCAAATCACAAATCAGTAATTCTTTTATGCTTGGTCATAATTTTTCAAAATACAATCCTGATCAGAATGGAAAATCTTCCTTTGAAAAGTTACTTGATGCATTTATGCAATTGCTTACTTATACAAATGGAGATGTAGCCGAAGCATTGAGCTGGCTTACAGAGTTGGACAAAGAATATGATCTTACGAATGAAGAATACGGTATCGGTGATTTTATTGAAGACCTGAAAGACAAAGGATATATTGATGAGAATAAACAAAATGGTGAAATTAAAATAACACCAAAAACAGAACAGGGAATAAGAAAAAGAAGCCTGGAAGAAATTTTTGGTAAGCTAAAAAAAACAAAGCAGGGTAATCATAATACTTTTAAACCCGGTGGTGGAGATGAGATAAATCCTGAAACCAGACCATTTCAATTTGGCGATACATTAGAGCAAATAGATTTCACTGCATCCATTCGTAATGCACAGATAAATCATGGCATCGACAGCTTTAAAATGCATGAGGATGATCTTGAGATTAGAGAAACAGATTTTAAAGCACAAACATCAACTGTTCTAATGATTGATATTTCTCACTCAATGATATTATATGGTGAAGACAGGATAACGCCGGCAAAGAAAGTTGCCATGGCTCTGAGCGAATTAATCACCACAAAATATCCTAAGGATACTTTGGATATTGTTGTGTTTGGAAATGATGCATGGTCAATTGAAATAAAAGATCTTCCATATTTGCAGGTTGGCCCTTATCATACTAATACAGTCGCCGGTTTGGAACTTGCAATGGACATTTTAAGAAGAAGAAAAAATCCCAACAAACAAATTTTCATGATAACCGATGGCAAGCCAACCTGCTTAAAAGTTGGAAAGCGTTATTATAAAAATAGCTTTGGTGTAGACAGAAGAATTTTAAGCAGGTGCATGAATCTTGCTGCACAATGCAAAAAAATAAAAATACCCATCACAACATTTATGATAGCCAGCGATCCTTACCTGCAGCGGTTTGTAACAGAGTTTACTGAAACAAATAATGGCAAGGCATTCTTCGCTTCATTAGACAGGTTAGGTGCTTTTATTTTCAAAGATTTTGAAAGCGGGAAAAGAAAAACAGTTTATTAGTCTGAACCATGATTTGGGGAGATTAAGTAGATTAATTAGAAAAGAAATGGAACAGAAAGAATATAAATATAAAGAGATAACAGAAAAAATAATTGGAGCTGCTATGAAAGTACATGCAGCTCTTGGAAATGGATTCCAGGAAGTAATTTACCAAAGAGCTTTAGAAATTGAATTTGAAAATGCAAGTTTAAAATTTGCAAGAGAGTTAAGTATGCCAATTTATTACAAAGGCAGACAAATAGGTGAAAGACGTGTAGATTTTTTCGTAGAAGAAAAAATTATGGTAGAAATAAAAGCACTAATTCAATTAGAAAATGTTCATTTAGCGCAAGCCAAAAATTATTTAGAAGCATATAATATGCAGATAGGTCTGCTTCTTAACTTCGGTTCTATCAGCCTTCAATTTAAAAGAATAGAAAATCAAAAGTATATTCTTAATCCTAATCCTATTAATCTATAAATCCACCCAAATCATGGTTCAGACAATAGACACGACAATAAAAACATTAGGTGAATTAAAAAAGAGCGGATATATTTCTAAAGGCATTAAAGAAGAAATTCGTGCAAACCTTATAAAAAAAATAAGTAAGAAGGAAGTAACATTTCCGGGCATTCTTGGTTACGAAGATTCTGTGATCCCTGATACGGAAAGAGCATTGTTATCCCGCCATAATATTTTATTCTTAGGATTGCGTGGCCAGGCAAAAACAAGAATGGCAAGGCAGATGACTGACCTGCTTGATGAATACATTCCGATTATAGAAGGTAGCGAAGTAAATGATGATCCATTTGCACCACTAAGCCGTTATGCAAGAAATTTATTGCAGGAAAAAGGAGATGATACACCAATTAATTGGCTGCATCGCAGCGAACGTTACGGGGAAAAATTAGCAACGCCTGATGTTAGTGTTGCCGATCTTATAGGTGACATTGATCCTATAAAAGCTGCCAATTTAAAATTGAGCTATGCAGATGACAGGGTTATTCATTACGGAATTATTCCACGAAGCAACCGCGGCATATTTGTGATAAACGAATTGCCTGATCTGCAGGCAAGGATACAGGTTTCTCTTTTTAATATTTTAGAAGAAGGCGATCTGCAGATACGAGGATTCAAATTAAGATTGCCGCTTGATATTTTATTTGTATTTACAGCAAACCCTGAAGATTATACAAATCGTGGTGCTATTGTTACGCCATTAAAAGACAGGATCGAGAGCCAGATATTAACGCACTATCCTTCATCCATAGAAACATCTTTATTAATAACTGAGCAGGAAGCCGGAGTACATGCGGACCAGGCAAAGAAAGTAAAGGTTAGTGATCTTGTTAAGCGGTTAATTGAGCAGGTTGCATTTGAAGCAAGAGCCAGTGAATACGTTGATAAAAAAAGTGGTGTATCTGCAAGACTTACCATTGCTGCGTATGAAAATGCAATTAGTGCGGCAGAGAGAAGGGCAATTATTAATAAAGAAAAAGAAACGCAGGTTTGGATAAGCGATCTTACAGGTATCATTCCATCTATAACTGGTAAAATTGAATTAGTATATGAAGGTGAGCAGGAAGGTCCGTACCAGGTTGCCTATAATTTAATGGAGAAAGCGATCCGCACACAGTTTGCAAAATATTTTCCAAATCCTGATACATTCAAAAAGAAAAAAACAACAACAGGTGTTGCTGATGAAAATCCTTACAGGGCTATCACACGTTGGTTTGATGCAGGAAATCATCTGAATGTTTTTTTTGAAAGTAAAGATGATGACAAAGTGCAATTACTTTACAAAGTAGATGGGCTCTATGGTCTTGTAAAAAAATATTTCCCAAATGCCAACGCAAAGGAGAATGCTTTGTTGATGGAATTTGTTTTACACGGATTGGCAACACATTCTCTTATAAGTAAAAAAGTGGTAGAAGGTAAAATTGAATTCAAAGACCTGATGGGAAGTATGTTGAATCTTGGTACAAGATCATTCAGTGAAGAAGAATTGGATGATGAGGATTTTAAATAATGTTTACCTCCCTTTCCAGATCAACATTAAATTTTTCTTTTACACTTATTTTTATTTCTGTACTCAGGTCATAAATTTCTTTACCGGAAGCATTGCCATAATTCACTAAAACCAATGCTTGTTTTTCATGGCAGCCTGCATCTCCCTTTCTATAACCCTTCCAGCCGCATTGCTCTATAAGCCATGCTGCGGCAAGCTTTACATTTCCATTTTGTAAATCATACCCAATTATACCAGGATGAATTCGTTTTATTTCGTGGAATTCGTGCCCTCTTACTTCAGGGTTTTTAAAAAAACTTCCTGCGTTACCGATAACATTAGGATCAGGTAATTTTCTTGTGCGAATATTAATAACTGCCTGTGAAATAGCCTGAATGCTCAGGTCTCTCACTCCCATCTTTTCTAATTCATCTTTTATGGCTCCGTAAGAAATATTGTATTGAGGTTTTTTATTAAGCAGGAAGGTTACACTGAGAATAACAAATTGATCTTTAAATCTTTTTTTGAAAACACTATCGCGGTATCCGAATTCGCAATCGTTCAAAGTAAAATTTGTAATTCGTTGCTCCTTTAAATGATATGCTTCCAGTGAATAAAAAACATCTTTTATCTCAACCCCATAAGCACCTATATTTTGCATTGGTGAAGCCCCGACATTCCCAGGGATCAATGAGAGATTCTCTATTCCTGAAAAATTATGTTTAATACAATATAATACAAACTGATGCCAGTTCTCCCCGGCCCCAACTCTTACATAAGCACGGTCTTCATCCTCATGAACAGTATGAATTTCTTTTATTTCATTTTTTAGAACAAGTCCGTTATAATTCTTTGTAAATAAAATATTGCTTCCGCCGCCAAGGATTAAAGTTTCCTGTTGTTTGTTGGCTGTTGTCAGTAACAATTGCTTCAAATCATTTATGGAAGTGAATGTGCTAAAATATTCTGCACAAGCAGCTATGCCGAACGTGTTATATTTTTTGAGCGGATAATTTTGTTGAACTTGCATAATCAACAACAAAATTACAAATATGAATGAAGAGACAGCTGTAGTAATTGGCGCATCAGGGCTAATAGGTAGTCATCTTGTAGAAGAACTGCTAAAGGATAACTATTTTGTTACAGTAAGAGTTTTAGTTAGAAAAAAATTAGAATTCAATCATCCAAAACTACAACAGGTAGTTGTAGACTTTAATAATATAAATGATTATAGCATTAAGTTTGGAAAAGGAGATGTGATCTTCAGTTGCATTGGAACAACACAAAAAAAAGTAAATGGAGATAAAGCAGCCTATGAAAAAATAGATCATGATATTCCCGTAAATGCAGCACGGATCGGAATTACAAATGGCTTCAAAAAATTCCTGATAGTATCATCTGTAGGGGCTGATGCTTCTTCATCAAATTTTTACTTACGTCTTAAGGGTAAAACTGAAGATACTGTTAAACAACTTCCTTTTAATAGTATCAGTATTATCAGGCCATCAATGTTATTAGGGAAGAGGAATGAACACCGACCATTTGAAAATATATTACAAGGATCAATTAAACTTATATCATCTTTTCTTTGGGGTTCATTGCAAAAATATCACAGCATTTATGCAATAGGTGTAGCCAAAGCTATGATAGCTGAAAGCAAAAAAACTAATGCAGGTTTACATATTATCGAATACAAAGAAATGATGGAATTAATCCGGTAATTACATCGGATCAACATCGGCAATGAGAACAACGCTTCTGAATTTTTTTTCTGCATGTAATAAATTAAAATGATTGGCAATTACTTTTTTATACTGCTGAAGCATGTTTGAATCCTTTGGTAATTTTATAAGAATATCCATTAGATATAAACTTCGAATCCTGTTTACTACAGGTGCTGCGGGACCAACTACAAAATCATTCATATCTTTTTTTAATGCATCGCCTAATCTATCAGCGGCCTCAGTAACCACCTCTTTCATTTTATGTTTCAAAATTATTTTTATCAGTCTGCTGAACGGAGGATAAAAAAATCTTTTGCGATTTTCAATTTCAAAATCAAAAAATCTTTTAAAATCATGTTGCTGCACAAATAGCAAAACCGGGTGATTAATTTTTGCGGCCTGTATCATTACATTTCCTCTTTCACCTTTTCTGCCTGCTCTGCCACTTACCTGTTCCATTAATTGAAAAGCTCTTTCATTGACCCTGAAGTCTGCGAAGCTCAACAAGCCATCCGCATCAAGAATGCCAACAAGACTCACCTTTTCAAAATCAAGTCCCTTAACCACCATCTGTGTGCCTGCAAGGATATCGATACGGTGTTGCTCAAATAATTTAATTAAAGTATCGTGTGCATTTTTGCCTTTTACGGAATCTACGTCCATACGCGCAATCTTATTATTTGGAAAGTCTACGGTAAGTTCCTCTTCAATTTTTTCTGTTCCGAAATTTTTTTCCATCCAATTTACACTCCCGCATGCGGGGCAAGTATTCAACTTTGTATAAGTATTGCCACAATAATGGCAATGCAGCTTATTAGAATATTTATGCAGGGTTAAAGTAACATCACAATTTTCGCAACGGGGGATAAAACCGCAAGTGCCACAAATAAGAAAGGGCGCATAACCTCTGCGGTTTTGAAAAAGAATTATTTGCCTGCCTTTATTCAACGCGTCTTCCATTGCGGCTTTCAGTTGTGGAGAAATCATTACTTTACCTTTTTTGGAAGCTGCCACAGTTCTTGTGTCTATTATTTTTATCTCCGGCAACTTTAAGCCACCAAATCTTTCAGTAAGGTTAACCAGCGCATATTTATTTTTCAAAGCATTATAATAACTTTCAACTGATGGAGTCGCGCTTCCCATCAAAACTTTCGCATGAAAAAGAGACGCATAAAATACCGCTGTATCGCGTGCATTGTATCGGGGCGCAGGTTCCTGTTGTTTAAAAGAAGGATCATGTTCCTCATCAATTACAATCAATCCAAGATCTTTAAAAGGAAGAAATAGAGCACTTCGCGCTCCCAGGATAATTTTTAATTCGCCCGTTTTAATTTTGTTCCAGAGCTCTACCCTTTCATTGTTATTAAATTTAGAATGATAGATCGCAATATTGCCGCCAAAGTTCAGTTGTAATCTTCGAATAATCTGTGCCGTTAGTGTTATCTCTGGCAGGAGGTATAAAACCTGTTTGCCTTCTCTAACGAATTTTTCTATTTGCTTAACGTACAACTGAGTTTTTCCGCTACTGGTTATTCCGTGCAAGAGGCACACATCTTTTTTTGTGAAGGCAATGTCAATTTCAACTAAAGCATTTTTTTGCGCTTC